>NZ_JBSFDF010000002.1:0-286497 GCF_053593795.1 Streptomyces sp. NPDC002104 | reverse complement strand
CAGGATCAAACTCTCCATGAATGTTTACCCGTAATCGGGTGCACACGCACTTAGAGCGGGACAGTCATGTCGGAATAAGACCGACCGTCCACTGCGTCCTCGCTGTGTAATCGCCTGCAAGTGACACAGCCGAAGCCGTGACCTCACAGGTCTTTTTTCAAAGGAACCTCATCCACCGAAATGGACGGGGTATCAACTTTTTGGCGTTGATTTTTGGCACGCTGTTGAGTTCTCAAGGAACGGACGCTTCCTTTGTACTCACCCTCTCGGGCTTTCCTCCGGGCGTTTCCTTCGTTCTTGTGTCTCCGACTCTATCAGACTCTTTCGGGCCTGACTCCCAGTCAGCGGGGTTTGCCTTTGGGGCTGTTGGGCCCTTCCGACTCCCCAAACTCTAGTGGATTTCCCCGGCGATTCATAATCGACCTTCGGGAATGAATTCGGGCATGCCGAATGCGTCCCCAGTGGGAAGTCGTGCTGAGTTGGGTGCCGCAACGAGGCGGCGGGATTTGCTGTCTCCGAAACCTTTCGGCTCAGGGACAACTCGAAGAACCTTACGGATCCGCGGGGCCCGTGTCAACCCGGGGGGCTGCGACGGGCCGCTAGGCGGTCAGTGCGGGGACTGGAGGTCCTCTACGCGGTCCAGGAGGCGGGTGAGCATGTCGCCCAGTACGCCCCGCTCCGCCGTGGAGAGGTCCTGGAGGAGGTCCTCCTCGAAGACCGTCGCCGCGCGCATCGCGTCCAGCCACTTGCTGCGGCCTTCCGCGGTGAGCTCCACGATCACGCGGACGCGGTTGTTCTCGTCGCGCTCGCGCGTGACCAGTCCTTCCGCCGTCATGCGGTCGATCCGGTGGGTCATCGCCGCCGGCGTCAGGCCCAGCTGCTTCGCGAGCTCGCTCGGGCCCATCCGGTACGGGGCTCCGGAGAGGACGAGGGCCTTGAGGACCTCCCACTCCGCGTTGCTGATGCCCAGGGCCGCCGTCTGGCGGCCGTACGCGACGTTCATCCGGCGGTTCAGGCGGCTGAGGGCCGATACGACCTTCTCGACCTGGGGGTCGAGGTCCTGGAACTCGCGCTGATAGACGGCGATCTGTTCGTCGAGGCTCGGTTCGTGGACGGGCGCAGTGCCGTCGGGGGTGTCACCCATGGTTCGAAGTATGGCACGGGGCCGTTGGCGTCTAACTCCTTCGGTGTGTAGTGTTAAGGATCGAACTTTAGGTATGAAGTCTTCAAGCTTCAGCAATCAAGGTGGTGAGAAGTGACCAAGGTGATGGGCGCTGCGATGCGGAGGATCCAGGCCGGGAACGCGTTGACCGCGTTCGGTATCGGCTTCACGGTTCCGTTCCTCTACGTCTACGCGGCGAAGGTGCGCGAACTGGACCCCATGTGGGCGACGGGTGCCTTCATGGCCTTCGCCCTCGGTGCGCTTCTCGCGCTGCCCTTCACCGGGCGGGTGATCGACCGGCGCGGTCCGGTCCCCGTCGTCATCGGTGCGGCCGTGGTCGCCTCGTTCGGTGCGCTGTCGCTGGGCCTGTCCACCGGTGTGGTCGCGATCCTGCTCTCCGCGCTCGCGCTGGGTGCCGGCCAGGCCGTCATGCAGCCCGCGCTGGCCACGATGATCGTGCGCTGTTCCACCCCCTCCACCCGGACCCGCGCCTTCGCGCTGCAGTTCTTCATGCAGAACCTCGGTCTGGGCATCGGCGGTCTGATCGGCGGACTCATCGTCGACGAGAGCCGGCCCGGCAGCTTCACCCTGCTCTTCGGCATCGAGGCCGTGATGTTCCTGGTGCTGGCCGGGGTCATCGCCACCGTGCGGATGCCGCAGGCGCCGGCCATCAGCAACGCGCTGGCCAAGGCCGCGGCTCAGTCCGGCGGCGGCTGGAAGCGGTTGATGGAGCACAAGGCGATGGTGCAGTTCTGCGTCCTCGGCTTCGTCCTGTTCTTCGCCTGTTACGGGCAGTTCGAGTCGGGTCTCGCCGCCTTCGGGACCGAGGCCGCCGGGATCTCCCCGTCGACGCTGGGCTTCGCCCTCGCCGCCAACACCGGGGCGATCGTGCTCGCCCAGTTCGTCGTGCTCCGGCTGGTCGAGAACCACCGCCGGTCCCGGGTGATCGCGCTGGTCGGCCTGCTCTGGACGGTCGCGTGGATCATCGCCGCCTTCTCCGGGCTGGGACACGGCAGCGCCGTCATGGCGGCCGCCGCGTTCGTGACGACGTACGCCCTCTTCGGTATCGGCGAGGCCATGCTGTCGCCGACGCTGGCCCCGCTGGTGGCCGATCTCGCTCCCGAGGGGTCCGTGGGCCAGTACAACTCGGCCTTCGCGCTGGTCAAGCAGATGGCCCTGGCGCTCGGGCCGCTCGGTGTGCCGCTGGCCGCCGGCGTGCCGATGCTCTACATCGGGGTCTTCGTCCTGGTGTCGCTCGGCATCGCCGGGCTGGCGCTGCGGCTCGGCAAGCACCTGACGCCGGTGCAGGACAACCCGTCGCTGGCCCGGAGCACGGTCGTGGCCGGGTCGGGGGACCAGGCCAAGGTCTCCGAGGCCGTGGCCTCGCAGGTCCAGCAGGTTCAGCAGGTTCAGCAGGTGTAGAGGTGCGGTGCGGCTTCGAGCTGACATGGAGGAGCCCCGGTCCCAGGACCGGGGCTTCTTCGTGTCCGGCTGCTCGTCCCTAATCCCTGTCCCTGTCCTTGTCCGGGAGGGCGAACTCGCACCAGACGGCCTTGCCGCCGCCCGGGGTGCGGCGCGAGCCCCAGGCCGAGGCGATGGTGGCGACGATGGAGATGCCGCGGCCGGTCTCGTCGGCCGGCTCGGCGCGGCGGCGGCGCGGGAGGTGGTCGTCCCCGTCGGTGACTTCGATGATCAGCCGGCGGTCGGTGCGGCGCAGGCGCAGGCGCATGGGCGGGGTGCCGTGCTGGAGGGAGTTCGCGACGAGCTCGCTGGCGGCGAGGACTCCCAGGTCGCAGAGCTCCACCGGGAAGCGCCAGGAGGCCAGGACGCCCTGGGCGAAGGCGCGGGCGCGCGGGGCGGCCTCGATGCCGCCGAGGAGTTCCAGGGCCGCGTTGTGGAAGAGCTCGGCGTCCGCGCCGGTGCGGGCCGGCTGCTGGAGGACCATCACGGCGACGTCGTCGTCGTGGTCGGCGTCGACGCCGAGGGCGCGCATCAGGCGGTCGCAGATCACGGCGGGGGTGCCCTGGGCGCCGGAGAGGGCGCGTTCCAGGGCGGCGACGCCCTCGTCGATGTCCTCGCCCCGGCGCTCGACCAGGCCGTCGGTGTAGAGGACGGCGGTGGAGCCGGGGCCCAGCGCGATGGTGCCCGAGGTGTGCAGCCAGCCGCCGGTGCCGAGCGGCGGGCCGGTGGGGTCGGCCGCGCGGCGCACGGTGCCGTCCTCGTCGCGGACGAGGATCGGGAGGTGGCCGGCGGAGGCGTACGCGAGGAGGCCCTCGTTGGGGTCGTGGACGGCGTAGACGCAGGTGGCGATCTGGCTGGCGTCGATCTCGGCCGCGAGCCCGTCGAGGAGCTGGAGGACCTCGTGCGGGGGCAGGTCGAGGCGGGCGTACGCGCGGACGGCCGTGCGGAGCTGGCCCATGACGGCGGCGGCGCGGACGCCCCGGCCCATGACGTCGCCGATGACGAGGGCCGTGCGGCCGGCGCCGAGGGTGATGACGTCGTACCAGTCGCCGCCGACGGCGGCCTCGGTGCCGCCGGGCTGGTAGGTGGCGGCCACGCGCAGGTCGTCGGGCTGTTCCAGTTCCTGGGGGAGCAGCGAGCGCTGGAGGGTGACGGCGGCCTCGCGCTGGCGGCGCTCGCTGGCGCGCAGCCGTTCGACGGCCTCGGCGTGGTCGGTGACGTCGGCGAGGTGGATCAGGACGCCAGTGCCGGTCGGGGTGGGGCCGGGGCCGGGGGGTTCCGCCTCGGTGTCGGGGGCGGATCCGGTGCCCGCCTTGGGGAACTCGATCGGGGTGCACGTGACCGTGTACGAGTGGGCGCCGCCGGGTGCGGTGCGGTTCTTGGCCGTACGGGGCTTGCCGCTGCGCTGGACCTGGTCGAGGAGCGGGAGCAGGCCGAGCTCCCCGAGCTCGGGGAGGCCCAGGTGCGCGGGCGCGCCGGGGGCGCGGGCGCCGAAGCCCGCGGTGTAGGCGTCGTTGACGTAGGCGACGCGGTGCTCGGGGCCGTGCACGAGGGCGACGAGGGCCGGGAGGCGGTCGAGGACTTCGCGTACGGAGAGCTCGTCGGGGGAGGGCGCGGGGAGTCCCGTACCGTCCGCGGCGGCCGGGGCGCAGCCGGTTCCGGGGGCGGAACCGGTGCCGCGGACCGTGGGGTCGGCGGGGCAGCCGTCCGGGCCGGTCGCGGAAAGGCCGGCGGCGCCGCGGGCGGCCGGGACCGAGCCCTCGCCCCTTTTGGCCTGGGCGGCGGCGTGTTCGGACCGGGCGGCGGCGCGACGCTGCGTTCCGGGAAACCGGGCGCTCCAGCGCGTGAAGTTCACTGCTTTCAAGCCTCGTGGTGTCGCTCGTGGTCGCTGTGTCACTCGGTGGCGATCGGGTGGCACTCGGATGTCACGCTGATGTCACTCTGTGCAGGTGTGAGCCCACCTATGGTCACACGTCCAGTGTGGCCGACGGGACTGACAGCATCAGCCTTCGTTCTTCTTCGGAGGGTCCTTGGGGCCTCCGCCCGCCGCCAGTTCGAATTCTGCCCTGGGGTGTTCGAGGGATCCCAGCGAGACGATCTCACGTGTGAAGAGGCCGGAGAGCGTCCACTCGGCGAGCACGCGCGTCTTGCGGTTCAGGGTGGGGACGCGGCTGAGGTGGTAGGCGCGGTGCATGAGCCAGGCCGGGTAGCCCTTGAGCTTGCGGCCGTAGACGTGGGCGACTCCCTTGTGGAGTCCGAGGGAGGCCACGGAACCGGCGTACTTGTGGGCGTACTCGGTGAGGAGTCCGCCGCGCAGGGACGATACGAGGTTGTCGGCGAGCACCTTGGCCTGGCGGACGGCGTGCTGGGCGTTCGGGGCGCAGGCGACGCCCTTCTCCGGGGCCGTGATGTCGGGGACCGAGGCGGCGTCCCCGGCGGCCCAGGCGTGCTCGACGCCTTCGACCGTGAGGAAGGAGGTGCAGGCGAGGCGGCCCCGGTCGGTCTTGGGCAGGTCGCTGGCGGCGAGGATCGGGTGCGGTTTGACGCCGGCGGTCCACACGACGGTGCGGGTGGGGAAGCGGGCGCCGTCGCTGAGGACGGCGATCCGGTTCTCGCAGGAGTCGAGGCGGGTCTCCAGGCGCAGGTCGATGCCGCGGCGGCGCAGTTCGCGGATCGTGTACGTGCCCATCTCCGGGCCGACCTCGGGGAGGATCCGGTCGCTGGCCTCGACCAGCACCCACTTCATGTCCTCGGGCTTGATGTTGTGGTAGTAGCGGGCGGCGAAGCGGGCCATGTCCTCCAGCTCGCCGAGTGCCTCGACGCCGGCGTAGCCGCCGCCGACGAAGACGAAGGTGAGGGCGGCGTCGCGCAGGGCGGGATCGCGGGTGGAGGAGGCGATGTCCATCTGCTCGATGACGTGATTGCGCAGGCCGATGGCCTCTTCCACGGTCTTGAATCCGATGGCGTATTCGGCGAGTCCCGGAATGGGGAGGGTGCGGGAGACCGAGCCGGGGGCGAGGACCAGTTCGTCGTACTCGATCTCGACGGGGCCCCCGCCCTCCTCGTCGGTGGCGAGGGTGGTGACGGTCGCGGTCCGGTTGGCGTGGTCGATGTGCCGGGCCTCGCCGATGACGATGCGGCATTTCGGCAGCACGCGGCGCAGCGGGACCACGACGTGGCGCGGGGAAATGGAGCCGGCGGCCGCTTCGGGGAGGAAGGGCTGGTACGTCATGTACGGCTCGGGAGAGACCACCGTGACCTCGGCCTCGTCGGCTCTCAGCTTTCGCTGGAGCCGGAGCGCCGTGTACATGCCTACGTA
Organism: Streptomyces sp. NPDC002104; assembly: GCF_053593795.1. Taxonomy (NCBI): domain Bacteria; kingdom Bacillati; phylum Actinomycetota; class Actinomycetes; order Kitasatosporales; family Streptomycetaceae; genus Streptomyces; species Streptomyces sp. NPDC002104. The sequence goes on along the minus strand of NZ_JBSFDF010000002.1, from coordinate 280,555 downwards.
GCCGCCGCCGACGATGAGGATCCGCGTACGGGGCGGGGTACCGGGGGCCGTGCCCCGGGAGTTAGCAGCCTTCACCGTCCCATGACGCATCGTGGCCGGGAGTTTGTCCACAGCCCCGGCAAATTGTGTGACCGGAGGGGACGGCGGGTCGAGGTTGTCAGGGGGTGCGGATGGAAGGGAAGGTGCGCAGGTCAGACGGCACGGAATGTGCGCTTCCGGGGGCTTCGAACGGAAAATTCAGGGTGAATGCTCCGATCGGGCGGTGGTCCGTCCGGGGCTGCCTCTTCTGAATTGACTCTGGCTCAACTATGTTCGTAACTCGTCGAGGAGTAGGACCAGGGCCCTCATGACCGTGGCCCCCCTCGACATGAAGGCGGGGAGTGTCTCCGGGGGGAGACAAATGATTACCGGGGGATATACATGCACATTTCCGATTTCCATGCTTCTGCCACCGCTCTGTCCTCGGCCGCTTCCGCGACCGACAGTCACGGGCGCCTGATGGCCGGCGGCGCCACCACACACGGCGTGGGTCGCTCCACGCCGCTGCGCGTCGACGCACAGCGCAATCTCGAACACGTACTCCGCGCGGCCCGCGAGGTTTTCGGCGAGCTCGGTTACGGGGCTCCGATGGAGGACGTCGCGCGCCGCGCGCGGGTCGGCGTCGGCACCGTGTACCGGCGGTTCCCCAGCAAGGACGTCCTGGTCCGGCGGATAGCCGAGGAGGAGACCTCGCGGCTGACCGAGCAGGCCCGTACGGCTCTCGGCCAGGAGGAGGAGCCGTGGCAGGCGCTGTCGCGCTTCCTGCGCACCTCCGTGGCCTCGGGTGCCGGCCGGCTGCTGCCTCCGCAGGTCCTGCGGGTCGGCGAGGACGGGGCCGATGGGGTCGACGGCGTTGGCGGCGTTGACGGGGGCGACGCTTCCGGCGAGGGCGCGCGGGTTCCGCACCAGCGTCAGGTCGTCACGGCCGGCGCCGCGCCCGATCTGCGGGTCGTCGGCACGGCGCGGGCCGGCCTGGACGACGAGCCCTCCGAGGACGCGGGCGCGGGCGAGCTGCTGGAGGTCGTCGGACGCCTGGTCGACCGGGCCCGGGAGGCCGGTGCGCTGCGCACCGATGTCACGGTGGCCGATGTCCTGCTGGTCATAGCGACGGCCGCGCCCGCGCTGCCGGACGCCGCGCAGCAGGCGGCGGCTTCCGCGCGGCTGCTCGACATCCTGCTCGAAGGGCTGCGGTCCCGGACGGCTTAGGTCGGGACGGTCGAGGTTAGGACGGTCCAGGTCGGGGCCGTCCAGGTCGGGACGGTCGAGGTCGGGACGGTCCAGGTCGGGGCCGTCCAGGTCGGGACGGTCGAGGTCAGGGCGGTCCAGGTCGGGACGGTCAGGTCGGGGCCCCCGGGACGTGTGGTTCGCGGACCGGGTGGCTCGGCGGGCACGTGGCTCGGCCGGCGGGTGGCGGTGGTAGGCGTCAACCGGTTCCCTTCCGGGGTCGCTCGCTCGAACGGGTGAGGCTCCGTACGGCGATTCGTCGGAGCTTGCCCGGACGGGTGGAAGGTGTGGAGACCGGCCTCGGCGCGCACCCGCCGTGTGCCACGCTGGATCGGTGTACCGGTTGAGTGTGTCGTGCGAGGGCCTCCGCGATGAGCGTTGACGGGCGGGAAGAGCCACACGGTGGTGCCGGCGGCGAGGTCGGTGCGGGCAGCCTGCCCGCGCGACAGGTCCCGGCGCAGCGCGAACCGGGCGGCCGGCACGCCGCCGGACCGAGCGGCGAACTCCCGCCTTCCGACGGGGACTTGATCGCCCGGATGCGCGGGGGCGACGACGGGGCCTACGAGGAACTGTTCCGCCGCCACTCCGATGCCGTGCGCCGCTATGCCCGCACCTGCTGCCGCGACGGGCACACCGCCGACGATCTGACGGCCGAGGTGTTCGCGCGGACCCTCCAGGCCGTACGGGGCGGGGCGGGTCCGGACCAGTCGGTGCGCGCCTACCTTCTGACCACCGTGCGCCGGGTCGCCGCCGCCTGGGCGAAGACGGCGAAGCGGGAGCATCTGGTCGAGGACTTCGCGCTGTTCGCGGAGCAGGCGTCCGGGTCCGGCGACGGCCCGGTCGGACTGCCCGTGCGGGCGGGGGACGACACCCTCGAACTCGGCGCCGATGTGCGGGCCATGCACGAGGCCGAGCAGACCCTCGCGATGCAGGCCTTCCGGAGCCTGCCCGAGCGGTGGCAGGCCGTGCTCTGGCACACCACCGTCGAGGAGGCCTCGCCGAGCGCGATCGCCCCGCTCTTCGGGCTGAGCGCGAACGCCACCGCGGTCCTGGCGAGCCGGGCCCGCGAGGGCCTCAAGCAGGCCTACCTCCAGGCCCATGTCAGCACCGCGCTGAGCTCCGGCGGGGACTGCGCCCGGTACGCCGACCGGCTGGGGGCGTACGCCCGCGGGGGCCTGCGGATGCGGGCCGAGCGGGGGCTGCGCAAGCACCTCGAGGAGTGCGCCCAGTGCCGGCTCGCCGCGGGTGAGCTCAAGGACGTCAACGCGGGCATTCCCGCACTGCTGCCGGTCGCCGTCATCGGGTGGTTCGCCGCCGGGTACGCGGCCAAGGTGGCGGGCGTGGTGGCCGGCGGGGCCGTCGCCGCGGGTGGTGCCGGGGCCGCCGCCGCGGCCGTGGGCGGGTCGACGGCCGGGGCCGGGGCCGGGGCGGGAGCAGGTGCGGGAGCCGGGGCCGCTGGGGCCGGCGCCGCCGGTGGGGCTGCCGGTGGAGGTGGGGCCGGGGCCGGTGGGGCCGGGGGAGCCGCGGTTTCGGAGGGGCTGGGGCTGCCCGCCAAGGCGGCCATCGCCGCCGGGGTCGTGGTGGCCGCGGCCGCCGGGGTGGTGTTCGCGCTGGCCGGTGACGACACCGCTCCGGCCGTGCGGGCGAACCCGGCGCCGGGCGTGGCCGTGCCGGTGCCGCGCAGTCCGGCCCCCGCCGCTCCGCAGCCCGGCCCGTCGCGGGCGGAGCCGCCGGTGGCGCGGGGATCCGTACCGCCTCCGGGGAAGCGGACGCCCGCGCCTCCGGTGGCCGCCGCGCCGGCGCCCTCGCGGAGCCCGGAGCGGTCCTCGCCGGCTCCGAGTCCGAGCCGTGCGCCGGCGCCCCGGCCGAAGCCGAGCCCCACGCCCAGTCCCGTACCGCCCCCCAAGCCGTCGCCGCCCAAGCCTCCGCCGCAGGCCCCCCAGGGGTTCCGGCTCTCCTCACTGGGGCAGTCCGCCTACGGGAACCACGAAGGCCCCGAGATCGAGACCTGGCGGAGCAGCTGGGTGTGGCAGCGGTGGGCGCCGGTGATCGGCGGACAGCGCTATGCGCACGGGATCACCGTCAACTCCCGTTCCTCCGTGGAGATCACCCTCAACCGGAGCTGCTCCGCCTTCACCGCACGGGCCGGCGTGGACGGCATGTCCCTGCTCACGGACGGCACGGTCCGCTTCTCCGTGTACGCGGACGGGCGGCGGCTGTGGCAGTCCAGCGCCCTGGGGTACGAGGACCCGGCGGCGAACGTGTCCGTCTCCCTCGCCGGGCACAGGACGCTGCGCCTGGTCGTGGAACGCGCGGAGGGCGGCCGCCTGCCGACGCTGGCGAGCTGGGCCGACTCCGTCATCAGCTGCCGCTGAGGACGCCGGGGGTCAGGACAGGGCCGGGCGGCGGAGGGGGACTCCGGTGGGAACGGCTCTGCGGCGGGGGGTGGAGGTGCCCGTCCAGCAGGTGCCGCGGCGGGCCAGGAGGCGGGTCAGCCACAGTTCCATCGAGACGAGTTCGGCGATGCCGTCGAGCGGGACCGGACGGCCGTCGGCGGCGTCCAGGAGGGCCTGGCGGACGACCCGGGCTTCGATCAGGCCCGCGTCCGCCAGGAGCGGGGACTCGAAGAGGGCCAGCAGGCGCGGGAGGGCCGCGCGCAGTCCCAGGCGGGTCGCCGATTCGTTCGGGGCGTGGGCCGTCGCGCCCCACCCCGCGGGGAGGTCCCGTACCCCGGCCGAGGACAGGACCCCGCGCAGGACCGCCGCCCGGGCGCCGGGCTGCACGCGCAGGGATTCGGGCAGGGCCCGGGCGGCCCGTACGACCTGGTTGTCCAGGAACGGGGCGTGCAGGCGCTGGCTGCGGACCTCCACGGCCTGCTCGAAGACCCGGTGGTCGGCGGCGTGCCGGGCCAGGACGGCGCGGGCCCGGGCCTCCCCGGGGCGCAGGGAGAAGGGAGGGCGGCCCGCGGCGGCGCTGAGCCGGATCGACACCTCGGCCAGTGCCTCGCCCGTCAGCCAGGCCGCCGCCGGGCCCGGCCGGGACCAGGTCAGGGCGGCGAGCGAGGCGTCCACGGGGGAGCAGGGACCCGCGGGCGGGACCCCGTCGCGCAGGCGGGCCGCCGCCGCCTCCATGCCGGCGCGGTAGGGCGTACGGGCCAGGCGGCGGGCGGCCGTGTACACGGTGAGGGGGACGAGGAAGGGGACGAGGGCGGAGTCGCCCTCGGAGGGCGCCGAGCGGGCCAGGGCCAGGGTGGGGCGCAGCAGGTGGCGCCGGCGCCGGTCGAGCAGGAGGTCGGCGAGCCGGGCGGGGTGGGCGTCGAGGACCTGCCGGGCCCCGTGTCCGGTGAGGTGGTCCGCGGAGCCGGACGCGAGGCGGCGCCGCTCGCGGGCGGCGGAGACGAGGGAGGGGCCGGGTTCGTCGGTCAGGGGGCCGTCGAGGTCGGCGTACGGGAGGGCTTCCTCGGCGGCGGCCACGACCACGTGGTGCAGGCGGGGGTCGGAGGCGATCGCGTGGGCGCGTTCCAGTTCGGGCTCGCGGCCCCGGGGGGTGGCCAGGTCGTTGAAGGTGACGGCGAGGAGGCGTTCGCCGGTGCGGCCGCGCAGGGCTCCGGGCGCGCCCGGGAGGCCGGCCGCGAGCAGGGCGAGGGTCGCGGAGGCGCTTCCTCCGGAGAGGTCCGCGCCGACTCCGGGGACGGGCGCGGGGGCGCCGCGCGCGGCCCGGCGGTCCGCCGGGCCCATTCCGGGGACGGGCCCGGGGTCGTAGGGCAGCGTCTCGGGAGCATGCCGCGGAGCCGTGAGCCGGGCGCGCACCGCCTCGACCAACGCTTCCCGTACACCCTCCACCGCGAGCTCGGGGTCGGCCGTCGGGGCGGCCACCGCGAGGGAGGCCACCGGCTCGTACCCGGTGATCTCCCGCGAGCCCTCGCGCAGGATCAGCGCGTGCCCGGGCGGGATCCGGCGGACGCCGACGTACGGTGTGCCGTCGCCCAGCGCCTCCGGGCTGTCGGGGCAGGCCAGCAGGGCGGCGAGATGGCCGATGTCGAGCTGCGCCTCGATCAGGTCGGCGAGCGGGAGAGCGGCGGTGGCGTACGCGGTGCCGCTCGCCCAGGGCGTGTAGAAGACGGGCCGGGCTCCGGCCAGATCGCCGACGACCGTGATGCGGCGGCCGGCCTGGACCACGGCGGTGTAGCTGCCGGGCCACTGGGTGAGGTGGCGCAGCGCGCCGCCGCGGGCGGCGTAGAGGGCGCGGCGCAGTTCCTCGTCGGTGGCGCCGCAGCAGCCGAGGACGGCGAGGCGGGTGAAGGGGTCGGCGGGATCGGCGGTGAGGGTGCGGATCTCGTCCGGGCGCCAGTCGCCGACGGCCCACAGGGGGTCGGGATCGCCCCAGAGGAGCTGGGCTCCGACGGGGACCACGGTGCGGTCGGCGTCGGCGGCGCCCGGTTCGTCGGGGTGGCCGGCGTCGGCGAGGCCGCCGCGGACCGGGCCGTCGGCCCATCCGGTGTCGTGGGCGTTCACGGAGCCGTGGCCGTAGCCGTTCGAGGAGCCGTAGCCGTTCGAGGAGCCATAGGCATTCGCGGAGCCGTAGCCGCTCGCGTTGCCGGATCCGTGGCCCGAGCCGTATGCGCGCTGGTCGGAGCCGTGCGCGGCGCCGTGCCCCGCGACCCGTCCGGCCGTGCCGAAGCTCGCGGCGATACTGCTCCAACCCACCAACCAGCGCACCGCCGCCTCCCCAGCCCGTGGGCACCTGACCGGGATGCGAACCGCGCGGCCGGCGCTCTGGGCGCGGGCCGGAGGGACCCCGGGTGGCTCGGGGTCCATGCTGCCACGAGACAGGCGTGCGGGAGTGGGTAAGGGGGGCGCACGTATAAACGAACACGCCCCGGCCATGCGGTATTTGGCGTTCCGTTCCGACCGCCCCATAGGTCGGTTTCGGCCATTCTTCGGCCGTACTGAGAGCCCTGCGCGCGCCCCGCACGCGCAGGGCGCGAGCACAGCACGGGCCCTGCGCGGAGCCCCGCGCGCGGTCCCGCGGGTCCGCCGCACGGCCCGTACGGCGGAGCGCGGTCCGGGGGGCGGCATCCGCCCCCCGGACCGTTCCGCCACCCGCGGGGATTGAGGCAGCGGCATCCCCCGGCCCGCCCGGTCCGCGCGGCGGGCCGACCCACGCACCGCACATCGAATCGCCGGGCCCCCGCGGCGGCCAGAGCGCACGGCCGGGCGCACGGCCACACGGGTGGAGCACGCGCTGACACGTGCGCCCCGGCCCCGGGCCCCGGCCCGACTGTGCATACGGACAACAATCCCGCCATACGGAACAGGAGGCCTTAACGCTTGGGAGGCGGGGAACTACGCTGGGTTTACGAAATGCCGGGCGCCTATGCCCCGGCTGCGTTGGCGTTGTATGCGTTCCGCGTGTGACGAGGGGTGGCGCATGTCCAGGGAGCTCCGCGAGCCCAATGAGAAGCTCGGCGCCGTCCTCGCCCTCGCGGGCATCAGCAACGCAGGGCTGGCCCGGCGGGTCAACGACCTCGGCGCGCAGCGCGGTCTGACCCTCCGCTACGACAAGACCTCGGTGGCCCGGTGGGTGTCGAAGGGCATGGTGCCGCAGGGCGCCGCCCCGCACCTGATCGCGGCGGCCATCGGCGCGAAGCTCGGCCGGCCCGTGCCGCTGCACGAGATCGGGCTCGCGGACGCGGATCCGGCGCCCGAGGTGGGGCTGGCCTTCCCGCGCGACGTCGGTGCCGCCGTGCGCTCGGCCACGGACCTCTACCGGCTCGACCTCGCCGGCCGTCGCGGGGGTGGCGGGATCTGGCAGTCGCTCGCCGGCTCCTTCTCCGTGTCGGCCTACGCGACACCGGCCTCGCGGTGGCTGATATCTCCCGCCGACAGCTCGGTGGCGCGCGAACCGGTGGCACGCGAAGCGGTCCCGGGCGCGGCCCCGCCGGAGGGCCTTCCGGCGCCGCCCGGCGCCCGTGTCGGGGGTGTGCCCGCCCAGCCTTCGCGCGAAACGCCACCGGCCGCGCGCGAGACGCCGACGCAATCGCCGCCCGCTCCGGCCGCGCCCACACCGGCCGCACCCGCTCCGGCCGCCCCCGACCCCGCGGGCCCGCAGCGCGTGGGCCACAGCGATGTGACCAAGCTGCGCGAGGCCGCCGAGGACGCCCGCCGCTGGGACTCCAAGTACGGCGGCGGCGACTGGCGTTCCTCGATGGTGCCCGAGTGCCTGCGGGTGGACGCCGCGCCGCTGCTGCTGGGCTCCTACACCGACGAAGTGGGCCGCGCGCTGTTCGGCGCCACCGCCGAACTGACCCGGCTGGCCGGCTGGATGGCCTTCGACACCGGGCAGCAGGAAGCCGCCCAGCGGTACTACATCCAGGCGCTGCGCCTGGCCCGCGCCGCGGCCGACGTACCGCTCGGCGGGTACGTGCTGGCGTCGATGTCCCTGCAGGCCACCTACCGGGACTTCCCGGACGAGGGCGTGGACCTCGCGCAGGCCGCCGTCGAACGCAACCGGGGCCTGGCCACCGCACGCACGATGAGCTTCTTCCGCCTCGTCGAGGCCCGGGCGCACGCGAAGGCCGGCGATTCGGCGGCCGCCGGGGCCGCCCTGCGGGCCTCCGAGGGCTGGCTGGAACGGGCCCGGGACGGCGACGCCGACCCGACCTGGCTGGGCTTCTACTCGTACGACCGCTTCGCCGCGGACGCGGCCGAGTGCTACCGCGACCTCAAACTCCCGCGTCAGGTACGGCGTTTCACGGAACAGGCACTGTCCCGGCCGACGGAGGAGTACGTACGATCACACGGGCTGCGGCTCGTCGTGAGCGCGGTGGCCGAGCTGGAGTCCGGGAACCTCGACGCGGCGTGCGCGGCGGGAACCCGGGCAGTCGAGGTCGCGGGGCGGATCTCGTCGGCCCGGACGACCGAGTACGTACGGGACCTCCTGCACCGGCTGGAACCGTACGGGCACGAACCGCGCGTCGCCGAACTGCGCGAGCGGGCCAGGCCTCTGCTGGTAACCCCGGCATAGGCCCCGCGTGGCCCCGCTGTCAGTGGCGGGGTGCACTATGCAGGGGTGGGAGGTGTCAGTGTGGGCGGCGGCGTGGGCGGCATGAGCGGGCTGGGCAGGCTGGACTGCGATGTGCTGGTGATCGGCGGCGGCATCGTCGGCTTGTCGACGGCGCACGCCCTCGCGGGGCTCGCTCCGGGGACCCGGGTGGTCGTCCTGGAGAAGGAGGACGGCCCCGCGCGGCACCAGACGGGCCGCAACAGCGGTGTGATCCACAGCGGGATCTACTACAAGCCGGGCTCCCTCAAGGCGCGCTTCGCGGTGCGCGGTGCGGCCGAGATGGTCAAGTTCTGCGCGGAGCACGGCATCCCGCACGAGGTGACGGGCAAGCTCATCGTCGCCACCGGGCGGGACGAGCTGCCGCGGCTGCACGCGCTCGTCCAGCGGGGCCGGGAGAACGGCATCCCGGTGCGGGAGCTGGGGCCGACGCAGATCGCGGAGTACGAGCCCGAAGTGCGCGGGCTCGCGGCGATCCACGTCGGGACCACGGGGATCGTGGACTACGGGCGGGTCGCGCAGCAGCTCGCGGAGGCCTCCGGGGCGGAGATCGTCTACGGCGGGACCGTCGATCTGATCTCGCGGCGGGCGTCGGGCGTGGCGGTGCGGACCAGCAGTGGCGTGGTCGTGCGCGCCCGGGTGCTGGTGAACTGCGCCGGGCTGCAGTGCGACCGGATCGCGCGGCTGGCCGGCGACGACCCGGGGATGCGGATCCTGCCCTTCCGGGGCGAGTACTACGACCTGGCCCGGCCCGAGCTGGTGCGCGGGCTGGTCTATCCGGTGCCGGACCCGGCGTTCCCCTTCCTCGGCGTCCACCTGACCCGGGGCATCGGCGGCGGCGTCCACGTCGGGCCGAACGCCGTGCCGGCGCTGGCGCGCGAGGGGTACGGCTGGGGCGTGGTCCGTCCCCGGGACCTCGCGGACGAGCTGGCCTGGCCGGGATCCTGGCGGATGGCCGCCCGGCACTGGCGGTACGGAGCCGGTGAGGTGCGGCGGTCGCTGTCGAAGACGGCGTTCGTCGAGGCGGTACGGAGACTGCTGCCGGCGGTGCGCGCGGAGGATCTGGTGCCCGCCGCGGCGGGGGTGCGGGCGCAGGCCGTGCTGCGGGACGGGGCGCTGGTGGACGACTTCCTGATCCGGGAGGGGGAGCGGACGGTGCACGTGCTGAATGCGCCGTCGCCTGCGGCCACCGCTTCGCTGCCCATCGGGCGGGAGATCGCCGGGCGGGCGCTCAAGTCTCTGCGCAGCGCGTAGCCCTGCGGGGCTTTGGCCCTGGCCTTGGCCCTGGCCGGCCGGGGCCTTGAGCACCGCTGCGCGGGGGCGTGGCTGCGGGTGTGCCGCTGCGCGGGGCGGAGTTCCCCTACCCGCCCTTCCACCGTTCCCCGGGCTCTGCCCGGACCCCGGTCCTCAAACGCCGGACGGGCTGAAAGCGGCATACCGGGCTACGCCCCGGACCCCCCTGGGGCTTCGCCCCGGACCCGGGCCTCACACGCCGGCGGGCTGGAGGGGTACCGGGCTGCGCCCCGACCCCCTGGGGCTCCGCCCCGGACCCGCGCCTCACACGCCGGCAGGGCCGGACGGGTGCCGGGCTTCGCCCCGGACCCCCCTGGGGCTCCGCCCCGGACCCCGCGCCTCACACGCCGGCAGGGCCGGGCGGGTGCCGGGCGGCTGGATTCGCGGCGCATCGTCGGGGTGGGCGGGCGCGCGTAGAATCCGGGGATTGTGTCTGAGTCTCTGAGTCCCCAGAATCCCGCCGCCTTGCCCGTGCCGGAGGCGGCCTCCACCTACGTGCCTCCGAAGTGGCGCACCGAGCCCCGGTTCCCCGACGGGCCCGCGCCCGACCCGGCGGGATCGCATCACGAGCGGCGGATCCGGAGCTTCCAGCCCCGCCGCAGCCGGGTGACCACCGGGCAGGGCGAAGCCCTGAAGCGGCTCTGGGGGACCTGGGGGCTCGACATCGACGGGCATCACGTGCTCGATCTGAAGGAGATGTTCGACGGGCTCCCCGTCGTGCTCGAGATCGGCTTCGGCATGGGCGAGGCCACCGCGCAGATGGCCGCCGCCGACCCCGGCACCGGGATCCTGGCCGCCGACGTGCACACGCCCGGGCAGGGCAACCTGCTCGCCCTCGCCGAGCGGGGCGGGATGACCAACGTCCGCGTCGCGAACGGCGACGCCATCATCCTGCTCCGCGAGATGCTGCCGCCGGACTCCCTCGCCGGGCTCCGCGTGTACTTCCCGGACCCCTGGCCCAAGGCCCGCCACCACAAGCGGCGCCTGATCCAGCCCGAGTTCCTCGCGCTGGCCGCCACCCGCATGGCGCCCGGGGCGATCCTGCACTGCGCGACCGACTGGGAGCCGTACGCCGAGCAGATGCTCGAAGTGCTGACGGCCCAGCCGGAGTTCGAGAACACGCAGGCCGACGGCGGTTACGCGCCCCGGCCCGACTTCCGGCCGCTCACCCGCTTCGAGGGGCAGGGCCTGGACAAGGGGCACGTCGTACACGATCTGCTGTTCCGGCGTACCGGTTACGCGCAGAACTGAGGACATCACTCCGCGTGTCGGGTCCGCTCGGTAGAGTCATCGTGTGCCCCGAGCGACCCGGCCTCCCCGGCTGCTGCACCGCGTGCCGCGGACTGCCGGCGCCGTGCGCACGTACGTGCTCGTCGTGCTGCTCGGTGCCTGCGGCATCGCGATCCTGGAGCTCGTACGCGAACAGACCGGTACGCCCGGCTTCTTCGTCGGTCTGGGTCTGGCCCTGCTGCCGGTCGCTCCGCTCGTCGCCGCGTTCCGCTGGGTGGGGCGGGCCGCGCCGCATCCGTGGGCGCAGTTGGCGTTCTGCTTCGGCTGGGGGGCGTGCGCGGCGGCGCTGATCGCCATACTGGCCAACAGTTTCGCGACCCAGTGGATAGCCGCGGCCACCGCCGATCCCTCGGACGCCGACCAGCTCGGCTCGGTGGCGATCGCCCCGGTGGTCGAGGAGAGCGCCAAGGCGGCCGCCCTGCTGCTGGTGTTCCTGTTCAGGAGACGGCAGTTCACCGGCCCCGCCGACGGTTTCGTGATGGCCGGTTTCACCGCCACCGGCTTCGCCTTCACCGAGAACATCCTCTACCTCGGCAACGCCTTCGACGAGGACGCCGAGAACGGCACCGGGGTGCTGAACTCCGTCACGGCGGCGACGTTCTTCGTCCGGGGTGTCATGTCCCCCTTCGCCCATCCGCTGTTCACCGTGGCCACCGGACTCGGCTTCGGGGCCGCCGCGCTCGCCGTGCGCCGTACGCGCCGGATCGGCCTGCCGCTGCTCGGCCTGGCCTGCGCCATGGGGTTGCACGCGCTGTGGAACAGCTCCTCGGACCTGGGCGAGTCCGGGTTCTACGTGGTCTACGGCTGCGTGATGGTCCCGGTGTTCGGGCTGCTGGCCTGGCTGGCCGTGTGGATACGGCGCCGCCGGCTGCGGGCCGTCGCCGGCGAGCTCGCCCTGTACGCGGCCGCCGGCTGGCTGAACCCGGCCGAGGTCCCCGCACTGGTGTCGATGCCCGCACGCTCCCTGGCCCGAGCCCTGGCCCGGAGCACCGGGGGCCGGCCCGCGGGACGGGCGGTCGCCCTGTACGAGGCCGATGCCGCGGCCCTGGCCCTGCTACGTCACCGGGCGCGCAGCGGCGGACCGGCCCGGGAGCCGGACTTCGCTTGGCGGGAGCGGGAGTTGCTGCGCCGGCTCTGGCTGCGCCGCGCGACGGCGGGCCCGGCGCTGTCCCGGGCCGCGGTGCTGGAGGACCTGCTGCCGCCCTGGTTCGACCCCCTTGGCCCGCCGGACGGGCCGGGCCGGCCGGGCGGGCCGGTGGTGGGGCGCGTACCGGCGGCTAGACGTTCAGGCCCCGTGCCCTCAGCCATGTCAGCGGGTCCACCGTGACGCCGCCCTGGCGGACTTCGAGGTGGAGGTGGGGGCCGGTGACGTTGCCGGTCGCACCGACCCGGCCGATGGTGTCGCCCCCGGCGACGGAGCCGCCGGTCACCGACATCGAGGACAGGTGGCAGTACCAGATCTCGGTGCCGTCGGGGAGTTCCAGCACGATCCGGTAGCCGTACGCACCCGACCAGCCGGCCGAGACGATCTTGCCGGCGCCGACCGCCTTGACTGGGGTGCCGGTCGGAGCGGCGAAGTCGAGGCCGGTGTGGTGGCCGGAGGACCACATCGAGCCGGAGTCGCCGTAGTGCGAGGTGAGGGTGTAGGCAGAGGTGGGCAGGAAGAAGGAGCCGGCCGACCGGGCGGCGGCCTCCGCCTTGGCCTTGGCCTCGGCGGCCGCCTTGGCCTCCTTCGCCCGGCGCGCCTCCTCGGCCGCCGCCTTCTCGGCGGCTTCCTGGGCCGCCTTCTGCGCCGCTTCCTCGGCCGTCCGGGCATCGCGCGCCTGCCGGGCCGCCGCTTCCTGCGCCGCCCGTTCGGCTTCGGCCCGCTCCTGGGCCGCCGCGGCCTCGTGCTGGGAATCGGCCTGCTGGAGGATCCGGCTGCGCAGCAGCTCGCCCGCGTCGGAGCGGCGGTCGGCCTGCTGCGGGATGATCCCCGACCGCGCCGGCTCAGCGGCGGCGGTGGCGGAGTCCGCGGCGGTCTGATCCACACCGCCCAGGGCCTCCGGAAGGTCGGGCAGGGCCGGCAGCGACGGCAGGGATATGGCGACCTGGGGGCGGTCCTGCGCGGTGGCGATGCCTCCCGCTCCGACCGCGGCGATCACGCCGACGCCGAGGACGGTGGAGGAGCGGGCCAGTCCCCCGCGCTGCTTGAGCACGCGGTGCTTGCCGCGCGGCGGCCGTGCCGAGTCCTCGGTGGGGTTCCACTCGCCCCAGGCTCCGGCGGTGGGCTGCTCCTGGACGTCGGTGCCTTCAGGGGCAGGCGAGTTGGAGGCCACCGGGGCACACTCCTCATGGGCGAGCACGCGCACGGTGCCGTCTCTTGCGACGGCTGGGACGACCGCTCTGCGTTATCGAACGGTAATAGAGAAGGGGGAGTGATTCCAAGCAGTTGCGATTGATCGTTCACGACAATCAGCCACCGCCCGCACGGCTTTGGCCAGGACTTATCGCCATATTCATGGATTAACCCGGGCAAAAATCAAACCTCTCCCTAGTCTCTCCCGCCACATCTTCACATTGATGGTCCGTCAGACTGCTTGCCGAGTGCGTCGATCCGGTCACGCTCCGTCCCCTTTCGGGACCACCGGCACCGTCCGCCGCCGGCTCGGCTGCCCCGCATCCGGTCTGGCCACCGCCAGCAGGGCCATGTCGTCCGTCGCCGCGCCACCCGTGTGGCGGCGGACATCGGTGGCGAGTGCGCTCAGCAATTCCTCGGGCCCGGGGAAGACCCGCCCGCGCAGCCGGGCCGCGGGATCGTAGAACTCCCCGCTCCCGTCCCGGGCCTCGGTCAGCCCGTCCGTGTACAGGAGCAGCGTCGCCCCCTCCGGGAAGGGCCATTCCTGCACCCGGTCCGGCCAGCCGCCCAGCTCCCCCATGCCCAGCGGCAGCGCCGGCTCGGCGGGGGCCAGCTCCGCGAGGCCGCCGTTCGCGTACAGCAGCAGCGGTTCGGGGTGGCCGCGGTTGACGAGCCGCAGCAGGCCCGCACCCGCCGGGATCTCGCCGAGCACGCACGTGGTGAACCCCTCCACCGCGTCCAGGCTGTCGCGCCGGTTCCCCTCCCGCGCCAGCGCCCGCTCCAGCCGCCGCGCCACGCCCTCCAGGGTGGGCTCGCTCTCGGCCGCCTCCCGGAACGCCCCGAGGACCACGGCCACGGCCTCGACCGCACCGAGCCCCTTCCCCCGTACGTCGCCCACCGCGAGGCGCACCCCGTACGGGGTGTCCTGGACGGCGTAGAGGTCGCCGCCGATGAACGCGTCGGCCTGCGCGGCCTCGTAGGAGGCGCAGACCCGCAGACCCGCGATCCGCTCGGCGGGCGTCGGCAGGACGGCGCGCTGGGCCGCCTCGGCGATCCCGCGCGCGGAGGCGAGCTGCTCCGTACCGCGCCGCACGACGATGTTGATGAGCGTGGCCAGCCCGGAGACGGTCAGGACGGTGGCCAGCTCGGTCATGGCCTCCACCTTGAAGGTGGTGCCGTTGTAGAGGTGCAGCACGACCACGGCGAGGGTGGCCAGGATCCCGGTGAGGACGGTGGCCCGGAGGCTGAAGAGCGGGGCCGCGATGAGCGGGGCGGCGGAGAAGAAGGGCGAGCCCGTGAAGCTGGGCGGGGTCAGCACGTCGAAGAGGAACCCGAGGACGATCAGGGTGACCGGAAGCATGGTGACGATCCGCCGGACCACCGCGCTGCCGGCGACCGCGCCGAAGACGCGCTCGCCCCTGCCCTGCCGGCCCAGCCCCACCACGCCGTTCTCCCGCCGCCGGTCCGCCTCGCACCCCAAGGCTGGCGGCTGGAGGGCCCGTACGGCGACCCGGGCGCGACCGTTCGGGTGACGGGGAGGTGCCGGGGAGGCGCACCGCGGAAACGACGAAGACCCGGCCCCCCAAAGGGGACCGGGTCTTCGTACTGAGTAGCGGGGGCAGGATTTGAACCTACGACCTCTGGGTTATGAGCCCAGCGAGCTACCGAGCTGCTCCACCCCGCGTCGGTAAACCCAACTCTACGCCATCCGGGGGGAGGCCCCCGCCAATTACCGCCCACGGCACCCCGGAACAGGGCATCGCCGCAGGTCAGAGCCGTGGAACCGGACTTCCGGGCGGCTCGGCGGCTCGGGCAGCGCGATCAGCGGCGCAGGGCCTCGGCGGGCTCGATGCGGGCGGCGCGCCAGGCCGGGTAGAGGCCGGCCAGGACTCCGGTCACCAGTCCGAGGAGGGGCGCGGTCGCGACGGTGGCCGGGTGGACGACGGGGGTCCAGTCGCGGAGTACGGCGACACCCACCACGGTGAGCGTGCCCAGGGAGGTGCCGACGAGCCCGCCGAGCGCCCCCAAGGCGCCCGACTCGGCGAGGAACTGGGCGGTGATGTGGCGTCCGCGGGCTCCCAGCGCACGGCGCAGACCGATCTCGCCGGTGCGTTCCAGAACGGCGACCAGGGTGGTGTTGGCGATGCCGACGGCGCCGATGACCAGGCAGATCCCGGCAAGGATCAGGAAGAGCTGCTGAAGGTCGGAGGTGACCCCGCTGCGCAGGCTGCGGGGGTCGGGCGGCGGTACGGCCTTGAGGTACTCGGGGTGGTCGGGGCGCAGGGCGGTGGGGGCCAGGTGGGCGACCTGCTGGGCGGCGCCGATGTCGGTCGCGATCAGCATGGTGGTGCCGCTGCTCTCGGGCGGACCCCAGATGTCCTCGGCGGTGGTGCGGGGGATCACGACCGACAGGAGCAGCTCGGACTTGCGCTCGACGTCCTCGATGATCCCGACCACCGCGAAGGGCTCGGAGCCGATGAACACGGCCGGCCGGGTGTCGAGGGTGGTGATGCCGAGCCGGGCGGCGACGGCCGAGCCGAGGACGGCCACGCGCTGCTTGGCACCGGAGTGGTACCCGTCGTAGAGGCGGCCCTGGGCCATCGTGGGGACAGCGGCCTGGAGGGCTCCGGGGGAGGCGGCGACCACGTCGGTGGTGCCCCCGCCCGTGGCGCCACCGACCGGGGCGGAGCGGACGCCGCCGTCGGCGGCGTCGAGGCGGACCTTGTAGAACACGCCCGCGTGCTGCACCCCGCCGAGGCGCTCCACGCGTTCGTCGGCGTCCGCGGGGAATCCGGGTCCGGCGAAGTTGTTCTTCTCCCGGGCGATGTCCTCGACGGTCACCTCGGTGGCGGTGAGCAGGTTGAAGCGGCTGTCGATCTGGGACGAGGTGGTGGCGGTCAGACCGAGCACGGCCACGAAGGTCCCGACACCGAGGACCGTTCCGAGCGCCGTCAGCGCCGAGCGGGCCGGGCGCTGCAGGACGCCCGCGAAGGCCTCGGAGACGGTGTCGCGGGCGGCGAAGCGGGAGGGCTCGATCCGGGCGGCCGTGCGGGAGCGTCCCCGTACGAGCCGGCGGAGCTGGGGCAGTTTCATGCGGGGGCCTGTTCGCGCAGTATGCCGTCGCGGATGGCGACGGTCCGGCCGCCGTGCGCGGCGACCTCCTGGTCGTGGGTGATGACGAGCACGGTCATCCCGTCGGCGTGCAGCTCGTCGAGGAGGGCCAGCACGGTGTCGGCGTTCACGGAGTCGAGGTTTCCCGTGGGTTCGTCGCACAGCAGCAGCGACGGCCGGGCGACCAGGGCCCGGGCAATGGCCACCCGCTGGCGTTCGCCGCCGGACAGCCGGGAGGGCAGAGCGGTGAGGCGGTGGGCGAGCCCTACCCGGCTGAGGGCCTCCCGGGCACGGGCGGGGCGCTCCTTGCGGGGTACGCCGTTGTAGAGCATGGCGAGGGCGACGTTCTCCAGGGCCGAGCGGTGCGGCAGCAGGTGGAAGGACTGGAAGACGAATCCGATGCGGCGGCCGCGCAGCGCCGTCCGGTCGTTGTCGCCGAGTTCCCCGGTGTCGATGCCGTCGATGAGGTAGTGGCCCTCGGTCGGTGCGTCGAGCAGGCCCGCGATGTTGAGGAAGGTGGACTTGCCGGAGCCCGAGGGGCCGACGACCGTGACGAACTCCCCGCGCTGGATGGTGAGATCGCACGGCTTGAAGGCCGCCACCGGTGGCGGGCCGGGGTACGTGAGGCCCACCTGCCGGAACTCGATGACGGGCGGCGCGGCCCCGGCCACGGCCTCGCCCCCGGCCACGGCCTCGGCCTCGGCCTCGGTCATGAGCCGCCGCCGGTCTTGCCGCTGCCGCTCTTGCCGCCGGTCTGCTTGTTGGCGACGCCCGGGTTGACTCCGGTGACCACCGAGTCCCCGTCCGCGAGGGTGCCGTCCGGGGTGGGCCGGACCTCCACGTAGCCGTCGCCGGTGGTGCCGGGCCGGACCTCGACGCGACGCTGGGCCCCCGTACCGTTCACCACGGTGACCGTGGTGCGGCCGTCGGTTCCAGCGGAGACTGCGGACACCGGGACGACCAGCGCGTTGCCGTCGGTCGCGGCGGCCTCCACGGTCAGCCGTACGTCCTGTCCCGCGAGTTTGGCGTCCAGCGCGGCGAGGGGGCGCACGACCATCTCGTAGCCGCTCGGCCCTCCGGGGGCGGGAGCCTGCTGCCCCTGGTCCTGGCCACCGTTCGGCCCGCCGTTCGGTGCGGCGGGCGCCGCGGACCGGGTGTCCGCGACCGTCAGCACCTCGGCGGCCGTCGTGATCCCACTGGTCTCGGACAGGATCTCGACCTTCTGGCCGGCGCGGACCAGGCCCTTCTGATGTTCCTGGAGCTGACCGCGTACGACGAGCGCGCCCGCGGAGAGCGACATCGCGGAGCCGCTGATCTGGGAGCCCGGGCGGACGGCGACGGAGTCGGCTCGGGCGGGGAAGGACTCCAGGAAGACGACCTCGCCGGCCGGGAGCATGGGTCCGGCCGCCGCGCGGGCCTCGGCGAGGCGCTCGCGGGCCTTGGTCAGGTCCTCCTGGGCGCGGGCCACGGCACGGGCGGAGTCCTGGCCCGAGCCCTTGCCGCCGGTGCTCCCGGAACCCGAGGGGCCCTTGGCGCCCCCGGCTCCCTTGGCGCCCCCGGCGCCCTTGGCTCCCTCGGCTCCCTCTGCTCCCTCGGCTCCCGAGGAACCCTTGTTCGCGGCCTTCGCTGCGGCCTTGGCGTCCTCCAGGGAGCGCTCGGCCGAAGTGACCGCGTCATCGGCGGCCTTCACGGCCTCACCGCCGTCGGCGACCGCGGGCAGCGGGTCGTAGCCGATGGACTTGTAGAAGGAGGCCAGCCCGGCCTTCGTACCGGCGCCGAAGGTGCCCGAGCGGTCGGAGCCCGTGCCGTGCCCCAGACCGGCGAGGGCCTTCTGGAGTTGCTTGACGTCTTCGCCGGTGGCCCCCGGCTTCAGGTCCCGGTAAACCGGAAGAGCGCCCGGAAACGCGAAGACCGGGCGGCCGGACACTTCCAGGAGCACCTTTCCCGCCTGGACCGGGTCACCCTGGCGTACGGCGACCTTGGTGACCACCGGGGTCCCCGCGCCCTCCCCGCCCGCGACCACGGGGGTGACCTGGACGGCCTGGGCGGAGGTGACGGTGCCGCGCACGATCACGGTGTCGCGCAGCACGCGCTTCTCGACGCGCGCGACGAGTACGTCCAGCGGCGGCGGGCCGGCTTCGGCGGCGGTCTGTGCCGGGGACTTGATCACCAGCGAGGCGGCGACACCCGCGGCGGAGAGCAGCACCGCTCCCACGGCCACGGCCGCCACCCACTTGCGACGCCCGGCCAGCCCGGCGGACGCCTCGGCACCTTCGGACTCCCCGACGGGCTCTGCGGGGCGCGCCGGCGCCATGGAGCCCGCGTCCCCCGCGTCCCCCGTGTGCCCCGTGTCCCCCGTGTCCCCCGTCACCCCGCACTCTGCCCGCTGGTCACCGACTGGGGCCGGCCACCGCACTTCTTCAAGGCGGCGGCCCCCTGCGGTGAATCCTTCAGGCCGAGCTCTTCCATGCGGTGCTCGGCAGTCCTCGGATCGGGATCGGGGAAGTCCGCCACCCCGCTCGCCCGCATGCAGGCGGTGAACGCCTTCGCCTGGGCGAGCTCCTCGGCGGTCGCCGCCGGAACCGACCGGCGGCTCTCACAGGCGACTTCGGCTTCCTTGACCTTGGCCGGATCCGCCTTGCTCGAATCCACGACCGGAATATTGGAATCCGTTTCCTTCATCGGCAGCCCCTTTTCCTTGAGGCATTGGAAGAAGTCGGCCTGCTTCGGATCGACCGCCCCCTTGGCCGGACCGGATTGCGCCGCAGAACTGGAAGAGGAAGCGGAAGGGGAAGCGGAGGGCGAACCCGAGCAGCCGGACAGCAGTAGAACGGTCGAAAGCAGAGCGGGGGTGGCCACGAATCGGGCTCGTCCGAATAGCACAGCAGACCTCCTGAGGCATCGCGTATCAATGACACCCTAGGCGAGAAATAAGGTCACGTACCTGTCCTCAAGAACAGGTACGGATCAGGCCATGACGTGATCCCCACCTGTGCTTTGGGACAGTTGTGAAGGCCCGCCATGGCGTGATCCACTCGTTGACGTTCAGGACCCGGCCCGTATTGACCCGGAGCCTGACCAACCGGAATTCCAACGACTTGAACGAAAGGGAAAACTGATGAAGCTTCGTAATTCCCTGCGCGCCGTCGCGGCCGCCGGTCTGATTCTCGGCGCCATCGGCGTCAGCGCCGGTTCGGCCTCGGCCGCCGGCAAGGACGGCTGGCTCACGTCCGGCGAGTTCGGCCTGTTCTGCCTCCAGAACCAGAGCAACTCGGTCTTCGACCTCTACGTCTCCGACTCGAACTTCGCGGACGACTACTTCAAGGGTTCGCAGAGCTGCGCCGGCTCCACCACGAACGACAACACCGAGTCCTACTCGAACCAGGACTCCTACCAGTGGAGCGTGCACACCGACTGGAACGGCGGGGGCACCGACGGGTTCCTCCCGGCCGGTTACAAGGGCAACGCCAGCTCGACCTTCAAGAACACGATCTCCTCGGCCTACCTCGCCTGAGTCGATCCGCCGAGATCTCGCACCCCGAGACCTCGTAAGCGACACGGCAGCTCCGCGCGTATGCGCCGCGCGGAGCTGCCGTGCTCCGCATCTTAGCCTTCCCCGCATCGGAGTCCCTATGTTTGCGCCGCGTCCCTTGCCCACCGCCCTGACGGTGTCCGCAGCCGTGCTCACCCTCCTCCTGACCGGGTGCTCGCAGTCCGGCGGCGGCGACTCCGGCGAGGAACCCGCGATCGGCACGGTGCCGGTACTGCTCGAAAGCAAGACCCTCGCCTTCCCGCTGGCCTCCTACGAGCCGAACGCCCAGCAGAGCGGGCTGCTCGCCGAGGCGCAGGACGTACTCATCGACCAGTGCATGCAGCGCTACGGGTTCCGCTACGAGCTGCGGCGGGCGACCGGTTCGACCGCCCCCGGCGACGAAAGCCGGCGCTACGGACTCTCCGACGCCGCCGAAGCGGCCCGGTACGGCTACACGAACCCTGAGGTCGACCGCGTCCAGAAGCCGCCGCAGAAGCCCATGGGCCCCAACGAGAAGCTGGTGCTGGGCGGCCTGGAGGTGGACCCCTCCCTGCCGGTCCCGATGAACCAGGAGGAAGCGGAGAAGTCCGATGTGGCGGCGACGACCGTCGGCGGGCAGAAGGTCCCGGCCGGCGGCTGCCGGCGCGAAAGCTTCCTCAAGCTGTACGCGCCGTCCAAGGACTCGGTGGACATCATGGTCTCGCAGAACTTCCGCTTCGACGGCTACGCCCGCTCCCAGGAGGACAGCCGGGTCCGCAAGGTCATCACGTCGTGGAGCGCGTGCATGGGCAAGGCCGGATACACCGTGGACAGCCCGATGGGCCCGCCGCCCGGGATCGACGACTCCAACTTCGGCAGCCCGCAGGCGATCGCCATCGCCAAGCAGGACGTGCAGTGCAAGAAGGAGACCAACCTGGTGGGCGTCTGGTACACGGTGGAGACCGCCTACCAGAAGCGGCTGGTCGAGCAGAACGCCGAGACCCTGGACCGGGCGAAGAAGCAGCTCGACGAGCGCATCAAGCTCGCCGCGTCGCTGATCGCGGCGTCCTGATCCGTGGGGAAGCGATCAGCGCGGCCGAGCGGTGGCCAGGCGAGGCGCCGTTGGAGGAAGCGCGCCTTGGCGGCCGGCGTCGTGGTGGCCGCGGCCTGCGCCGGGGCGGGCGCGGCCATCGTGCTCCGGCCGGCAGCGTCCGAGCCGCCGGCCCGGCACGCAATGACGGAGCCCAGCGGGAGCCCGGCGCCGGTACCCACACCCTCACCGTCCCCTTCCACCTCACCGCCACCGGCGCCGTCACCTTCTCCATCGCCGTCCCCCAGCACCGCCGTGCCGGCGACCGGCCCGGGCACCTTCAAGGTCGCGCAGGCCCAGGGCAAGGCCCAGGGGCAGGGGCAGATCCGGCGCTACCGGGTGGAGATCGAGGACGGGATCCAGTTGAACGGGCCGCAGACCGCGCGCGCGGTGGCCGACATCCTCGGGCATCCGCGCGGCTGGACGAGGAACAAGGCGTACGGATTCCAGCTGGTCTCCTCGGGGCCGGTGGACTTCACGGTCAAGGTGGCCACGCCCGCGACCACCGACCG
The DNA here is from genome assembly GCF_053593795.1 of Streptomyces sp. NPDC002104. Lineage (NCBI taxonomy): Bacteria > Bacillati > Actinomycetota > Actinomycetes > Kitasatosporales > Streptomycetaceae > Streptomyces > Streptomyces sp. NPDC002104. The sequence goes on along the minus strand of NZ_JBSFDF010000002.1, from coordinate 259,085 downwards.
GCTGTGCAACGTGACCACGCCGGAGAGCCGCGGCAATGTGAACTGCCGGACCGGACACACGGTCGTGGTCAACCTGAAGCGCTGGGTGCAGGGGTCCCCGGAGTTCGACGGGCCGGTTCAGGAGTACCGGGCGCTCATCATCAACCATGAAGTGGGCCACGAGATCGGCCGCGGGCACGAGAGCTGCGCCGGCCCCGGCGCGCTCGCCCCCGCGATGATGCAGCAGATCAAGGGCCTGCGCGGCTGCCGGTCGAACGCGTGGCCGTACGGCACGAACGGCCGCTACATACAAGGGCCGCCCGTGCCGTGAGCATCTCCGTATCAGTGTCCGGTGGGGCAGGTGGCGATCCGGTGATGCGCGGCGAGTAAACACGTCTGGACGCGGGTTATGCCGCCCAGCTTTCCGCGGATGTTCTCCAGGTGGAATTTCACCGTACGCACGGTCATCTCCAGTCCCTCCGCGAGCTCATCGTTCGTGGGACCGCATGCCATCGCATGGAACACCTGGAGTTCCCTGTCGGAGAGCGCGGATACTCTGGGCAGTTCCCGGCGCACCCAATCCATTCCCTTGTCCCACGGCTCCCGGCCGTCGACTTGGCACAAAGGGCAGTACGGACTCAACTGACTCTCACCCCATCCCCCGTAGCGGTGATCGGACTCGGTGAAATCGAACCACCGCACTCGACCACTCATCCACAACCCTTGGCCTGCCGGTTCCCGGAAGGCCACGCAGCGGGTTCCGGCCCCATAACAAGGAACCCGAGGGCTTCATCTTCAGTTTAACTTCCGACTCAGCCCGACGCATTGGTTCCTTTCAACATTGCTGACGGACTGCCAGCAACGGTTTCTCCGTAGAAAAACCCACCCCGTACTGCGGCCTGCGGCCTCGCTCCCGTCGGTGCCCGGGGCATGGCCGACGCCCTCGCCGGTGCCGGCGAGGCGATCGGGGCCCACGGCACGGCGCGGCGCGAACCGATCCCCCGCCGCGAGCCGGGCCGGGCCGGCGGGCCGGCCGCGCCGGGCGGGTGCTCCTGGCCGTCGAGCGGGCCGAACCCACCCCGTCCGCCCGCGGATCGTTCCCGCACGGGCCCGGAAACGACTGAGCGCCCCACCCGGCCGAAGCCGGGTGGGGCGCTCAGGAGCAGGTCAGGGAACGTGTCCCCCGCCTGCGAGCAGTAGGCCATGTCGGACTCGAACCGACAACCAACGGATTAAAAGTCCGCTGCTCTGCCAATTGAGCTAATGGCCCTCGACGTGCTCACCCCAGAGCATAGCCGCAGAGCGCCGGACAACCGATCGGGAATCGGCTCCCGGGCCAACAGGTCGCCGTGGAGCCGTCCTCGGGCCGCACCCGCGAGGTCGTCCCGGCCGCAGCCGAAAGGGCCCCTGCGACGGCTGTCGCAGGGGCCCTGTCAGGTGTTCAGTTCAGCGGCCGGTTTCAGCCGTTGCGCTTCCAGCGGGGCTTGTCGTCGCGGCGGTCGGTGCCACCGGAGCGGAAGCCACCGGTCGAGCCGGAGCCGGAGGGGCGGTGGTCGTCACGACGGCCGTACGGGCGGTCGCCGCCGGCGGCCGGACGGTCGCCGCCGGAGCGGAAGCCGCCCGAGGGACGGTCGTCGCGGCGGAAGCCGCCACCGGTGGGACGGTCGCCGCCGGAGCGGAAGCCGCCGCCGGCCGGACGGTCGCCACCGGAGCGGAAGCCACCACGGTCGCCACCACGGTCGTCACGGTTGAAGCCACCCGAGGGACGGTCGTCACGACGGAAGCCACCACCGGTCGGACGGTCGCCACCGGAGCGGAAGCCACCACGGTCGCCACCGCGGTCGTCACGGTTGAAGCCGCCCGAGGGACGGTCGTCACGACGGAAGCCACCACCGGTCGGACGGTCGCCACCCGAGCGGAAGCCGCCACGGTCGCCACCGCGGTCGTCACGGTTGAAGCCACCCGAGGGACGGTCGTCACGACGGAAGCCACCACCGGTCGGACGGTCGCCACCGGAGCGGAAGCCACCGCCGGCCGGACGGTCGCCACCGGAGCGGAAGCCACCGGACGGGCGGTCGTCGCGGCGGAAGCCGCCACGGTCGCCACCGCGGTCACCGCGGTCGTCGCGGCGGAAACCGCCACGGTCGCCGCCCCGGTCACCACGGTCGTCGCGACGGTTGTCGCGGCGCTCGTAGTTGCCGCGGTCGTCACGGCTCTGGAACGCGGGGCGCTCCTCGACCACGGGCTCGGCCAGGACGGCCGCGACCTCGGCCTCGGCGGCCTCGACCACCTCGGCGACAGCGGCCTCCGGGTCCTCGCCGCGCTCGCGCGCCGAGCGGGCGACCAGGCGGTCGGCCTCCTCGCGCAGCTCGACGGCACGGCGGGAGAGGCGCTCCAGCTGCTTGGTGAGGTCGGCGACCTCGCGCTCGGCCTGCTTCGCGGCGTTGTTCGCGGAGTCGGCCTGGACCTGCGTCAGCGAACGGGCGCCGGTGATCTCGGCGACCTCGGGGTCGAAGGCGCCGACGCCCTGGACGATGTGGCGCGAGGCGTCGACGCCCGCGTCCTCCATCAGGCGGAAGATCTGGCGGCGCTGGTGCGGAAGCGCCAGCGACACGACGACACCGGACTTGCCGGCGCGGGCGGTACGGCCCGAGCGGTGCAGGTAGTCCTTGTGGTCGCCGGCCGGGTCCACGTTCAGGACCAGGTCGATGCCGTCGACGTGGATGCCGCGGGCGGCGACGTCGGTGGCGACGAGCGCGTTGACGTAGCCGTCCTTGAAGTCGGCGAGGACGCGGGTACGAGCGCCCTGCGTCATGCCGCCGTGCAGCGCGTCGGCCTTCACACCGGACTCGATGAGCTGCTCGGCGATGCGGTCGGCGCCCAGCTGGGTGCGGACGAAGATGATCGTGCGGCCCTTGCGGGCGGCGATGGCGGCCGTGACCGGCGCCTTGTCCTTCGGCTTCACGACGAGGACGTGGTGCGTCATGGTCGTGACGTTGCCCTGCGCGCTGTCGACCTCGTGCGTGACGGGGTTGGTCAGGTAGCGCTTGACCAGGGTGCCGATCTCGTTCTCCATGGTGGCGGAGAAGAGCATGCGCTGGCCGCCGCCGGGGATCTGGTCGAGCAGCTCGGTGACCTCGGGCAGGAAGCCCAGGTCGGCCATCTGGTCGGCCTCGTCGAGGACCGCGACCTGGACGTTCGCCAGGGAGCAGGCGCCGCGGTTGATGATGTCGCGCAGGCGGCCCGGGGTGGCGACGAGGACGTCGACACCGCGCTCCAGAGCGAAGATCTGGTTGCTCATGGAGGTACCGCCGCAGACGACCTTCATCTTGAGGCCGAGGACGTCGCCGTAGGGCTGGAGAGCGTCGGCGACCTGCATCGCGAGCTCACGCGTCGGCGTCAGGATGATCGCGCGGGGCTTCTTCTTCTCGGTGTGCCCGCCGGCCAGCGAGGCCAGGGTCGGCAGACCGAAGGAGAGGGTCTTGCCGGAGCCGGTGCGGCCACGGCCGAGGATGTCCTTGCCGGCCAGGGCGTCCGGGATGGTCGCGGCCTGGATCGGGAAGGGCGCGGTGACGCCGTTCTGGGCGAGCTTGCGCACGATGCCGTCCGGCAGACCGAGGTCGCCGAAGGTCAGGGTGGGCTCGGCGTCGGCGTCGTCGGCCGCGTCGGTGTCGTCGAACTCGTCGGTGGATCCGGTGGAGTCCTCGAAGGAGTCGCTGGACTCGTCGGACTCGTGGTTCGTCACGTCGGCCTCGAGGGCTTCGATGATCTCGTCGGTGACGACGGCCTCAAGGGCCTCGGTGACCGCGAGGGTCTCGGCGTCGACGATCTCGTTGGAGTCGTTCTCGGGCATGACGGAACGGTCAGAACTGGAAATGGACATGCGAAATGCGAAACCTTCCGGAGTCTCGGCACGCGCCCAAACTCCGTGAATCGCAAATCGACCGCCTCAATGCGGTCAGCCACGGTTGGGGAGAGTACGCGCCACGCGGCGCTCTTCGGAGTCGGCGCCGGGCAATGGGATCAAACGATCTATAACCATACGCACCCTCCCCGGGGTCTGGCAAGTCGCTCCCCCGAAGAAGGCTCTGACCTGCGGAAACACCATCCGCCCAGCAGAGCCTGGCGGGCGGATGGCGCTACGGCCGAACCGGTGACGGGCCTACTGCTGCCCGCCCGTCCCCTCCGACGGGTCCGGCTTCGGGGGCTCCGGACTCGGTGTGGGTTCCGTCACGACCGGAGGCGGGGAGACCGGCGGGGCGGGGGACTGCGGCTCCGGGCTCGGGGAGGCGGGCTGGCCGCCCCCGGAGGCGCCGCCGCCGCCGGAGCCCGACCCGGAAACGGAGCCGGAGCCGCCCGGCGGGGGCTGCTGGGGCCCCTGGCCGCCCGCTCCGCCGCCCGGGCCGGCCGACGGCGAGGGAGCCCCGGGCGGGCCGGCCGGCGCGCCCGGGCTGGGGGAGGCCCCGGCCGCGCCGGAGGTGGTCCCGGGGCCGCCGGACTTGCCGTCCTGGTTCCCCGTACCGCCCTTCGAGCCGTGGCCCGCGCCCTGGGATCCGGCGCCCTTGCCGGACGAGGAGCCGCCGCCGGACTTGCCGCCCTGCAGGCCCGTCGACGCGGAGGGCCCGGGCTTGGCGGCGTCCTCGCCGACACTCATGCAGCCCGCGGTCGCCGCCAGCGCGAGGGCGGCGACGCCGAGGCGGAGCGAGCGGGAGGGACGCAGGGAGCGGAGGGAAGCGGACAACTGGCGCACGGGGCACCTCCGGAACGCTGGCAAGGGTCCGCGGTGAGCGGGTCAATGTGCCCAACTCCCCGTACCCCGTATGGGACACGCCCCAGCCCGCCCCGGCACGCCCCGGGTGGAGACCGGCTGGGCGCGGGTGGCGCTCCGTCAGGCGAACAGCTGTCCCGCCACCTGGTGGCCGAGCGTGACCCCGCCCAGCCCGACCAGCACCGAGGCCGCCACGTTCACCGCGGCCAGGAACGTCCGGCCCCGCTCCGCGAGGCGCAGCGTCTCGTAGGAGAAGGTCGAGTAGGTGCTCAGCGCCCCGCACAGGCCCGTACCGAGCAGCAGGTTCAGCCGCGAGGAGGCCGCCCCGTCCAGCACCGCGCCGGTCAGCGCCCCCAGCATCAGGGAGGCGGCCGCGTTCACCACGAAGGTTCCCCAGGGGAAGACCGAGTCGTGGCGCGCCTGCACCGCGCGGTCGGTCAGGTACCGCAGGGGCGCCCCGACGGCCGCGCCCACCATGACGAGCAGCCAGTTCATCCCCGCCCCGCCTCCCGCCGGGCCCGTCGCCCGGGACGCCGACCCGGGCCGCCGTCGCCGGCCGCGCGCCGGGTGATCACGGCCGCCGCCCACACCGCGCCCAGCGCCCCGGCCACCGTGAGCCCGGCGTACGCCAGCGCGGTACCGGCCTCGCCGGCGTCGAGCAGCCGTGCGAAGTCCACGGCGTAGGTGGAGAAGGTGGTGAACCCGCCGAGGACCCCGACCCCGAGGAAGGGCCGTACGAGGGAAGGCCCCGAGCGGCCGCCTTCGCTGATCAGCACCATGAGGACGCCGATGAGCGCGCAGCCCGAGACGTTGATCCAGAAGGTGCCCCACGGGAAGGCCCCGGGCGCGGCCGGCCACAGCAGTCCGACCCCGTACCGCGCCGCGGCGCCCACCGCTCCGCCGGCCGCCACGGCAGCGAGCACCCGGCCCCGCGGTTCGGCGCGCTGCGCCGGCACGTGCAGGTCGACGTCCGGGTCGATGGCCTCGGGCCCGTCGGCCGGCCGGGTCATCCGCACTCCGCTTCGCATGTCACCGCTGTCGCCACCGCGCCATTCTCGCGCGGCGGATCCCGGCCCGCCGGTCACGAGCCGTCGCAATCGGACCGCGGCACGGGAGAATGGCCCCGTGCTGGAGATGACGCGTGACGCGTTCGAAGAGTTGGTGGCCGAGGCGCTGGACACGATCCCCGAGGAGCTGACCCGGGTCATGGACAACGTGGCCGTCTTCGTCGAGGACGAGCCGGCCTCCGACGACCCGGACCTGCTCGGCCTCTACGAGGGGACCCCGCTCACGGAGCGCGGCGAGTGGTACGCCGGGGTCCTGCCCGACCGGATCTCGATCTACATGGGTCCGACCCTGCGGATGTGCGCGAGCACGGACGAGGTGGTCCACGAGGTCGCCGTGACGGTGGTCCACGAGATCGCCCACCACTTCGGCATCGACGACGAACGGCTCCACGCACTCGGCTGGGGCTGACCTGCCGGAGCAGCTCCCGGGGCACGCCAGGAAACCGTTTTGGCGATCGCCGCCGGGATCCCATATGCTTCTCACGTCCCCGACGCGCTGGAAAGTGCCCGGCGGGCCTTTAGCCCTCATCGTCTAGTGGCCCAGGACGCCGCCCTTTCAAGGCGGTAGCACGGGTTCGAATCCCGTTGGGGGTACGCAAAACCGTGTGCGAGACTTGTTCTCGCACATTGCAAGGACCTGTGGAGCAGTTGGTTAGCTCGCCACCCTGTCAAGGTGGAGGTCGCGGGTTCAAGTCCCGTCAGGTTCGCTGAAGCCGGAAACGGTTTCGTGGCTGGGTAGCTCAGTTGGTACGAGCGATCGCCTGAAAAGCGATAGGTCGCCGGTTCGACCCCGGCCCCAGCCACCAGAGAACGAAGAAGGCCCCGTCCATCGGACGGGGCCTTCTTCGTCATTCCCCGCCGGTCTTCGCCGCCCGCGCCCGCCGGCGCCACTGCGCCAGACCCACGCCCGCGGCCGCCAGGGCCACCAGCCCGAGCAGCGCCCAGTCCGGAACCGCGTCCGCCACGGCCTGCACCCGCTGTTCCACCGCGAAGGAATCGTCCACGTCCAGCAGCCCCGGCAGGGCGCTCGCCCCGTCGTAGGCCAGGAACAGCACGCCCAGCAGGACGAAGAACAGGCCCGAGGCGAGCGAGGTCGTGTGCAGTTCGAAGCGGCCGACCGAGAGGGCCCGGCCGCGCAGCCAGCGGCGGCGTCCCAGGTCGAAGCGCTCCCAGAGCAGGGCCAGGACGAACAGCGGCACGGCCATGCCCAGGGCGTACACCGCCAGCAGCAGGCCTCCGTAGACCGGGCTGCCGCTGACCGCCGCCACCGTCAGGACGCTGCCGAGGATGGGCCCGGCGCAGAAGCCGGCCAGCCCGTAGACCGCGCCCAGCGCGTACACCGACAGGGCGGTGGTCGGCCGGATCCTTCCCGAGAGCTCCGAGAGCCGCTTCGGGGCGAAGCCCAGGCCCAGGATCTGGGCGAGGCCGAGACCGATGATCAGCCAGCCGCCGCACAGCACGAGGGCCTCGCGGTTGCCGTGGAAGAACCGTCCGGCGTACGAACCGGCCGCCCCCAGCGGTACGAGGGTGGTCGCGAGGCCCGCGTAGAAGATCCCGGTGCGCGCCAGCAGCCGGGACGCGGAGTCGATGGAGTAGGCGAAGAAGGCGGGCAGGAGCAGCGCGCTGCACGGGCTGAGCAGCGCGAGGAGGCCGCCGAGCAGGGCGGCCAGGTATCCGGCGTCGGTCACTTGGCGGCCGCCTGCGCCTTGGCCCTGGCGATGGCGGCCTCGAAGGCCGCCGGGGGCTGGGCTCCGGCGATGGGCTGCCCGTTGACCAGGAAGGACGGGGTGGAGGTGACACCGATGCGGTACCCCTCCTCCTGGTCCTTCGCGAGTGCGGCGGCGGCCTGCTCGCCGGCCATGTCCTTCGTGAACCGCTCCAGGTCCGGGACCCCGGCCTCGCGCGCCAGCTCGGTCAGCCGCTCGTCGCCGAAGCCCTTTTCCTTGGCGCCCTCGGCGTACGCGGCCGCGTGGAACTGCGCGAAGCGGTCCTGCCGGCCCGCCGCCCAGGCGGCCTTGGCGGCGGCTTCGGAGTCCGCGCCGAAGATCGGGAAGTTGCGCCACTCGATGCGCAGGGTGCCGTCCGCCACGTACTTCTTCACGAGCGCGGGTTCGGTGTCGCGGGCGAACTCTCCGCAGTAGCCGCACTTGAAGTCGGAGTACTCGATCAGGACGACGGGGGCGTCGGCCCGCCCGGCGGCGAGCTTGTCGCCGGGCTCGCGGCGGGCCAGGGCCTTGAGCTGCGCGGCGGGGTCCGTGGCGGATCCGGTCCCCGGGGTTTGCGGGGCCTGCGGGGAGGAAGCCGCGGAGGCCCGGTGACCGCCGTCCTCGGGCTTGGTGGCCTGCCAGGAGACGAGGCCGAGGGTGACCGCCGCGAGGGCGACCCCGGCGGAGATCAGCAGGGGCTTGCGCGAGGAAGAAGAGGAGGAAGAAGAAGACATACGGGTGCTCCAGAGCTGTGCGGGACGGGACGGGACGGACCAGGCGGCCGATACGGCCGATGCGGCCGATGCGGCCGGTCGGCCCTCCTAGACCCGCATCACGGACAGCTCCAGCGGGGACGGCGCCGACTGACCGGGCCCGCGTACGAGGACCCGTACGGGTATCACCCGCGCCGTGCCCGCCACCTCGGGCCCGGCCCCCGCGGCCGGCACCTGCGCGTGATCGGCTCCGCCCCGCACCGGCAGAGCGGGCACACCGTCCCGCCCCGGGTCCCCCGGGACACAACCGGGCCCGGCGGGCCCCCCGAAACCAACCCCGGCCGAGGCCGAGGCCGGTGCCGGTGCCGGGGCCGGGGCCGGGGCCGGGCCTGGGACCTCCGGGGAAGCCAGCCCCGTGGCTGCGGGAGTCTCCGCGCCCCGGACCGCCACGGGAGGCTGGGGTGCCGGGACCGGCGCCGTCGCCGGGACCCCGGCGGGCATCGGGGCCGCGGTCGCCGCCTGGGCGGCCGTCGCCTGCGCGGGCATCACCAGCAGGGCCCAGCCCAGGAGTACCGCGAGCACGCACCGGAGGCGGTGGCTGCGGGACATCGGGGGTGGCCTCTCGCTGGGGACACATCGGGGTAACGCTCGGGGGACTCGTCCCGAAATGGTACGGGTCGGCCCCACAAATGCGTTCGCCACCCGGCACCTACGGGTGAGATCCTCGACCAGGTATGTCTACTTCCTTCGCCGCCCTGCAGACGCTTCTCGGTGAGATCTCCCTCCGTGACGCGCACCGCCTCGGCCGCCGCCTCGAAGGCGCCCGCCGCATCCGCAAGCCCGAGGCCAAGCAGGCCGTACTCGACGAGATCCGCGCGGAGGCCGAAAAGGCCGCCGTGCGACTGGCCGGGCGCGCCTCGCGGAAGCCCGAGGTCACGTATCCCGAGAACCTTCCCGTCAGCCAGAAGAAGGACGAGATCGCCGAGGCGATACGCGACCACCAGGTCGTGATCGTCGCGGGCGAGACCGGCTCCGGCAAGACCACGCAGATCCCCAAGATCTGCATGGAGCTGGGGCGCGGGGTCCGCGGCATGATCGGGCACACCCAGCCCCGCCGGATCGCGGCCCGCACGGTCGCGGAGCGCATCGCGGAGGAGCTGAAGTCCGAGATCGGCCAGACCGTCGGCTGGAAGGTCCGCTTCACCGACCAGGTGGACCAGGACGCGACCTTCGTGAAGCTGATGACGGACGGCATCCTGCTCGCGGAGATCCAGACGGACCGCGAGCTGCGCGCGTACGACACGATCATCATCGACGAGGCCCACGAGCGGTCGCTCAACATCGACTTCCTGCTCGGCTACCTCGCCACGCTCCTGCCCAAGCGCCCCGACCTCAAGGTGATCATCACCTCGGCGACCATCGACCCGGAGCGGTTCTCCCGGCACTTCGGCGAGGCCCCGATCGTCGAGGTCAGCGGCCGGACGTATCCGGTGGAGGTGCGGTATCGCCCGCTCCTGGAGGACGATTCCGAGGACTCCGACCGCGACCAGATCACCGCGATCTGCGAGGCCGTGGACGAGCTCCAGGCGGAGGGGCCGGGCGACATCCTGGTCTTCCTCTCCGGCGAGCGCGAGATCCGTGACACGGCGGACGCGCTGGAGAAGCGCAAGCTCCGCCTGACCGAGGTCCTCCCCCTCTACGCGCGCCTCTCGCACGCCGAGCAGCACCGCGTCTTCCAGCAGCACACCGGCCGGCGGATCGTCCTCGCGACCAACGTCGCCGAGACCTCGCTGACCGTCCCCGGCATCAAGTACGTGATCGACCCGGGCACCGCCCGCATCTCCCGCTACAGCCACCGCACCAAGGTCCAGCGGCTGCCGATCGAGCGGATCTCGCAGGCCAGCGCCAACCAGCGCAAGGGCCGCTGCGGGCGCACGAGCGACGGCATCTGCATCCGGCTGTACTCCGAGGACGACTTCCTGACCCGTCCGGAGTTCACGGACGCGGAGATCCTGCGCACCAACCTCGCCTCCGTCATCCTCCAGATGACCGCGGCCGGCCTCGGCGAGATCGAGAAGTTCCCCTTCATCGACCCGCCGGACCACCGCAACATCCGCGACGGCGTGCAGCTCCTCCAGGAGCTCGGGGCGCTCGACCCGGACGAGAAGGACCACAAGAAGCGGCTCACGCCCATGGGCCGCCAGCTCTCCCAGCTGCCCGTGGACCCGCGGCTGGCCCGCATGGTGGTGGAGGCGGACAAGAACAACTGCGTCCGCGAGGTCATGGTCATCGCGGCGGCCCTGTCCATCCAGGACCCGCGCGAGCGGCCCTCGGACAAGCAGACGCAGGCGGACCAGAACCACGCCCGGTTCAAGGACGAGACGAGCGACTTCCTCTCGTTCCTGAACATGTGGCGCTACGTCCGGGAGCAGCAGAAGGAGCGCGGCTCGTCCTCCTTCCGCCGGATGTGCAAGCAGGAGTACCTGAACTTCCTGCGGATCCGCGAGTGGCAGGACATCTATTCGCAGCTGCGTACGGTCGCCAAGTCCATGGGCATCCACGTCAACGAGGCGGACGCCCCCGAGACGAGCGTGCACATCTCGCTGCTGGCCGGCCTGCTGTCGCACATCGGGCTGAAGGACACGGACAAGAACGAGTACCTGGGGGCGCGGTCCGCCAAGTTCGCGATCTTCCCGGGCTCCTCGCTGTTCAAGAAGCAGCCCAAGTTCCTGATGTCCGCCGAGCTGGTGGAGACCTCGCGGCTGTGGGCGCGGGTGAACGCCAAGGTCGAGCCGGAGTGGGTGGAGCCGCTCGCCCAGCACCTGATCAAGCGCACGTACAGCGAGCCGCACTGGGAGAAGGACCAGGCGGCCGTGATGGCGTACGAGAAGGTCACCCTGTACGGGGTGCCGATCGTCGCCCAGCGGAAGATCAACTACGGCCGGATCGACGCCGAGGTCTCGCGCGACCTGTTCATTCGCAACGCCCTGGTCGAGGGCGACTGGCGGACCCACCACAAGTTCTACGCCGACAACCGCAAGCTCCTCACCGAGGTGGAGGAGCTGGAGAACCGGGCCCGGCGCCGCGACATCGTGGTCGACGACGAGACCCTCTTCGACTTCTACGACCAGCGGATCCCCGAACACGTGGTCTCGGGGGCGCACTTCGACTCCTGGTGGAAGCACAAGAAGCGCGACGAGCCCGAACTGCTCGACTTCGAGCGCGAGATGCTCCTGACGGAGAAGGCGGCCGGGGTCACCAAGGCCGACTATCCGGACTCCTGGATGCAGGGCCGGCTGAAGTTCCGGGTGACCTACCAGTTCGAACCGGGCGCGGACGCGGACGGCGTGACCGTCCACATCCCGCTCCAGGTGCTGAACCAGGTCACCGACGAGGGCTTCGACTGGCAGATCCCGGGCCTGCGCGAGGAAGTGGTCACCGAGCTGATCCGGTCCCTCCCGAAGCCGATCCGCCGGCACTACGTGCCCGCGCCGAACTTCGCGACCCGCTTCCTGGCCACCGCGCACCCGCTGCAGGAGCCCCTGCACGTGACGCTGGCCCGGGAGCTCCAGCGGATGGTCGGGGTCCCGGTCAGCGCCGAGGACTTCGACCTGAGCCGGATTCCCGACCACCTGAAGATCACCTTCCGGATCGTCGACGAGCGCCGCAAGAACCTCGCCGAGGCCAAGGACCTGGAGGCCCTGCGGCTCCAGCTCAAGCCGAAGGCCCGCCAGGCCCTCTCGCAGGCCGCCGCGGCCAGCGCCGAGCGCGAGGGCGGGGAGTCGGTGGAGAAGACCGGGCTGACCGACTGGACGATCGGGACGCTGACCAAGGTCTTCGAGACCCGCCGGGCCGGCCAGCCGGTGAAGGCGTACCCGGCGCTCGTGGACGCCGGTACGAGCGTCTCCGTACACCTCTTCGACACCGAGGCCGAGCAGCAGCAGGCGATGCGGCTCGGCACCCGGCGCCTCATCCTGCTCAACATCACGGTGAACCCGGCGAAGTTCGCCTCGGACCACCTGAGCAACCAGCAGAAGCTGGCGCTGTCGCGCAATCCGCACGGCTCCATCCAGGCGCTGTTCGACGACTGCGCGACCGCGGCCGCCGACCACCTGATCGCGCGGCACGGCGGCCCGGCATGGGACGAGGCGGGCTTCCGCACGCTCTACGAGGCCGTGCGGACCGACCTGGTGGACACGACCGTACGGACGATCACGCAGGTGCAGCAGGTGCTGGCCGCCTGGCAGGCCTGCGAACGCCGCCTGAAGACCACGGCCAGCCTCGCCCTGGTGGCCAACGTCCAGGACGCCAGGACGCAGCTCGCGGCCCTCGTGCCGGCCGGCTTCGTCACGCTGACCGGACTGCGCCGGCTGCCGGACCTGATGCGCTACCTGGTGGCCGTCGACCGGCGGCTCCAGCAGATGCCCACGGGGGTCCAGCGCGACACCACGCGCATGGAGAAGGTCCACGAGATGCGGGACGAGTACCTGTGGCTGCTGGAGCAGTTGCCCCAGGGCAGGCCGGTCCCGGCGGAGGTCACCGAGATCCGCTGGATGATCGAGGAACTGCGGGTCAGCTACTTCGCGCACGCCCTCGGGACGGCCTATCCGATCTCCGACAAGCGCATCGTGAAGGCGGTGGATGCGGCCGCTCCGGGACCCGCTCGGTGATCGAGTTCGACTACACCCCCTGAGCTGCGGTACAGTCTGATTCGCAGCCGCCCAGCGGCCGCAAATCAAGGACCTGTGGAGCAGTTGGTTAGCTCGCCACCCTGTCAAGGTGGAGGTCGCGGGTTCAAGTCCCGTCAGGTTCGCAAGATCGTCAGGGCCCGCATCCTCAGGATGCGGGCCCTGATGCGTTTCCGGCGCCCTCGCGCACCCGCGCCCCCGCACCCTCGCGCCCTCGCGCCGGATCCGCCCACCAGTCCGCCTCACGACCCCGATTGGGCCCCCGGGGGACCTCTTGGGGCACCCAGGACCCCACCCGGCCCTCCAGGGCCCTCCGAAGCCCCCTGGAGGCCCCCGGAGGGCCTGACGCGGCCCCTCCGGGCGAACTCGCCCCTCAACCCCGCCCCGGGGCCGTCCTGAAGCCCGTGCGCGGCGCCTCGCGGCCGACCGGCCCGGCGCCCGGAAAACCGCCCGTCCGGATGATGCGCTCTGCGCGGCACGTCCCTTTACGGGGTGCATTGCCTGATCCACAAGAGTGATCATCTGTGACGGGAGTCACCCCATGTGTTTTTGAGACGCACGCTTTTATGGCGCTCATACGCCCACTCGATTTTATATGTGCCATTGCACCCACCCCGGCCGGCTCCGCACACCAGCTCGATAATCCCCTGACCAGGGCATAAAAAAGATCGCGCTGGACCCGGCGGAGTCCAGCGCGACCGAACGACTGATGAACCTGTTGGGGCAGGTCCGGCCGTTTGAAGCTATGTGGGGCTCATCGGATTGGGGGACCCGATATAGACCCGGCAATAAGTGGTGCTGCGGAACCTCAGGCCTCGCTGCGCTGCTGCGGAATTCCCGCAAGCAGTGCGCGGACCTCAGCCTCGCGGTAGCGGCGGTGTCCACCCAGGGTGCGGATGGACGTGAGCTTGCCAGCCTTGGCCCAACGGGTGACCGTCTTCGGGTCCACGCGGAACATCGTGGCAACCTCAGCCGGGGTCAGCAGCGGCTCGGCATCAGGGGTGCGAGCGGTCATGAGCGGCCTCCTCGGGAGAACCGAACCATCTCGGTTCTTTCCTCTAAATTCTGCACCTTGGCCCACGGTGCCCGAAATGGACATACGCGGGCCGAGTCGGTTATAGGACGAACGGCTTGTCCTCGGCACTACAACTACACCATCCGTCCAGCCTCGACGGCCAAACCGATGGAATTGCCCTCCGAGGTGTTCATCAGCGGCGGAAGCCGATGGACCGTCCCATAACGGACAGTCACCCCACTGTGACGATCAGTCACAGAGCGATCAGGAGTCGTCAGACCCCCCGTAGAGTGCAATACCGAGCATTCCGCCCTTAGTTGGACGGAAGGAACCCTCCCCGGACTCCTTGTCCTATTTTGGCACGAGGGTAGGGGAAGGGCGCAAGGGTGTAGAAAGTGCGGTCCGTCACGCTTGGGCCAATGGCCCGTATCGGGACGAAGGTCCCGGAACAAAGACCCAAAAGAGGGCATCACGGCCTTGAGCTGGCCGTTCTCCTCCGGGCTCGGCCGATCGGCGGATGGACAACCGGGCCCGGAGTCGCTACCCGGGTCGCACAGGTCACTCCGGCACCCCGGGACCCGGTTGCGGAACCCGGCGTCTCAATTGGCGAAGAGTCTCTCCCGGACCGCCCGCCACCGCTCCGCCAGGGCGCCGTACGTCCGCGCCGCCCCCTCCCGGTCCCCGGCCCGCAGGGCGGTGAGGCCGGACGCCAGGTCCGCGGCCGAGTGGTCGGCGTCGAGCCGGTCCGCCGGGAGGGCGTGCAGCAGCCCCCCGTAGTCCAGCTCCACCATCGAGCGGGGGTGGAACTCCTCCAGCCAGCTCCCGACCTCCACCAGCCCCTCGGCGAGCATCTCGTACCCCTCCGCCTCCCGCAGGGTCCGCAGCCCCCGCGCGAGCCGGCGCCGGGCCTGCACCATCGGCGTCCGGTAGCGCAGCCCCTCGCCCGGCACGTACTCCCGCTCCTCGTCGGACACCAGCACGAACCAGCGCAGGGGCACCTGCCAGACCCCCGTACGGATCCACGGCCGCGCGTCGGGATTGCGTCCGCGCCAGGCCTCGTACTCCGCGGCCGCGCGGCGGCGGGCGGCCGCGGGCAGGGCGGCGTCGAGCACCGGCAGCGGGAACTCCGCCACCAGCTCCTCCAGCGCGAGCCAGCCGCGCAGCCGCGTACGCCAGGGGCAGACGAGCAGGACCCCGCCGACCTCGGCGGTGAAGGCGTCCGCGCTCTCGTGCGCCGGGACGCCCACCACGGGCACCCGCACCAAGTCCACCAGCGACCGGCGCAGTTCGTCCTGGGCGGTCGGGGTGGCCCCGCGCCGGGCGTAGTCGGCCCAGTGGGTGCGCTCGGGCTCCGGGAAGGCCGTCAGCGGCTCGTAGACCCGCAGGTAGGAGGCGTACGGGACGACGGGGGCCGAGCGGGCGGACGGCAGCCGGGGATCGGGGGATTCGCTCACGCTCTCGTACTCCCCCGCCCCGCCCGGCGCTACTCCGGCGGACCGCTCCCCGCCCCGCTCCGACCCTTGAGTGTCCCGATCTCCGGACCGGGAGGGGCACGGGGCCCCGGAGGTCTTACGCTGCTCCCAGCGCGCCCTCCCCCACCCGCAGGGCGGGCGTCTTTCCCGCCGCATCTCTTCCATGGGAGTCACCACCGTGACCGAAATGACCGACGGCGTCCTGCACACCCTGTTCCGCAGCGAACAGGGCGGCCACGAGCAAGTCGTGCTGTGCCAGGACCGAGCCTCCGGCCTGAAGGCCGTCATCGCGATCCACTCCACCGCCCTGGGCCCGGCCCTCGGCGGCACGCGGTTCCACGCGTACGCCTCGGACGAGGAGGCCGTCCTCGACGCGCTGAACCTCTCGCGCGGCATGTCGTACAAGAACGCGCTCGCCGGGCTCGACCTCGGCGGCGGCAAGGCCGTGATCATCGGCGACCCGGACGTCCTGAAGTCCGAGGAACTGCTGCTGGCCTACGGCCGCTTCGTGGAGTCCCTCGGCGGCCGTTACGTCACCGCCTGCGACGTCGGCACGTACGTGGCCGACATGGACGTCGTGGCCCGCGAAACCCGCTGGGCGACCGGCCGCTCCCCCGAGAACGGCGGCGCCGGCGACTCCTCGGTCCTCACCGCCTTCGGCGTCTTCCAGGGCATGCGCGCCAGCGCCCAGCACCTGTGGGGCGACCCGACCCTGCGCGGCCGCAAGGTCGCCGTCGCGGGCGTCGGCAAGGTCGGCCACCACCTGGTGGAGCACCTGCTGGAGGACGGCGCCGAGGTCGTCATCACGGACGTCCGCACCGAGTCCGTGCAGCGGATCCTCGACAAGCACCCCGGCAAGGTGACCGCCGTCGCCGACACCGAGGCGCTGATCCGCGTGGAGGGCCTGGACATCTACGCCCCCTGCGCGCTCGGCGGGGCCCTGAACGACGCCTCCGTACCGGTCCTGACCGCGAAGGTGGTGTGCGGCGCGGCGAACAACCAGCTCGCGCACCCGGGTGTGGAGAAGGACCTCGCGGACCGCGGAATCCTCTACGCGCCGGACTACGTGGTCAACGCGGGCGGGGTCATCCAGGTAGCCGACGAGCTGCGCGGCTTCGACTTCGACCGCTGCAAGGCCAAGGCCACGAAGATCTTCGACACCACGCTGGAAATCTTCGCACGTGCGAAGGCGGATGGGATTCCGCCGGCCGCGGCGGCCGACCGCATCGCCGAGCAGCGGATGGCGGACGCCCGCAGCGCGGCACGCACCGTCTGACCCTCCCGGCCCCCTCCCGACCCTCACGAGGGCCTTGCGGGGCTTCTGGGCGGCCCGTCGGGGCGCAGCGAGACGGAACTCACTGCGCTTCGGCGGGTCGCTCGTCAGGAAACGGCTAAAATCGCAGCTGACCAGCGAGGACGGGGCGCCTTGCTGGTACTGCACCGGGGCGCGTCATGCGGGCGGCGTACCGTATGGCCGCGGAAGCAGGTACCGTTAAACCCCTACGGACGGTCTCTCCACGGAGAGCCCGCTCCGAACCATGAACGCGTGTCAGACTCTGGGGCCGTCGAGCCCCGTCACCGAGGGGGTCGAGCCATGGGGCGCGGCCGGGCAAAGGCCAAGCAGACGAAGGTCGCCCGCCAGCTGAAGTACAGCAGCGGCGGGACTGACTTGTCGCGTCTGGCCAATGAGCTGGGCGCATCGCACACGGAACCGCTGCCTGTCAGCGAGCCGGTCGTCGATGACGAGCTTGATGATGATGACGAGGACGACCCGTACGCCAAGTACGCGGAGCGCTACAACAGCGATGACGAGGACGAGGACGAAGAGTCCGGTCCGTCCGTCTACCGTCGCGGTGCTTGACGCGCCCATCGGCGTCGAACTCGCGGTGCGCTGATCCTCAAGCGCGGCACACAGCTTCACATGCACGGAAACCCGGTCCAGGGCATCGCCCCGGGCCGGGTTTCCGTGCTGTTCGCGCAGGTGGGAGCCTCACGGGGCCCCCGTGGGAGCCGGTCGTGGCCGGCTCCCCGGGCGGGTCAGACCGCGTAGTCGCCGGTCAGCGTCGCGCCCTCGGCGTGGTCGCCGCGGTCCAGGATCTCGCCCGCGACCCAGGCCTCGACGCCCCGGTCGGACAGGGCGGTCAGGGCCACGTCCACCGATTCCTGCGGGACCACGGCCATCATGCCGACGCCCATGTTCAGCGTCTTCTCCAGCTCCAGGCGCTCCACCTGACCGGCCTTGCCGACCAGGTCGAAGATCGCGCCCGGGGCCCAGGTCGAGCGGTCGACCGTGGCGTGCAGGTGGTCCGGGATCACCCGGGCGAGGTTGGCCGCGAGGCCGCCGCCCGTGATGTGGGAGTACGCGTGCACCTCGGCCGCGCTGGTGAGGGCCATGCAGTCCAGCGAGTAGATCTTGGTGGGCTCCAGGAGCTCCTCGCCGAGGGTCCGGCCGAGCTCCTCGACATGGCCCTCCAGGGACATTCCGGCCCGGTCGAAGAGGACGTGGCGGACCAGTGAGTACCCGTTCGAGTGAAGACCGGAGGACGCCATCGCGATGACGGCGTCGCCCGTACGGATGCGGTCGGCGCCCAGCAGCCGGTCGTACTCGACGACTCCGGTGCCGGCGCCCGCCACGTCGAAGTCCTCGGGGCCCAGCAGGCCGGGGTGCTCGGCGGTCTCGCCGCCGACCAGGGCGCAGCCGGCCAGGACGCAGCCCTCGGCGATGCCCTTGACGATGGCCGCGACACGCTCGGGGTGCACCTTGCCGACGCAGATGTAGTCGGTCATGAAGAGGGGCTCGGCGCCGCAGACGACGATGTCGTCCATGACCATCGCCACGAGGTCGTGGCCGATGGTGTCGTACACGCCCATGCGGCGGGCGATGTCCACCTTGGTGCCGACCCCGTCGGTGGCCGAGGCGAGCAGGGGGCGCTCGTAGCGCTTGAGGGCGGAGGCGTCGAAGAGGCCGGCGAAACCGCCGAGGCCGCCCAGGACCTCGGGGCGCTGCGTCTTCTTCACCCACTCCTTCATCAGCTCGACGGCGCGGTCTCCCGCGTCGATGTCCACGCCCGCGGCTGCGTAGCTGGCACCGGTGGTCTTCTCTGTCATGACAGGAGAGAGCTTTCGTGTCGTTGCTGCGGTGGTGCGAGGCCCTGGAAAAGCCTGAAAGGAAGGCCCCGCGCAGGTTGAGCAGGAGGTGGGGGGAAGGAGAAGCCCCGGTCCGCGGGCTCGGGCGAGCCCGCGGACCGTCGGCCTCGGGCCCTACGGGCGCCGGAGGGCGTCGGCGGCGTCGGTGCCGCCGGCCAGCTCCGATTCCAGGAGCTGCTTGCCCAGGAGCTGCGGGTCGGGCAGCGCCATGGGGTACTCGCCGTCGAAGCAGGCCCGGCAGAGGTTGGGCTTCTGGATGGTGGTCGCCTCGATCATCGAGTCGAGCGAGATGTACGAGAGCGAGTCCGCGCCCATGGACGTGGCGATCTCGTCGACCGTCATGCCGTTGGCGATCAGCTCGGCCCGGGTGGCGAAGTCGATGCCGAAGAAGCACGGCCACTTCACCGGCGGCGAGGAGATCCGGATGTGGACCTCCGCCGCGCCGGCCTCGCGGAGCATCTTGACCAGGGCGCGCTGGGTGTTGCCGCGGACGATCGAGTCGTCGACGACCACCAGGCGCTTGCCCCGGATGACTTCCTTGAGGGGGTTGAGCTTGAGACGGATGCCGAGCTGGCGGATCGTCTGCGAGGGCTGGATGAAGGTCCGGCCCACGTAGGCGTTCTTGACCAGGCCGACGCCGTACGGGATCCCGCTGGCCTCGGCGTAGCCGACGGCGGCGGGCGTGCCCGATTCCGGTGTCGATATCACCAGGTCGGCCTCGGCCGGGGCTTCCTTGGCCAGGCGCCGGCCCATCTCGACGCGCGAGAGGTAGACGTTCCGGCCGGCGATGTCGGTGTCCGGTCGCGCCAGGTAGACGTACTCGAAGACACAGCCCTTGGGCTTTGCTTCCGCGAAGCGAGAGGTCCGCAGACCGTTCTCGTCGATCGCGATGAGCTCGCCCGGCTCGACCTCGCGGACGAAGCTGGCGCCGCAGATGTCGAGGGCGGCGGTCTCGCTCGCCACCACCCAGCCGCGCTCCAGGCGGCCGAGGACCAGCGGGCGGATGCCCTGCGGGTCGCGGGCGGTGTAGAGCGTTCCCTCGTCCATGAAGACGAGGGAGAAGGCGCCCTTCACCTTCGGGAGGACCTTGGTGGCCGACTCCTCGATGGTCAGGGGCTTGCCGTCGTCGTCCGTCTGGCCGGCCAGCAGGGCGGTGACCAGGTCGGTGTCGTTGGTGGCCGCCACCTGGGTGGCGCGGCCGTCCTGACGGGGGAGGTCGGCGACCATCTCGGCCAACTCGGCGGTGTTCACCAGGTTGCCGTTGTGACCCAGGGCAATGGAGCCGTGGGCGGTCGCGCGGAAGGTCGGCTGAGCGTTCTCCCAGACGGAGGCACCAGTGGTCGAGTAGCGGGCGTGACCGACCGCGATATGACCCTGGAGCGAGCCGAGAGAGGTTTCGTCGAAGACCTGGGAAACGAGTCCCATGTCTTTGAAGACGAGGATCTGGGAACCGTTGCTCACAGCGATACCCGCGGACTCTTGTCCACGGTGCTGCAGTGCATACAGTCCGAAGTAGGTGAGCTTGGCGACCTCTTCACCCGGAGCCCAGACACCGAAGACGCCGCAAGCGTCCTGGGGGCCCTTTTCGCCGGGGAGCAGGTCGTGGTTGAGTCGTCCATCACCACGAGGCACGCCCCCGAGTGTAGGCGAGATCGACCACTGGTCCGAATTGGGGATGCCCGGGAAATGTCACAGCACGCAGGGTGACGGGACCTGTTCGGAGCCCGGCCGTCTCAATATCCGGATTGCCCTGGTTGACAGTCGCCTGTCGTTTCGTACAAGCTCCGGCCCATGCAGCCTCTCGGTGACCGCACCGTCACCCTCGTCGCGCGCCGACACGTGGACCTCGTCCGTGTCGCCAGCGCCATCTGTTGCTGTTCTGCGTAGTCACTCCGCTTTTCCTTTTCTTTTTCTCCTTTCCCCGCCGCTTTCCGTCCGTGCCTGCTCCGCCGTGCCCTGCGCCGTCCCGCGCTGCCCGGAGCCCGCCCGTGCCGGCAGGCCGGCGGGCCCTGCTCTGGAGCACCCGTGACCTCGAACGAATCCAACCTGTCCCGGCGCGCCTTCGGCGGCGCGGTCGGCGCGACCGCGGCCGCCGCAGCGGTGGGCCTGGGCGCCGCCCCGGCCCAGGCGGCGTCCTCGGCGCCCGTGGCCGAAGCGCAGCACGCGGGCCCGCAGGAACGGGAGTTCCGGGCCGAGCGGGGTCGCCGCTCCCGCCGCCCGAACATCCTGTTCATCCTCGGGGACGACCTCGGCTGGGCCGACCTGTCCTCCTACGGCTCCCCGAACATCAAGACCCCGAACCTGGACCGGCTCGCCCGCCAGGGCGTGCGCTTCACCGACGCCTACTCGGGCTCCGCGACCTGCTCCCCGACGCGCTTCAGCCTGTACACCGGCCGCTACCCGGGCCGCGCCAAGGGCGGCCTCGCCGAGCCCATCGCCGACAAGACGGCCGGCCTGGAGCCGACCCACCCGACGCTGGCCTCGCTGCTGCGCGGCGCCGGGTACTCGACGGCGCTGATAGGCAAGTGGCACTGCGGCTACCTGCCCGACTACAGCCCGACCAAGTCCGGTTGGGACGAGTTCTTCGGCAACTTCGGCGGGGCCCTGGAGTACTACTCCAAGCTCGGCCTGGGCGGGGAGTACGACCTCTACGAGGGCGACGCCGAGTACAAGGACCTGCGCTACTACACCCGGATCCTGACCGAACGGGCCGGCGAGTACGTCTCCCGCGACCACGGCGACAAGCCCTGGCTGCTGAACCTCAACTTCACCACCCCGCACTGGCCGTGGATCGCCGACGGGGACACCGAGGAGAGCGCCGAGGTCACCCGCCGGATCAAGGCCGGCGACGGACGGGCCCTGTGGCACCAGGACGGCGGGTCCGTCGAGAAGTACAAGCAGATGGTGGAGGACCTCGACCGCTCGGTCGGCGAGGTGCTGAAGGCGCTCAAGCGCTCCGGGCAGGAGGAGAACACCCTGGTCTTCTTCTCCAGCGACAACGGCGGCGAGCGGTTCTCCTACAACTGGCCGCTCTCCGGCAACAAGGCCTCCCTCCAGGAGGGCGGCATCCGCGTCCCGAACATCGTGCGCTGGCCCGCCCGGCTCGACGGCGGCCAGGTCAGCCACGTGCCGGTCTTCACCCCGGACTGGACGGCCACCCTGCTGGAACTGGCCGGCGCCCGCGCGAACCCGGCGTACCCGCTGGACGGGGTCAGCCTGGCCGGGTACCTGCTGCGCGGCGAGAAGGTGGCCGAGCGGAACCTCTTCTGGCGGGTGCGCGGGGAGCGGGCGCTGCGCCGCGGCGACTGGAAGTACTACCGCGGCAAGGCGGGCCGCGACCAGCTCTTCAACCTCGCCGGGGACATCCGCGAGCAGGCCGACAAGGCGGCCCTGGAGCCGGCCCGGCTGGCCGAACTGCGGGCGGCCTGGGAGAAGACGGACGCGGGGCTGCTGCCGTACCCGGGCTGATCACCCTTCCCGGGCCGGTGACGTGATCCACAGCCTGTGGAAAGCTGCGGATCATGAGCGATGCGATACCCGGACCCAGTGCGTACGTACGTGGTTTGCCGATCGGCGAGCGGATCCCCTTCCCCGCCGACGGCATCCCGTTCTGGGAGATCTTCCCGTACGAGGGCGACCTGCGGATCAAGGTGCTGGAGGAGCCGGTCCTGCCCGAACCGCCCCGCGACGGCGAGGCCGGGCCCGACGCCTGCCGCTCCTGCGCCCGGCCGGACTCGAGCTACCTCTGGACGGACGAGAACTGGCGGCTGCACGGCGAGCACGGCGCGCTGCCGGCGGCGGTGATGCTGGTGCCGCGCGGCCACCACGACCTGCTGGACCTGCCGGCCGAGCGGGCGGCCGAGCTCGGCGCGATGCTCCAGCGGGTGGAGCGGGCGGTCCGCACGCTGGACGGGATCGCCCGCGTCCACGTCAACAAGTGGGGGGACGGCGGCGCCCACCTGCACCTCTTCCTGACGGCCCGACCCGAGGGAATGCTGCAGCTGCGCGGCTCCTGTCTGCCGCTGTGGGACGACGTGCTGCCCAAGCTCCCGGACGAGGTGTGGGCCGAGTCCGCGCGCCTGATCGCCGGGGCGATGGCGAAGGACGGCGGGACCGCGCACGTCTGAGCCCGGCGGTCACTCGACGGCCGAGGCCGCCTTCGCGGTGAGGGCGGTGCCCGGGCCGGCCGGGGTCAGGGTGAGGGTGTCGCCCTGGACCTTCCAGGTGAGGGGGCCGCTGCCGAACAGCTCGGTGAGGGTCCGCTCCAGCTCGCCCGGTGCGCCCTCGCAGGCCATCCGGGTGGTGGTGAGGGGGCCGACGGTGAGCCGGTTGCCCTCGACGGCGGCCGGGGCGTTGAAGCGGTTGCAGCCGAGGCTGCCGCTCACGTTCCCGTCCGCGGCCACGGTGAAGCGGGCCCGGCCCTCGGCGCCGGCCGGGACGGAGGAGGCCGTCGCCCCCTTGATCAGGGAGTCGACCGTCCACTGCGTGGCGACGAGCGGGGCGTCGGGGGCCGGGGGCTTGGAGTTCAGGGCGATCGTGTTCCCGTCCGGGCCCTTCAGCGTGATCTTCTCCTGGCTCTGTTCCACGGTCAGCCTGCCCTGGAACAGCTTGGCGAAGGCCGTCTCGAACGGCAGGTCGGGGCAGGCCATTTCGGTGTGGACACCGGGCGACACGGTCATGGTGGACGCCGAGTCGAAGACCACCGCGGCGGTGAAGCCGTTGCAGCCGTAGTTGCCGGAGGCCTCGGCCTCGTGGCCCTTGCCCGGCTCCACGGCCAGCCGGGCGGAGGCGGGAGCCTTCAGCACCGTGCCGTCGACGGTCAGGCTCTCGACCGACCAGGATCCGGAGAACCCGCGGCCGGGGTGCGTCCCCGGTGTCCCGCCACCGTCGCCGTCACCACAGGCGGTGGCGGTGGCGGACAGGACGAGTACGGCGACCAGGGCGGCGGGGAGGAGCGGCAGCGTACGCATGCCGGTGGGACGCGGCCGGCCGCGAACCGGTTCCCGGATCAGCCCATCAGGGGGAGCAGCCCCGAGAGGTCGGCGCGCTCGCCGCTGGCCCTGACCTGCGCCCCGTCCAGCGCCTCGGCCCAGCCCGTACGGCCGGTGGCGAGCCGGATCCAGGTCAGCGGGTCGGTCTCCACCACGTTCGGCGGGGTGCCGCGGGTGTGCCGGGGCCCCTCGACGCACTGCACCACCGCGAACGGCGGGACGCGGAACTCCACCGCCCCGCCGGGGGCCTTCAGCGCGAGGGCGTCGGCGAGCAGCCGGGTGCAGGCGGCCAGGGCCTGGCGGTCCAGGGGGACGTCCCGTCCGGTGGCGCGGCGCAGGTCGTCGGTGTGCACGACGAGCTCCACGGTGCGGGTGACCAGGAAGTCGGCCAGGGTCATGGCCCCGATCCACAGGTCCAGGACCCGGCTGCCCGGGTTCGCGTCGAGCGCCTCGGCCAGCCGGGCGCCCGCCCGGTCGTAGAGCTCGGCGAGCGGGGCGCCCTCCAGGGTCTCCTTGGCGGCTTCGGCGATCTTCCCGGCGAGCGAGGCCGTCGCGAAGGGCCATTCGGCGGCGGAGAGTTCCGCGACGGCGGCGGGCGGCCGGGCGAGTCCGCCGGCCAGCGAGTCGGCGATCCACGCGATGTGCGCGGCCAGCTCGGCGACGGACCAGTGCCCGACCCCGCTGGACCGGGCGAGCTGCTCGGCGTCCAACTCCCGTACGGCGTCCCGTACATGCCCGAACTGCGCGAGGACGGCCGCGCGGGTCCTGGCGTGGTCGTAGGTGCGCGGCTTCTTCTTCGCGGGAGGCATGGGGCCGACCTTACTGGCCCTGCCGCGCGCGGGACCGCCTCGCGGGCCGTCGGCACGAACCGCGCGGCCCCCGCCCGGAGCGATACCGGACGGGGGCCGCGGTTCGTGCGGAACGGCCGCTCAGGCGAGCAGCGCCGGGATGGTCGCCTCGTGGGCGGTCCGGAGCTCCGCCAGGGGGAGGGTGAACTCGCCCTGGACCTCGATCTCCTCGCCGTCCACGACACCGATCCGGGTCGCCGGCAGGCCCCGCGCACCGCACATGTCGGTGAAGCGGAGCTCCTCGCTGCGCGGGACGGCCACGATGGCGCGGCCCGCGGACTCGGAGAACAGGAAGGTGAAGGCGTCCAGTGCCTCGGGCACCACGATCCGCGCACCGTTGCCGCCCTTGAGGCAGGACTCGGTGAGCGCCTGGACCAGGCCGCCGTCGGACAGGTCGTGCGCGGCGTCGATCATGCCGTCGCGCGAGGCCGAGATGAGGATCTCCGCGAGGAGCTTCTCGCGGCCCAGGTCCACCTTGGGCGGCATGCCGCCGAGGTGCTGGTGGACGACCTCGGACCAGGCCGAGCCGCCGAACTCCTCGGTGGTGTCGCCGAGCAGGTAGAGCAGCTGGCCGGGCTCCGCGAACGCCATCGGCGTACGGCGGTTGACGTCGTCGATCACACCGAGGACCGCCACGACCGGGGTCGGGTGGATCGCGATGTCACCGGTCTGGTTGTAGAGCGAGACGTTGCCGCCGGTCACCGGGGTGCCCAGCTCCAGGCAGCCGTCCGCGAGACCGCGGGTGGCCTCGGCGAACTGCCACATGACGTCCGGGTCCTCGGGGGAGCCGAAGTTCAGGCAGTCGGAGATCGCGAGCGGCTTGGCGCCGGTCGCGGCCACGTTGCGGTAGGACTCGGCCAGTGCGAGCTGCGCGCCCGTGTACGGGTCGAGCTTCGCGTAGCGGCCGTTGCCGTCCGTGGACATGGCCACGCCGAGGTTGGTCTCCTCGTCGATGCGGACCATGCCGGCGTCCTCGGGCTGCGAGAGCACCGTGTTGCCCTGGACGAAGCGGTCGTACTGGTCGGTGATCCAGGACTTCGAGGCCTGGTTCGGCGACGAGACCAGGGCCAGGACCTGCGCGCGGAGCTCCTCGGAGGTCTGCGGGCGGGGCAGCTTGCCCGCGTCGTCGGCCTGCAGCGCGTCCTGCCAGGAGGGGCGCGCGTACGGGCGGTGGTAGGTCGGGCCCTCGTGGGCGACGGTGCCCGGGGGCACGTCCACGATGAGCTCGCCGTGCCAGAAGATCTCCAGGTGGTCGCCCTCGGTCACCTCACCGATGACGGTGGCGATGACGTCCCACTTCTCGCAGATCTCCATGAAGCGGTCCACGTACTGCGGTTCGACGATCGCGCACATGCGCTCCTGCGACTCGCTCATGAGGATTTCCTCGGGCGAGAGCGTCGCGTCGCGCAGCGGGACGGTGTCGAGGTCGACGCGCATGCCGCCGGTGCCGGCGGAGGCCAGCTCGCTCGTGGCGCAGGAGAGCCCGGCGCCGCCGAGGTCCTGGATGCCCGCGACCAGCTTCTCCTTGAAGATCTCCAGGGTGCACTCGATGAGGAGCTTCTCCTGGAAGGGGTCGCCGACCTGCACCGCGGGGCGCTTGGTGGGCTTGGTGTCGTCGAAGGTCTCCGAGGCCAGCACGGAGACGCCGCCGATGCCGTCGCCGCCGGTGCGGGCGCCGTAGAGGATGACCTTGTTGCCCGGGCCGGAGGCCTTGGCGAGGTGGATGTCCTCGTGCTTCATGACGCCGATGCAGCCGGCGTTGACGAGGGGGTTGCCCTGGTAGCAGGCGTCGAAGACGACCTCGCCGCCGATGTTCGGCAGGCCGAGGCAGTTCCCGTAGCCGCCGATGCCCGCGACGACGCCCGGCAGGACGCGCTTGGTGTCGGGGTGGTCGGCCGCGCCGAAGCGCAGCGGGTCGACGACCGCGATCGGGCGGGCGCCCATGGCGAGGATGTCGCGGACGATGCCGCCGATGCCGGTGGCCGCGCCCTGGTAGGGCTCGATGTACGACGGGTGGTTGTGCGACTCGACCTTGAAGGTGACCGCGTACCCCTGGCCGACGTCGACGACTCCGGCGTTCTCACCGATGCCGACGAGCATGGCGTCGTTCTGCGGGACCTTCTCGCCGAACTGCTTCAGGTGGACCTTGCTGCTCTTGTACGAGCAGTGCTCGGACCACATGACGGAGTACATGGCGAGCTCGGCGCCGGTGGGACGGCGCTCCAGGATCTCGCGGATCCGGGCGTACTCGTCCTCCTTGAGGCCGAGTTCCTTCCAGGGCTGGGAGGCGTCCGGGGTCTCGGTGGCGTTCTTGACGGTGTCGAGGCTCATGCGCTGACCAGCTTCTTCAGGACCGAGGTGAAGAACGGGAGGCCGTCGGTGCGGCCCGTCCCGATCAGCGGCTCGACCGCGTGCTCGGGGTGCGGCATGAGGCCGACGACGTTGCCCGCGGCGTTGGTGATGCCGGCGATGTCGCGCAGCGAGCCGTTGGGGTTGACGTCGAGGTACCGGAAGGCCACGCGGCCTTCGGCCTCCAGTTCGTCCAGCACCCGCTCGTCGGCCACGTAGCGGCCGTCCATGTTCTTGAGCGGTACGGAGATCTCCTCTCCGGCGGTGTAGTCGCCGGTCCAGGCGGTCTCCGCGTTCTCCACCCGCAGCTTCTGGTCGCGGCAGATGAAGTGCAGGTGGTTGTTGCGGAGCATCGCCCCCGGCAGCAGGTGGGCCTCGGTGAGGATCTGGAAGCCGTTGCAGATGCCGAGGACGGGCATGCCGCCCTTGGCCTGCTCGATGATGCTCTCCATCACCGGCGAGAAGCGGGAGATGGCTCCGGCGCGCAGGTAGTCCCCGTAGGAGAAGCCGCCCGCGAGGACGACCGCGTCGACCTGGTGGAGGTCCTTGTCGCGGTGCCAGAGCGATACGGGCTCGGCTCCCGCGAGGCGCACGGCGCGCAGCGAGTCACGGTCGTCGAGCGTTCCGGGGAACGTGACGACTCCGATGCGAGTGGTCACCGTCAGGCCTCGACCTTCACGGTGAAGTCTTCGATGACGGTGTTGGCGAGGAAGGTTTCGGCCATCGTGTGGATGCGGTCGAGGGCGGCCTGGTCGACCGGTCCCTCCACCTCCAGTTCGAAGCGCTTCCCCTGGCGGACGTCGGCGATTCCTTCGAATCCCAGGCGCGGCAGTGCACGCTGCACCGCCTGGCCCTGGGGGTCGAGGATCTCCGGCTTGAGCATGACGTCGACTACGACGCGTGCCACTGGCACTCCCGATGAGGTGGTTGGTGCGAAGGCGGTTCCCTCAGCGTACCTGGAGGAAATTTCTACGCGGGTAGATTTCTCTCTTGTATGATCCTCCACGCCGTTTCGGCTTCACCAACGCTTCGCAAAATCCGCCGGAAAACCACGTGCCCGGGATTGCGGCGGGACACGCGGAGATAATTAACTGGGCTTCGCAATGCAATGAGAATCGGGGTACAAAGGAATCCTCCGTCGCGCCGGAATTTTCCGGCGCGCGGCGACGCCAGAAAGATGCATTCTTCCGATACATCCACACAGGCGACATCACCGCTCCGTCCGCGCACGTCAGCGGGGAGCGGCGTCGCGCGAAGGGACCGATATCCGTGGCGCAGCGCGTAGTAGTCACGATCTCCGACGACATCGATGGCGGAGATGCATCGGAAACGGTCGTCTTCGGGCTGGACGGTAAGTCGTACGAGATCGACCTCAATGTGGCCAACGCAAAGAAACTGCGGAAGAGCCTCGCCCCCTTCGTGGCCGCCGGCCGCCGGCAGGCACGCTCCGGCAAGACCTTCAAGCACACCTCCATCGCCCCCGACCCCGCGGTCGTCCGGGCCTGGGCCCGCTCCAACCAGCTCGACGTCCCGCCGCGCGGGCGGATCCCCAAGAAGGTCTACGAGGAGTACAACGCGGCTCACTGAGAGCCGATTTGCCATCCACCCCCAACGATCCGCTAGTGTGTGGATCACGCCAAGGGGCGAGGCCGCAGGTCAGACCCCGAAGTCGTGCGGGTGTAGTTCAGTAGCAGAACACCCCCCTTCCAGGGGGGAGGCGCAGTGTGCGATCCCTGTCACCCGCTCTGCTCGCTTTACCGACCACGGTTGTGGATCAGGTAGAGTGATGCACGCATCGCACGACAGCTTTGTCGTGAGAAGCATGCGGACGTAGCTCAGTTGGTAGAGCACCACCTTGCCAAGGTGGATGTCGCGCGTTCGAGTCGCGTCGTCCGCTCAGCGAATGAAGGCCCCGGTCATTGACCGGGGCCTTTGTCGTATGCCCGGCCGGTCCCGGATTATCGGGGATCCATGACAGGTGTCATGGCCCGACCGGTCCGGGGGCCGCGAGACTGGGGCCATGAAACTCAGCGGCTGGTGGAAGAACCGCAGCAGCGCGGGGAAGGTCGAGCTGTACACGCGCTGGTCGTTCCACTTCTTCGTGGTCCTGGAGATCGTGTCGGTCGGGCTGGCCGCACTGGGATCGATGACCGGGAAGACCGCCCCGGCGCTCGCGCTCGCCCTCTTCCTGACGGTGTGCGCGCAGTCCGTGCTCGTCGGCTTCCTCTCCTCCCGCTCGATCGACTGGATCGTGGGCCGGCGCGAGCAACCGGTGCGGCTCGCCGTCCTCACCGTCGCCCTGACCGCCGCCGCCGCCCTGGGCGTCCTCGCCGTACGCGCGGCGGGCCTCGTCCACAGCCCTTCCGCGGCCCCGGGCCTGGTCGTCGGCATGGCCTCCTTCGCCGGCGGCACGCTCGTCCTGTGCCTGCGCGAGGTCCGGCAGATGCGCTACGTGGCTCCGGCGACGGCCGCCTTCGTCGGCCTGGCCTCCCTCGCCTTCGGCATCTCGGCGGGCGAGTCCGCCGGCCTGGCCGTCGCGGTGCTGCTGACCAGCGGTTTCCTCTGCTTCGCCTGCGGATTCTCCGGCTGGCTGCTGGACACGGTGTACGAGCTGGACCGGGCCCGCGAGGTCCAGGCGCAGCTCGCGGTGGCCGAGGAGCGGCTGCGGTTCGGCCGGGACCTGCACGACGTGATGGGCCGCAACCTCGCGGTGATCGCGCTCAAGAGCGAGCTGGCCGTGCAGCTCGCGCGGCGCGAACGCCCCGAGGCCGTCGACCAGATGATCGAGGTGCAGCGGATCGCCCGGGAGTCCCAGAAGGAGGTCCGCGACGTGGTCCGCGGCTACCGCGAGGCGAACCTCGCGGTGGAGCTGGAGGGCGCGCGCGGGGTCCTGCACGCGGCCGGGATGGACTGCCGGGTCGAGTACGAACAGGGCCACGAGCTGCTGCCCGCCGAGGCCCAGTCGGCGCTCGCCTGGGTGGTGCGCGAGGCGACGACGAACGTCCTGCGGCACGGCGACGCCCGCAGCTGCGTGATCCGGCTCACGGCGGGCCCCTCGGGCGCGCTCACGCTGGTGGTGGAGAACGACGGGGCCCCCAAGGCCCCGGCCGGGCCGCCGGGCTCGGGGCTCGCGGGCCTGCGGGAACGGCTCGCGGTGCTGGACGGCACGCTGGAGGCCGGCCCGGTGGACGGCGGCCGGTTCCGGCTGCGGGCGCAGATCCCCGGCCCGGCGGCCGGTCCGATCCGAGAACTGGAGGCGCGGGCATGACCCCCGTACGCGTACTGCTGGCCGACGACGAGCACCTGATCCGGGGCGCGCTCGCCGCGCTGCTGGGACTGGAGGACGACCTGCTGGTCGTCGCGGAGGCCGCCTCGGGGCCGGAGGCCCTGGCGATGGCGCGGGCCCACCGGCCGGACGTGGCGGTGCTGGACCTGCAGATGCCGGGGGCCGACGGTGTGAGCGTGGCCACATCCCTGCGGGCCGAACTCCCCGACTGCAAGACCATGATCGTGACCAGCCACGGCCGGCCCGGGCACCTGAAGCGGGCCCTGGCCGCGGGCGTACGGGCCTTCGCGCCGAAGACCGTCTCGGCGCAGCGGCTGGCCGAGCTGATCCGGACCGTGCACGCCGGAGGCCGCTACGTGGACCCGGAGTTGGCGGCCGACGCGATCAGTGCGGGGGACTCCCCGCTGACCGCCCGCGAGGCCGAGGTGCTGGAACTGGCCGGGGACGGGGCGCCGATCGCGGAGATCGCGGAGCGGGCCTCGCTGTCCCCGGGGACGGTGCGCAACTACCTGTCCTCGGCGGCCACGAAGCTGGGGGCCGAGAACCGGCACACGGCAGTGCGTCTCGCACGGTCCCGGGGTTGGGTATAGTAGTTCTCGCGCTACGGCGCACCTGCGGACATAGCTCAGTTGGTAGAGCACCACCTTGCCAAGGTGGATGTCGCGCGTTCGAGTCGCGTTGTCCGCTCAGCAGTGAAGAAACCCCGGTCCTCGGACCGGGGCTTCTTTCGTTCCGGCCCGGGGGATGCCCCCGGGCCGGAGCGGGCCTCAGGCCCAGGTCTGGCCGGTGAGGCGCTCGTAGGCCTCGACGTAGCGGGAGCGGGTCTGCTCCACGACCTCCTGCGGGAGGGCGGGCGGCGGGAGTTCGCCCTTGGAGTCCCAGCCGGAGGCGGGGGAGGACAGCCAGTCGCGGACGTACTGCTTGTCGAAGGACGGCTGGGCGTGGCCCGGCTCCCACAGGTCGGCCGGCCAGAAGCGGGAGGAGTCCGGGGTCAGCACCTCGTCGGCGGCGACCAGGGTGCCGTCCTTGTCGAAGCCGAACTCGAACTTGGTGTCCGCCAGGATGATCCCGCGCTCCCGGGCGATGTCCCGGGCCCGGCCGTAGACGGCGAGGGTGGTCTGGCGCAGCAGGGCGGCCGTCTCGGCGCCCTGGGTGCGGGCGACCTCCTCGTAGGAGACGTTCTCGTCGTGCTCGCCGACCTCGGCCTTGGCGGCCGGGGTGAAGATCGGGCCGGGCAGCTCGGAGCCGTCGACCAGGCCCTCGGGCAGGCCGAGTCCGCAGACCGTACGGGTCTTCTCGTACTCGGCGAGGCCCGAGCCGGTCAGGTAGCCGCGGGCCACGCACTCGACGGGGACCATGTCGAGGTTCCGGCAGACCAGGGCGCGGCCGGCCCAGTCGGCGGGGGCGCCGGCGGGCAGCTCGGTGCTGATGACGTGGTTCGGGACGAGGTCCGCGAGCTGGTCGAACCACCACAGGGAGAGCTGGGTCAGGATCCGGCCCTTGTCCGGGATCTCGGTGGGCAGCACCCAGTCGGCGGCGGAGATCCGGTCGCTGGCGACCATGACGAGGTTTCCGTCCCCGTCGCGGTAGAGGTCGCGGACCTTGCCGGTGTGGAGGTGGACGAGGCCGGGCACCTGCACCGGCTCGGGCTTTTCGACGAATCCGGGCACGGAGTCTCCCTGTGGTTCTGTACGAGCGCGCGGCCCATTCTCCCGTACCGCTCCGGATACGCGGACAACGGGTCCGGTCGGTCCCCCGTCAGTACCTCGTCAGTCCCTCGTCAGTCCCTCTTGCAGATCCGGTCGAGGAGATTGGCGGTGGCCCGCTGGACCCGCTCGTCCACGTGCCCGGGGCGGTCGAGGGCCGGGGACCAGGCGAAGGTTCCGGACGCGAAGACGAGGGCGCCGCTGGGGGCCCGGTAGAGGGAGGTCTCCTGGTGGCGGCGGTGGCCGTCGCCGTCCTCGTACGGGGAGTGCGCGAGCAGGATGCGGCTCTGGTGCTCGGGGAGCTGCGTGCGCGGGAAGTACCGGTCGGCCTCGCCCGCGACCAGACCGGGGAGTTCGTCGTTCTCGGCGGCCCCGGTGGAGTCCCAGAGCCAGTGCGTGGAATTGCGCACGATGAGCGGCGCGGGCTCGGGGACCCGGCCCGCGTACTGGATGCCCAGCAGTTGCTGCTCCGGGCGGTCCACCTCGCGCCAGAGGCTGGGACGGCCCGGGCCGCGGCGTTTTCGGCAGGTCAGGAGCCGGTCGTCGACGCCGGAGGGCGAGGGGGAGAGCTCGACCTGCCAGTACATGGTGTTGGCCGAGAGGAAGACGAGCGAGGTGCCGTGGTCGCGGGCGCGCTCGACGGTGCGGCGCATGGGGCCGGACCAGTACTCGTCGTGGCCGGGGAAGACCAGGCCGCGGTAGCGGGTGGGGTCGACGCGGCCGGCGTGCAGGTCGCGGGCGTCGGCGTAGGCGAGGTCGTAGCCGTAGCGCTCGGCCCAGCGGATGAAGTCGTAGGCGTGGCCCACGTGCAGGGGCAGGCCGGCGCCGGCGTAGGGGCGGTCGAAGGAGACGGTGATGGCGGCGTCGCGCTCGCCGAGCAGCCGGCCCTCCTCGTCCCAGGCGTGGTAGAGGCTCGCACCCGTTCTGCCGTCCTCCGGGTAGAGGTTGTAGGCCTGCCAGGTGATGTCGGGCAGCAGGAGCAGCAGATCGGCCGGATGGTCGTCGCGCACCGTGAAGGGGATGTGCGAGCGGTACCCGTCGGCGGTCGTCAGGACCGCGACGTAGGCGCCGACGCTCCAGTACGAGGGGACCTGGAGCCGCCAGGACAGCCACCAGTGGTGGCAGGAGACGGTGCGGTCGGCGGTCAGGGGTGCGGGCTGGACGATGCCGGAGAGCCGGGGGCTGGTGGTGATCTTGGAGGCGCCGTCGCCGCCGTAGTGCCCGATGCGGTAGACGTCCACGGAGAACTGCTGGGGCGGGTCCACGGTGATGTGGAAGTCGATGGCCTCACCGGGCGCGACGGCTCCGGTGGAGGTGAACCCCTTGATCTGCCGGTGCACGTCGTCGGCGGTACGGGGGCCGCCCGCGCCGCGGGCGCGGGGGACCTGCTGGCCCGGCCCGGCGGCCACGGCCGGGTCCACGTACCAGGGGACCACCTGGCCGTTGTCGTCGTAGTAGAGCTCGCTCCCCCGGAACCACGGCAGGGGGCCCTGGCCGAAGGGATCGGACACCGCGTGCGCGAGCGCACCCGACTCCCAACGCCTGATCTGCTCCGCACCCATACCGCTGCTCCCCTCCCTCGCTCACCCGAACGCCGCGACCGGTCCCCAGCACATCACATAACGCACGCACTCCGTCACCGTTCGTCGCGAAAACTTCAACGGGGATCGATCCCGGCCGGGCCCGGCCCCGGGACCGGAGGGGCCAGGGGGCCTGGGGGGCCGAGGGCCGAGGGCCGAGCGCCGGGGCCGGACCGGCTAGACCAGGCGGACCGGCTTCTCGGGGCGTACGCCGACCTCCGCGAGCCAGTCCCGGAGCGGGCCGGGGTCCCGGTCCTCCACGAGCGACAGCACCGGTCCGGCGAGATCGGCCCGCCGCACCCCGGCGACCAGCAGGACCGGCCCGTCCAGCCAGTCCAGACCGGGCTCGCCTCCCGCGGAGTCGACCGCGGCGCAGCACACCAGCGCCACGACGTGGTCCGCCAGCAGGTCCCGGCCGCTGCGCGGAGCCTCCAGCGGGAACAGCGGCAGTGCGTCGGCCCCGCGTCCCGCGGCGGCGGTCAGGGCGGGCACGGCCTCCCGCGCCAGGTCACCGCTCAGCCGGCCCGCCAGGGCGTCGGCGTCGGCTTCGGCGAGGTGGGTCAGCACCCGCTCGACCGTGGAGGCGGCGGGTCCGGGAGACGCCGACAGGGCGTCCAGGGCGGCCAGCAGGCGGGCCGCCTCCGTGCGCCACTTGCGGTCGACGACCTCCTCCGGATAGGCCGCCCAGTCCACCGGCGACCAGTCCGGTCCCGCCTCGGCGGGGCCGCCGTGGAACAGCCGCGCGGCCAGCAGCGAGGCGGCCTCGTCCACCGCGCCCGGCTGGTCCAGCAGATCGCACGCCGGGCGCTCGCCGAGGCGGGAGGTGAACCCGTCGGCCAGCCGGTCGCGCCGGGACAGCTCGGTCAGTGCGGAGACGACCCCCGCGTCCAGGTGCGCGGGCCAGCGGCCCATCCGCCAGGCGGGCAGGGCGACACGGGTCAGCAGCCGGTCCCAGCCGGCGTACGCCAGCCCGACCTGCTCCTGGGCGGCGATGCGCAGCGCGTAGTCCACACCCTGTGCGCGGTCCGAGGCGGCGGCGGCGACCCCGCGCTCCATCTCGGCGGCGTCCACCCGGCACAGCCGCAGCAGCAGCCGGGCGGGGGCGGCGATCCAGCCGAGGAAGCGCCGGCCGCCCACGTCCAGGGCGGCGTCCAGGCCCCGTACGAATCCGCGCGCGTCGGCTATGTCCGGGTGCGCGGAGGGTCCCGTACCGGCGACGACGGGCGCGAGGACGGCGCGGAGCTCCGCGACCCGCATCCACCACAGGAACGGCGAGCCGATCACCAGCACGGGGGCCGCGCCGGGCTCGGACTCCGGGCCGCCGGCTCCACCGGATATGTGCGCCCGGCCGCGGGCACGGCGGTGCGCCGGGTGCGTGCGGTCCTCCAGCCAGCTGTCGCAGTCGGGGGTCAGGGCTATCGCGGAGGGCGCCGGAACGTCCATCCGGTCCGCCAGGTCGCGCACGAGCCGGTAGAGATCGGGGGCGGCGGCTTCCGACAGCGGAACGGTCGGGGTCATGGCGGGGCTCGCCCGCAGCACGACGGCGGCGAAGATCCCGCCGACGAGCAGGACGAACGCGGCGACGGCGCACACGGCGAGGGTCACGGCGGGCCAGGGGTCACCGGCGAGCCGGCCCGTCGAACGGGCGCTCACCAGCACCACGGCCACGGCGGCGGGCAGCAGCCCGACGGCCAGTGCCCTGCTGCGCACACGCAGCACGGCCAAGGCACGGGAACGCGCGGACGGCGTACCCACTTCAGCGATCGAACCTGTTCCGGACACGGCCGGACCTCACCCCCTTTGCCATGCGGCGGCGTTGCTCACTCCCCCACTGTGACACCAGCCACTGACATCGCAATGCCGGTGGGCCATGTGCCGGAAATGAGTGCCGGAATGCTTGCGCCGCACCCTAGTTGGGGCGCGGGCGAACGTCAGGCAGACGGGGTGACGATCACCCGATGGAATGGCTTTGGGTAAAGCTGGGTGCGTTCGAACGCGGCTGGATGCACTCGTACGCGAGCATGCGCGCGGGCCCGGCCGCACCGAGTGCGCACCGGGCCCGCTTGCGTGGAATCGCGCCGAACGCCGCCGGTCAGCGGGATTCGGCCGCCTTGGCCGCAATGTCCGTGCGGTACTGCGAGCCGTCGAGCCCGATCCGCGCGACGGCCTTATACGCCCTGTCCCGGGCCTGCGCCAGATCGGAACCGGTCGCCGTCACCGACAGCACGCGTCCGCCCGCGCTGACGACCTCGTCGCCCTCGGTACGGGTGCCCGCGTGCAGGACGTACGCGTACGGGGCGTCCTGCTCGGCCACCTCGGCCAGGCCCGTGATGGGGTCCCCGGTGCGCGGGGTCTCCGGGTAGTTGTGGGAGGCGATGACCACGGTGACGGCCGCGTCCTCGCGCCAGCTCAGCGGCGGCAGGGTGTCCAGGGTGCCGTTGGCGGAGTTCAGCAGCACGCCGGCGAGCGGGGTGCGCAGCCGGGCCAGGACCACCTGGGTCTCGGGGTCGCCGAAGCGGGCGTTGAACTCGATGACCCGTACGCCGCGCGAGGTGATCGCGAGGCCCGCGTAGAGCAGCCCGGAGAAGGGGGTGCCGCGGCGGCGCAGCTCGTCCACGGTCGGCTGCAGGACGGAGGCCATGACCTCGTCGACGAGCTTCGGGTCGGCCCAGGGGAGGGGGGAGTACGCGCCCATGCCGCCGGTGTTGGGACCCGCGTCCCCGTCGAGCGCGCGCTTGAAGTCCTGCGCGGGCTGGAGCGGGAGCACGGTGACGCCGTCGGTGATGGCGAAGAGGGAGACCTCGGGGCCGTCGAGGAACTCCTCGATGACCACCCGGTCGCAGCCCAGCGCGTGGGCGCGGGCGGCGGCCCGGTCGTCGGTGACCACGACGCCCTTGCCGGCGGCGAGCCCGTCGTCCTTGACCACGTACGGGGCGCCGAAGGCGTCGAGGGCCTCGTCCACCTCGTCCGGGGTGGTGCACACGTAGCTGCGGGCCGTCGGGACGCCGGCCGCGGCCATCACGTCCTTGGCGAAGGCCTTGGAGCCCTCCAGCTGCGCGGCTTCGCCGGACGGGCCGAAGACGGGGATGCCGGCCGCGCGCACGGCGTCGGCGACACCGGCGACGAGCGGGGCCTCCGGGCCGACGACGACCAGGTCGGCGCGGAGCTCGGTGGCCAGGCGGGCGACGGCTTCGCCGTCGAGCGGGTCGACGGGGCGGAGCTCGGCCACCTCGGCGATGCCGGCGTTGCCGGGAGCGCAGTACAGCGCGTTGACGTCGGAATCGAGGGACAGAGAGCGGCACAGGGCATGTTCGCGGGCGCCGCCGCCGATGACGAGGACCTTCACGCCATGAAGACTAGCCCGGGTTCCCGGGCGGGCTTCGTGCGGGCACCCAAGTCGGACCCCCTAGTCGTTCGTGTATTCCTCCACAACGGTGGCTCCGAGCTCGCGCACGATCAGGTCGTGTCCGCTCAGTGCGGTGTCGACGAGGTCCGGGTCGTCGGCCTCCGCGACGTCGTCCTCGGGGGCGACCGGCGGGGGTGCCTGGTGGCTGGGCGGCTGGTGCTGCTGGGACTGCTGCTGGTACGACTGCTGCGGCTGCTGGGATTGCTGTGACTGCTGCGGCGGCTGCTGCTGGTACGACTGCTGGGGCTGCTGCGCCTGCTGGGACTGCTGGTACGACTGCTGCGGGGCCTGCTGGGCCGGCGGCTGGTGGTGGGCGGGCGCGGGCGGAGCCCCGTAGGAGGACGCGGACACGGGTGCCATGGGCTGGGCTCCGCCGCCGACCACGGCCTCGATCTTCCAGGTGACCTGGAACTGCTCGGCGAGCACCGCCTTGAGGACGTCCTCGCTGCCGCTGCTCGCGAAGTTGTCGCGGGCGCCTGCGTTGGGGAAGCCCAGCTGGAGGGTGGTGCCGTCGAATCCGGCGACCTGGGCGTTCTGGCTCAGCAGGATCCAGGTGAAGCGGCGGCGGTTCTTGACGGCGTCCAGGACGGCCGGCCACATCGCCTGGATCTGCCCGGCGCCCGCGGCCATACCGGGGTCGGGGGCAGCGGCGGCCGCCGGAGCGGAGCCCTGGCCGCCCTGGGCCGGGGCGGCCGGGGGAGCGGCCGGGGCCGCCGGGGCGCCGGGGGTGGCCGCGCCGGGCCAGGCACCCGCGACGGGGGCGGCGGCCGGGGCCGGGGCGGGAGCCCCGGGGGTCGCGGCGCCGGGCCACGCACCGGGGGCGCCGCCACCGGGCTGCGCGGCGCCGGGCCAGGCGCCGGGGGCGGCGGCCGGGGCCGGAGCCGCGGCGGGGACGGGGGCGGCGGCGGGGGCGGCGGGCTCGGGCGGAGCCACGGGGGCCGGTGCCTGCTGCGCGGGAGCCTGGTGCGCCGGGGCCGGCTGCGCGGGGGGCCGTACCGCCGCGGGGGCCATGGCGTGGGCCTCCGGCCCGGGTACGTAGCCCATGGCGGGGGCGGCCGGGGCCGCGGCGAAGGCGGCCGCGGCGGCCGAGGCCGCGCCTCCGCGCTCCAGCCGGTCGAGCCGCGCCTGCACGGAACGCTCGTCGTCGAAGGCGGCGGGCAGCAGCACGCGGGCGCAGATCAGCTCCAGCTGCAGCCGCGGCGAGGTGGCTCCGCGCATCTCCGTGAGCCCCGTGTTGACGAGGTCGGCGGCGCGGGACAGCTCGGCGGCCCCGAACACGGAGGCCTGGGCCTGCATCCGCTCGACCACGTCGTTCGGGGCGTCGATGAGCCCCTTCTCCCGGGCGTCGGGCACGGCGGCCAGGATCACCAGGTCGCGCAGCCGCTCCAGCAGGTCGGCGACGAAGCGGCGCGGGTCGTTGCCGCCCTCCACCACCCGGTCCACGATCTCGAACGCGGCGGCCCCGTCCCCGGCGGCGAACGCGTCCACGACGGCGTCCAGCAGCGTCCCGTCGGTGTACCCGAGGAGCGAGGTGGCCATGGCGTACGTCACACCCTGATCGGTGGCGCCGGCCAGGAGCTGGTCCATGACGGACATGGAGTCACGGACGGATCCGGCGCCGGCGCGCACGACGAGCGGCAGCACGCCCTCCTCGACGTGGGCGCCCTCGCGGCCGCAGACGTCGCCGAGGTAGTCCCGCAGGGTGCCGGGGGGCACGAGCCGGAAGGGGTAGTGGTGGGTCCGGGACCGGATGGTCCCGATGACCTTCTCGGGCTCGGTCGTGGCGAAGATGAACTTGAGGTGCTCCGGCGGCTCCTCGACCACCTTCAGCAGGGCGTTGAAGCCCGCCGGGGTGACCATGTGCGCCTCGTCGATGATGTAGATCTTGTACCGGCTGGAGGCGGGGCCGAAGAAGGCCTTCTCGCGCAGGTCACGGGCGTCGTCCACACCACCGTGCGAAGCGGCGTCGATCTCGATGACGTCGATGGACCCCGGTCCGTTGCGCGCCAGGTCCCGGCAGGACTGGCACTCGCCGCAGGGCGTGGGCGTGGGGCCCTGCTCACAGTTCAGGCAGCGGGCGAGGATGCGCGCGCTGGTGGTCTTGCCACAGCCTCGCGGCCCGCTGAACAGGTACGCGTGATTGACCCGGTTGTTGCGCAGGGCCTGCATCAGCGGGTCAGTGACATGCTCCTGCCCGATGACCTCGGCGAACGACTCGGGGCGGTAGCGGCGGTACAGCGCAAGGGACGACACGTATACGAGGTTATCCGGGCCCACCGACAACGGTGGCCCGCAGACCCGCCGGGTCCGCCGAGGGGGCGCCATGGAGCGCTGCGGGGCGCCGGAGGACGCCGTGGAGCGCCGGAGGGCGCCGGAGTGCGGCAGAGCGGCCCGGCCGGCCCGACCCGTCCCGGAACGCAAAGCGCCCCCCACGCACCCACCAGAGCTCACTTACCCTTGCTGCCTTCCGGCCCTGGGGGAGTTGGGTGAGATAGCGCCACGTGAGGGGCTGGGCCCCACCCTAGCGGATGGAAGCCCCCGGAATCGACCCGCACCCCGACCCGGACCCCGCCGCGGACCCGACCCGGCCCCCGCCCCGGTCCTCCCGACGATCACGTTCGCGAGCACCCCTCAACGTCTTGTATTGTTTGCCCCGGAGGATTCGCCTAGTGGCCTAGGGCGCACGCTTGGAAAGCGTGTTGGGGGCAACCCCTCACGAGTTCGAATCTCGTATCCTCCGCCATTGCTCTCACCGGGCAATACGTCGAAGAGCCCCACCGCTTGCGGTGGGGCTCTTTGCGTGCGCCGCCCCGTGGGTTCCGTTGCCGCCGACGGGACGGGGTTCGATCCCTGGGCGCTCCAGGTCCTCGACGTCCGCGCCGACCGGGTCACCGGCATCAGCTTCTTCCGCGACACCGGGCGGCTGTTCCCGCTTTTCGGGCTGCCCGCCCGCGTGGACGGATAGGAATCACCTGGTGCGTGCCGGCCGGGCCGCCCGCGGCCGGCCGGGCCGGTGCCGCTCCCTTCCCACAGGCGAGGAACTGCATGGTCGTCCACAGCGTGGTCCCGCTCGGCGCCGAGGCTCCCCGTGTCCACGGGCGGGTCTGGTACGCCTCGTACGGCTCCAACATGCACATGGACCGGCTGGCGGCCTACATCGCCGGAGGGACGCCGCCCGGCGCGGCGCGCTCGTATCCCGGCTGCCGGGACCGCCGGGCGCCGGAGCGGTCGATCGGCGTGCAGCTCGCCGGCTGCCTCTACTTCGCCACCGAGTCCCCGGTGTGGACGGGTGGGAGGGGCTTCTACGATCCGACGGCGCCGGGCCGCCTGCTGGGGCGCGCCCACCTCGTGACGGTGGGCCAGGTGTCGGACATCGCCGCGCAGGAGATGTACCGGGAACCGGGAGCGGACCTCGACCTCGGCACGGTGCTGCGCGAAGGCCGTGACGCGTCGGGCCCCGGCCGGTACGAGACCCTGGTCTGCCCGGGGACGGTCGAGGGCATCCCCGTGCTGACGTTCACCGCCCCGTGGTCCCTCCGGGACGTCGAGCCGCGCGTGCCGTCCGCCGCGTACCTGCGGTACCTGGCGGGCGGGCTGCTGGAGTCGGGGCCGTGGGGGGAGCGGGAGATCGCCGACTACCTGGCCGGCTGCCCGGGCGCGGCCGGGCACTGGACCGCGGCACAGGTGCTCGGCCTGCTGTTCGCGGCGCGGCCCGGCGCGGACGCCGACGGCCGTCCGCCGGGGGCCCGGTGGGGAGTCGGCGGGCCCCCGCACTAGCGTGGCGCCATGGACACGGCACAGGGTTTCGAGGAGCACCGGCCGCGGCTCTTCTCGCTGGCGTACCGGATGCTCGGCTCGGCCGCCGAGGCCGAGGACGCCGTGCAGGACGCGTACCTGCGCTGGCACGGGACCGAGCCCGGCCAGGTGGCGGCGCCGGGGCCGTGGCTGTCCAAGGTGGTCACCAACCTGTGCCTGAACCGGCTCACCTCCGCCCGGGTGCGGCGCGAGGAGTACTTCGGGCCCTGGATCCCGGAGCCGGTGGAGACCGGTGCCGGGGTGCTGGGGCCGATGGAGACGGCGGAGCAGCGGGACTCGGTGTCGTTCGCCGTGCTGACGATGATGGAGCGGCTGTCGCCGCCCGAGCGGGCCGCCGTAGTGCTGCGCGACGCCTTCGGCTACAGCCACCGGGACATCGCGGGCGTGCTGGACTGCACCGAGGCGAACGCCCGCCAGCTCCACCGCCGGGCCAGGCAGCACCTGGCCGACGGCCGGCCCCGGTTCAGCAGCTCGCGGGAGCAGGACGACGAGCTGCTCGCCCGCTTCCTGGCCGCCGCGTCCGAGGGTGCGATGGACCGGCTGGAGCAGCTGCTCTCCGAGCAGGTGGTCGTCTGGTCGGACGGCGGCGGCAAGGCGAGCGCCTCGACCCGGCCTGTGGCCGGGCGGGACAATGCGGCCCGGTTCCTGGC
This sequence comes from Streptomyces sp. NPDC002104, assembly GCF_053593795.1. NCBI lineage: Bacteria > Bacillati > Actinomycetota > Actinomycetes > Kitasatosporales > Streptomycetaceae > Streptomyces > Streptomyces sp. NPDC002104. The sequence continues at coordinate 217,898 of NZ_JBSFDF010000002.1, read as the reverse complement.
CGGGCTCTTCGCCCGGTGGGTCGACGCCGCGCGGATCTCCTTCGCCGAGGTCAACGGCGTTCCGGCGGTGGTCGGCTGGGCGGACGGCGAACTCACCGCGTTCGGGGCCCTGGAGCTCGGCGAGGGCGGGATCACCGGCGTCCGGCTCGTCCTGAACCCGGACAAACTCGCCTTCCTGGCGACTCAGCTCCGAAAGCTGTCACAGAACGGCTGACCCGTCGGTTCTTCCCCGGTGACGGCGGCCGCGGCGGCCGCGGCGGCGGCTTCGGCCGGGAAGGCTGGGACTGATGGAGAACGACACGATCATGGTGACCGGTGCGACGGGCATGCTCGGCCGCGAGGTGCTGGAGCGGGTCCGGCGCACCGGCCGTCCGGTCCGTGCGCTGACGCGCCGGACCGCCCTGCCGGAGGACCCCGGGGTGGACTGGTGCACCGGAGACCTGACCACCGGCGCCGGGCTCGACGCGGCGCTCGCGGGCGTCGTCACGGTCATCCACTGCGCGAGCGACATCCGGCACCACAAGAACGACCTCCCGGGCCTGCGGCACCTGGTGGAGGCCGGGAAGCGGGCCGGCGTCGAGCACGTCGTCAACATCTCGATCGTCGGTGTCGACCGGATCCCCTACCCCTACTACCGGGTCAAGCTGGAGGGAGAGCGGCTGCTCGCCGGCTCGGGGATCGGCTGGACCACCCTGCGGGCCACCCAGTTCCCGGGGCTGCTCGACCTCGCCCTCGGCGCCCTGTCCAAGCTCCCGGTGGTCCTCGTACCGTCCGGCACCGACTGCCAGCCGGTCGACGCGGGCGAGGTGGCGGACCGGCTGGTCGAGCTGGCCCTCGGCGCCCCGGCCGGCCGGGTGCCCGACGTCGCCGGACCGGCCGTGCACCCCGCCGGCCGGCTCGCCCGCGACTGGCTGCGTGCCGCCGGCAAGCGCCGCGCCGTGCTGCCCGTCCGGATCCCCGGAAAGGTCGGGGCCGCCTGGCGGGCCGGCCACCTGACCGCCCCCGCGAACGCGGTCGGGGTGCGCACCTGGGAGCAGTACCTCGCCGAGCGGGTCGCCGCCCGCTGACCCGCCGCGGCCCGGGTTGCTGGACGTGCGGGGGGACATACCCGCACATACCGTTGCCCGAGACGGCCGAGGAGGCACGGGAGGCACCGGAGGAGGCAGGGATGGACTGGCTCAGGAAGGAGATCTTCCAGCCCTATCCCGAGCTGCTGATCTTCCTGACCATCGCCGTCGGCTTCCTGCTCGGCCGCGTCCGGTACAAATCCATCGCGCTGGGCGCCGTCACCGGCTGCCTCGTCGCCGGCCTGGTCATCGGCTCCCAGGCCAAGGTCGAGATCGACGGTCCGATCAAGTCCGTCTTCTTCCTCATGTTCCTCTTCGCCCTCGGCTACGACGTCGGCCCGCAGTTCTTCCGCGCCCTGCGCAAGGACGGCCTCCCCCAGGTCGTCCTCGCCCTCATCGTCTGCGTCACCGGACTCGCCGCCGCCTGGGCCTGCGCCACCCTCGCCGGTTACGGGACCGGCCTCTCCGCCGGTCTGCTCGGCGGCGGCCTCACCCAGTCGGCCGTCATCGGCGTCGGCTCCGACGCCATCGCCCACCTGCCCGGCGTCAGCGCCGCCGAGGCCCGGGACCAGTCGCATCTGATCGCCGTCGCCTACGCGGTCACGTACCCCCTCGGTACGGTCCTGCCCGCGCTGCTCCTCGCCGGGATCCTGCCCCGCCTGCTGCGCCGCGACCTGGCGGAGGAGAGCGTCGTGCTCGCCGCCGACCTGGAGGCCGCCGAGGACGACCCCGACGCCGGGGAGGGCTACTACAAGCACGTGCTGCGCGCGTACGCCGTCGACGTGGCGGCCTTCGCCGGGCGCACGATCGGGGACTTCGAGGCGGAGCAGAAGGCCGCGGGGCGGCGGCTCTACATCACCCGGCTGCGCCGCGCCGGGGAGATCCTGGAGCACACGCCCAGCACCCGGGTGGAGCTGGGCGACATCCTGGCCGTCAGCGCGGTCCGCGGCGACCTCGTCGCGTACGACGCGCGCACGCACATCGGGATGGAGACGGACGACTTCGAACTGCTCGCCTACCGCACCGAATCCCTCCACGTGGTCATCACCGACCGCAACCTCAGCGGCCGCACCATCCGCACCCTGCGCCACGAGGAGTTCATGCCGGGCGTCTTCGTCGAAGGGCACTGGCGGGCCGGCGCCGACCTGCGGGTGCGGCTCGACAGCACCGTGGAGCGGGGCGACACCCTGGTCCTCACGGGGCCGCGCAACCGGGTGGACGCGGCCGCGGCGGTGCTGGGCAAGCCGGTGCCGACCAGCTTCGCGACGGACATGGTGTGGATCGCGCTCGGGCTCTTCCTCGGCGGCTGCCTCGGCATCCCGGCGCTGCACGCGGCCGGCGCGCCGCTGTCGCTGTCCACCTCCACCGGGGCGCTGCTGATGGGGCTGGTCTTCGGCTGGATCCGGAGCAAGTACCCGACCTACGGGAACCTGCCGTCGGCGGCGCAGTGGCTGATGGGCACGCTCGGGCTGTGCGTGTTCGTCACGGTCGTCGGCCTCAACGCCGGCCCGAGCTTCGTCCCGGGCCTGCGCGAAGCCGGCTGGCCGCTGCTGCTCTGGGGCGCCGCCGTGACGACCGTGCCGCTGCTGGCCGGATTCGCCTACGGGCACTTCGTGCAGCGCCTGCCCCTGCCGATCCTGCTCGGCGCCCTGGCCGGGGCCCAGACCACCACGGCCGCGCTGGGCGCCCTGACGGAACGCGCGCGCAGCCAGATCCCGGCCCTGGGGACGACGGTCCCGTACGCCCTGGGCAACGTCCTGCTGACGATGTGGGGGTCGGTGATCGTGCTGCTGCGGCGGTGAGGGTTTCCGCCACGCCACCCTCCCTCGGCAGGCACACTCGGAGACGTCGACCGCATCCCCGCCACGGTGAAGGAGGTGGCACGTGAGCCGGACCGTCATCGACCTCGACGACGAACTGCTCGCCGGCGCCGCACGAGCACTCGGCACGAGCACCGCGCAGGACACCGGCAGAGGGACCCGTCGGTGGTGAGCCGCCCCGTGGACGACCCGGTGTTCCTGGTGCCCGCGCAGCGCACCACGACCGCCGGGCTGCTCGCCGGGGCGGCCGGGCGGCGGGGGATGGAGGTGCGGGGGCTCGACGAGGGTGCCGGGGGGCTGGCCGGGCGCCGGGTGCACTGGTGCGGCGGGCCCGCGGCCGGGGCGCGGGTGGCCGGGGCGCTCGCGATCGGGCTGCTCGAGCCGCCGGACGGCTGGCTGGCCGGGCTGCCGGAGTGGGCCACCGGGCGCGGGATCCGGCTGACGAGCCTGGGCGAGGCCCGGGAGACCCTGCGCGAGCCGGCCTTCGTGAAACCGCCGCGCGAGAAGTCCTTCCCCGCCGCCGTGTACGCGGACGGCGCCGCGCTGCCCGAACTGCCGCCGGACACCCCGGTGCTGGTCTCCGGGGTGGTGGACTTCGCCGCCGAGTACCGGCTGTTCCTGCTGGACGGGGAGATCGCCGCCGGGAGCCGCTACGCCGTGCACGGGCGGCTGGACCCCGCCGCGCTGGACGAGGATCCGCGGGCCGGGGAGGTACGCGCCTTCGCGGCCCGGCTGCTCGCGGTGGCGGGTGCGGCCCTGCCGAGCGCCGTGACCGTCGACATCGGCTTCGCGGGCGGGACCGTGGTGGCCGTGGAGGCCAACATGGCGTGGTTCTCGAACTGTTACGCCGCCGATCCGGAGCGCGTCCTCGACGTGGTGCTGCGCTCGGCCGGCCCCCGGAACCTGGTCACGGAGGCCGACCTCGGGTTTCTGACGGCCTAGCCGTGGGGGATCAGGGCGACCGGGCTGTGGGCGTGGTGGGCGGCCGCGTGGTCCGTGGGGCCCATGCCGTGGAGGGGGCGGTGGTGGCGGCGGCCTACGACCAGGAGGTCGGCCCCGTCGGACTCCTCGAGGAGGAGCTTCGCCGGGTCGCCGGGGCGGGTCACGCAGGTGGCCGCCACCCGCGGGTGGCGCGCGCCGGCCGCGGCCACCGCCGCTTCGAGGGGCTCCGGGTCCGCCGGGCCCGAGGGCACCGCGTGCACCGCGCGCAGCGGGAGGGCGTGCCGGGCCGCCCAGGCGTACGCGAAGTCGAGCACCGCGCCGTGGTCGCCCGCCGGGTCCACCCCGACCACGACCCCGCGTCCGTGGGGTGCGCGCGCGACGGGCTCCCGTACCAGGACGACCGGCACCTGGGCGTGCCCCGCGACGTGCAGCGCGGTGGAGCCGAGCTGCGGCACCACGTGCCGGTCCTCGCCGCTCGCGCCGAGCACGATCAGCCCGGCCTTCGTCTCGGCGGCCGCGCGGGGGATCTCGTTGCCGGGTCCGCCCTCGGCGGTGGCCGTCTCGACGGTCAGGCCCGGGTGGGTGGCGCGGAGTTCCTCGGCGAGGGCCGACAGCGCGGTCCGCGCCGCGTGCTCGCTCGCGCCGAGCACGGGCTGGAACTCCATGGAGATCGGCTGCACGGTCGGCCAGGCCTGGCCGACGTGCAGGAGCCGCAGCGGCGCCCCGGCCGTCAGGGCCTCACGGGCGGCCCACCGGGCGGCGGCGAGACTGCGCGGCGACCCGTCGAACCCGGCGAGGACGGGGAGCGCGGGGAGCCCCGGCGGAGTGGTCGGGGTGGGCGGGGTGGTCGGTTCAGGCTGGGCGGACGGGACGGACATCGGCGGCACCCTCTTTCGCATTTCCGGTCGCTCCTACGACGCTACGCTCATTGCCCCCTTTGCCCCGTGAGGTGACGTTTGCTCCTGATCGGAGCGGCCCGCCGGGGCCGGGCGCGCCACTAGGCTGCGCGCGTGCCTTCGTACTCGATGGGGCAGGCCGCCGGCCTGCTGTGCGTGAGCCCCGAAACCGTCCGCCGATGGGCCGACGGGGGGCGTCTGCCCGCCCTCCGGGCGCCCGACGGGGCGCGGACCGTCGACGGGGTGGCCCTGGCCGCCTTCGCCAAGGAGCGGGCCGCCGGACTGCATCCGGTGCCGCGGAAGGCGGCCGCCACCTCCGTGCGCAACTCCTTCGCCGGGATCGTCACCGCCGTCCGGGTCGACGAGGTCGCGGCCCTGGTCGAGATCCAGTCGGGCCCGCACCGCCTGGTCTCCGTGGTGACCCGGGAGTCGGTCGAGGAGCTCGGCATAGCGGTCGGGGTCACCGTGACGGCCCGGGTGAAGTCCACGGACGTGCACATCGACCTGGCCTTCTAGTCCGCCGTCCTGCTCACGGCCTAGCAGCGCAGCGCCGCGTACAGGTCCAGCTTGTGGTCGAGGCGGGACAGGTCGCGGCCGGTCAGGGCCTCCACGCGCTCGATCCGGTAGTGGACCGTGTTCACGTGCAGGTGCAGTGCCTCCGCCGTCCGCGTCCACGAGCAGTTGTTCGCGAGGAACACCTCCAGGGTCTCCCTCAGCATCCCGTCCCCGAGCGAGCCCAGCGTCCGCGCGCCGAACACCCCCCGGACCTCCGGCGGGACGCCCGACAGCAGTTCGGCCAGGGTGTCCAGCTGCTCGACCCCGCGGACCGCGACCTCCGCGTCCGCCGCCGTCAGCGCGAAGCGCGCCTGGCACAGTGACGCGCGTAGCCCCTCGGCCGAAGCCGTCCGCGCGCCCACGCCGAGCCGCAGGTCGGCCCCCGGTGCCGCGCACGCCTGGAGCAGCGGCCACACCGCGCGCAGCCGGTCGGCGACGGCATCGGCCGCACCGGCCCCCGCGGCATCGGCCGCGTCCGGGCACCCCTCCGGGCCCTCGTACAGCACCGCCCCGCCCGGGCCCGCCGCCCACCGGGCGCCCTCCAGGTGCTCCAGTGCCTCCGCCAGCGCGTCCCCGTCGGTGGCCGTCACCACGCGGTACGGGCCCCCCGCGGGCAGACCGGCCGCCTGGAGGGCTGCGCCGAGGAGGTCCGGTTCGGCCTCGGCCGCCACCAGGGCGAGCAACTCCCCCGCGGCGGCCCGCCGCGCGGCCGCCGGGCGGGCCCGGCCGTCGCGGTACTGCGCGAACACCTCGGCGATCTCGTGCAGCACCCGCGGCGGCGCCGCGTCCGCGTCCGGGACGTGCAGCAGCCAGGCGTCGTACGGGGAACCCTCGCTCTCGACCCCCAGCGAGACCCCGCCCTTGGCGGCGGAGGCGGCCCGCTGCGCCGGGATCGCGGGCGCCGAGGGGGTACGGGCCACCGTGCGGCCGCTCGCGGTCAGCAGGTAGCAGGGCAGCCGGCCCAGGTGCGCGCACGCCCGGTCCAGCAGCTCCGCCGGCCCGGCCCCGCCCTCCAGGAGCCGGCTGAGCTCGCTGCGCACGTTCTCGGGAAGCGCGAAGTGCCGGGTCGGGCGCCTGCTGAGGTCGCCCCACTGGCGCAGGTACACCGCTTCGGTGACGGCCCGGAAGCTGGTCTGCGCGGGGACCGCGACCAGCGGCATGCGGTGGGCGCGGCAGGCGGCGACGAGTTCCTCGGGCACCCCGCCGTGCGTCTCCTCGCCGGCCAGCAGCGCCCGTGCTCCGGCGTCGGCGAGTGCGGCGACGAACCGGTCGGTCCTGGCGGCGGCCGAGGCCCCCGGACGCCACCAGACGAGGCCGCTGAGCACGAGCTCCCCAGGGCCCAGGAACCGGCCAGGGTCCTCCAGGTCGGTGGCGGTCACCCCGCTGACCTCCTGGCCGAGAAGGGACTGCTCGCCCCACAGCAGGGTGAGGCCGAGGTTGTCGGTCTGGAGTAGGTCGAGGACGTGCATGGCGGGGACTCCTTGCGGCGGGTGGCAGCCCACAATCGCGAGGCGAATATGAGGCTTGCCATGGTAAATGCAAGGGCAACCATCCGAACAGCCTCTTGGATGATCCACCAGGGACACCCCGTCGGCCCTGGTGTTTTTCCGTGCCGGGGACCAGTCGTCCCGGAGCCCGGCCCGTTGTTTCACTGAAGCGGGCGGCGAGAACGGCGAGAAAACGACGGCGGACCGCAGCGGCCCGCGAGACGGCGGACGACGAGACGGCGACGGAAAGGTTGGCGGGAAATGGATCTCAATACGGTGCTCGACGTACGCGACGCACGCCGCCGCGAACCCTGGCGTCCGGGTGACGCCTGGCTCGGCGGCGGGACGTACCTCTTCTCCGAGCCCCAGCCCCACATCCGCCGCCTCGTCGACCTCTCCCGGATGGGCTGGCCGCCCCTGTCCTGGCAGCCCGACGGCTCCCTCGACATCGCCGCCACCTGCACCATCACCGAGCTGTCCCGCTTCGCCCGGACCCTGCCCACCACGGCCGCGCCGCTCTTCGAACAGTGCTGCCGGGCCTTCCTCGCCAGCTTCAAGATCTGGAACATGGCGACCGTCGGCGGCAACCTCTGCAACGGCCTCCCCGCCGGGCCGATGATCTCCCTCACGGCCGCCCTCGACGGAACCGTCCTCCTCCAGGGCCAGGACGGCTCCACCCGGCGCCTGCCCGTCACCGACTTCATCCTCGGAGCCGGCGTCAAGGACCTGCGCGACGGCGAGCTGCTGCGCTCGGTGCGGCTGCCCGCCCGCGCCCTGGATTCCCGTACGGCCTTCCGGCAGGCCTCCCTCTACGGACTCGGCCGCTCCGGCGCCCTCGTGACCGGCGCCCACGACCCCCAGGACGGCTCGCTCGCCGTCACGGTCTCCGCGGCCACCACCCGCCCCTTCCGCTTCTGGTTCGCGCTGCCGCCCACGGCGGCCGAACTGCGCCGGGCGATCGACGACACCGTCCGACCCGACGAGTGGTACGACGACATCCACGGACTGCCCGCCTGGCGGCGCCACATGGGCCTACGCCTGGCCGAGGAGGTCCGCCGCGAACTGACGGGCGACGACGCTCCGGAGGGACTGCGATGACCAGCAGCAGTAGCAACAGCCGCAGCAGCGACTACGCGATCGACATCAACGAGCAGCGTTTCACCGAGGAGCCCCGCGCCGGCCAGTGCCTGCGCACCTACCTGCGCGAGCGCGGCTGGTTCGGCGTGAAGAAGGGCTGCGACCAGGGAGACTGCGGCGCCTGCACGGTCCACGTCGACGGGCAGCCGGTCCACAGCTGCCTCTACCCGGCCGTCCGCGCCGAGGGCCGCTCCGTCACCACCGTCGAGGGACTCTGCTCGCCCGGCGGCGAACTCCACCCCGTCCAGCAGCAGTTCCTCGACGCCCAGGGCTTCCAGTGCGGCTTCTGCACCGCCGGGTTCCTGATGACCACCTCCGCCCTCCAGGCCGAGCGGGGCAGCGCCCACGACGACGGCAAGCTCGACGACCTCCCCCGCGCCTTCAAGGGCAACATCTGCCGCTGTACGGGGTACCGCGCCATCGAGGACGCCGTACGCGGCGTGAAGCACGTCGAAACCCCCGAGGCGGGCCAGGCCGTCGGCAAGTCCCTCGGCGCTCCGGCCGGCCCGCAGGTGGTCACGGGCACGGCCCGCTACACCTTCGACGTCAACGTCCCCGGCCTGCTCCACATGAAGCTGCTGCGCTCCCCGCACCCGCACGCCCGCATCGTCTCCATCGACACCGCCGACGCCCTCCAGGTCCCCGGCGTGCACGCGGTCCTCACCCACCACGACGCCCCCGACCACCTGTATTCCAGTGCCCGCCACGAGCACCCCACCGAGGACCCGATGGACACCCGTGTCCTGGACGACGTGGTCCGCTTCGTCGGGCAGCGCGTGGCGGCCGTCGTCGCCGACTCCGAGCAGGCCGCCGAGGAGGGCTGCCGCCGCGTGGTGGTCACGTACGAGGAACTCCCGCACGTCATCGACCCGGAGGAGGCGATGCTGCCCGGTGCGCCCGTCATCCATCCCAAGGGACCCGAGTCGGGCATCTTCCGCGCCGAGAACAACGTGTGCGGCGAGGTCCACAACACGCTCGGCGACATGGAGAAGGGGTACGCGGAGGCCGACGTCGTCTACGAGGAGACCTTCCAGACGCAGCGCGTGCAGCACGCCAGCCTGGAGACCCACGGCAGCGTCGCGTACTTCGAGCCGAAGGAGGAGGGTGACGGCGAGCGGATCACCGTCCGCTCCTCCACGCAGGCGCCGTTCCTGACCCGGCGGGCGCTGTGCGCCCTCTACGGCCTGAACGAGGACGAGGTCCGCGTCGTCGCGGGCCGCGTGGGCGGCGGGTTCGGCGGCAAGCAGGAGATGCTGACCGAGGACATCGTGGTCCTCGCCGCCCTGAAGCTGCGGCGCCCGGTGAAACTCGAATTCACCCGGGCCGAGCAGTTCTACGGTGCCACCACCCGCCACCCCTTCAAGATCACCATCAAGATCGGGGCCAAGGCCGACGGCACCCTGACCGCGCTGCGCATCCGCGTGCTCTCCAACACCGGCGCCTACGGGAACCACGGCCCGGCCGTCATGTTCCACAGCGTCGGCGAGTCCTTCGCGGTGTACAAGGCGCCGAACAAGGAAGTGGAGGCGTACTCCGTCTACACCAACGGCGTGCCCGCGGGCGCCTTCCGCGGCTACGGACTGGGCCAGGTCCTCTTCGCCCTCGAATCCGTCATGGACGAGCTCGCCATCCGGCTCGGCATGGACCCGCTCGAACTGCGCGAGAAGAACGTCATCGGCCCGGGCGACCACATGGTCACCCCGATCGGCCACGAGGAGGACCTCTTCATCGCCTCGTACGGCATGAAGCAGTGCATGGACGTCGTGCGCAAGGCCATCGCCGAGGACCGCAGCCACGAGGACGTCCCCGCGGGCTGGCTCACCGGCACGGGCACGGCCGTCGCGATGATCGCGACCGGCCCGCCCGGCGGCCACTACGCCGACGCCCGGATCAGCCTGCTGCGCGACGGCACGTACGACATCGCCGTGGGCACCGCGGAGTTCGGCAACGGCACCACCACCGTCCACAAGCAGATCACCGCCGGCGCACTGAACACCACGGTCGACCGGATCGCGGTGCGCCAGTCGGACACGGACGTGGTCCGCCACGACACGGGGGCCTTCGGCTCGGCCGGCACGGTGGTGGCGGGCAAGGCCGTGATGCTGGCCGCCGACTCCCTCGCGGAGCGCCTCAAGACCTTCGCGGCCCGCCACACCGGCGTGGCCCGGCACCTGTGCACGCTGGGCGCCGAGGCCTTCGACTGCGCGGGCCGGGTCGTCACCCTCAAGGAGCTGTACGAGGCCGCGTACGACAAGGGCAGGCTGGACGAGATCGCCGCCGACGGCCACTGGGGCGGCTCCCCGCGCTCGGTGGCCTTCAACGCCCAGTGGTTCCGCCTCGCGGTCGACCCGGACACGGGGGAGATGAAGATCCTGCGCAGCGTCCACGCGGCGGACGCCGGCAAGGTCATGAACCCGATGCAGTGCCGCGGCCAGGTCGAGGGCGGCGTGGCCCAGGCCCTGGGCGCCACCCTCTTCGAGACCGTACGGGTGGACGAGCGCGGGGAGGTCACCACGGCCGCCTTCCGCCGCTACCGCCTCCCGCAGTACGCGGACGTCCCGCGCACGGAGGTCCACTTCATGGAGACCTCCGACTCGATCGGCCCCCTCGGCGCCAAGTCCATGTCCGAGAGCCCCTTCAACCCGGTGGCCCCCGCCTTCGCCAACGCGCTGCGGGACGCGACGGGGATCCGTTTCACGGAGATGCCGGTGACGCGGGACGTGGTCTGGCAGAAGATGCACGCGGCGGGCGGCCGATCCTGATGCGTGCGTGATCTGCCAGGCAGATGTGACCAACTCCCGCATAGTTGCGGCTCATATCATGCCACCAACCTTGCAGATGAGGTTCCGCGGGACACGGCGCCGGGAATGAGTGACCCATGGCCAAACTCATGCTGCACGGAGACCTGGACCACCCGGCGACGCTCAGCGTCGCGGACCTGCGGGACTGGGCACAGCACCGTGCCGCGGTCACGTTCGACTGCGCGACGAACGGTCCGCAGCACCACGTGTTCGAGGGCCCGCTGCTCCGGGAGGTCATCTCGGACGCCGGCCCGGCCTTCGACGCCCGCCGCCGCAAGGACCGTTCGCGGTTCCTGCTCGCCGTGACGGGCGGGGACGGACACCATTCGATGCTGTCCTGGGCCGAGCTGGACGCCGACTTCGGCGCGAACCCGGTGCTGCTGGCGACCCGCCTCGACGGTGAGGACCTCGACGAGGCGGGTGCGCAGCTGGTGGTCCCGTCGGACCGGTGCGGGGCGCGCTACGTCAGCGCGGTCACGCACGTGTGGTTCGGCGCGCTGTCACCGCCGAGCCTGGGCCTGTAGGGGGTAGGCCACGGAGGGCACGTAGGGCGCGGAGGGCAGAGGGCGGGAAAAGAATTCTCGCGGTTCCTGTCACACCCGTGCGGCGGCGCGGGTCAGTGCGGTGAGGAACGAAAAAGCACCCACCAAGGAGCCCGCCATGCAGATCGCCGCCACCGTCGTCACCGTCCTCGCCGCCGCCATGTCGGGCTTCTCGGGCTACTCGCTCCTGCGCCGCGCCCCCTGGGTCGTGGAGGCCATGGAGCAGTACCGGGTCCCCCGGGCCTGGTGGACCCCGCTCGGCGCGGCCAAGGCCGCCGGAGCCCTGGGCCTGCTGGCCGGCCTGTTCGTCCCGGCCCTCGGCGTCGCCGCCGGCATCGGCCTGGTCCTCTACTACACCGGGGCCGTGATCACCGTGGTCCGGGCCCGGGCCTACGCCCACGTCCCCTTCCCGGTGATCTACGCGGCCCCGGTCGTCGCCGCCTTCGCCCTCGGCCTCGCCGCGTAGGGCTCCGCCGGACGAGGGCTCCGTCAGGCGCGGGGGTCCATCAGGCGAACTTCGGCATCTCGCCGACCGTCTTCGCCACGTCGATCACGGCGAAGGCGGCGCCCTGCGGGTCCGCCACCGCCGCGAAGCGGCCGAAGGGGCTGTCCATCGGGCCGAAGTGCAGCGTGCCGCCGTGGGCCCGGGTCTTCGCGACCGCCTCGTCGCAGTCCGGGACGGCGAAGTAGACCTGGACGTACGAGGGGATCTCCGGCGGGAAGTCGGTGCCCATGTTCATCCGGCCCAGCACCGGGTTCTCCGGGCCGCCCAGGCTGAAGACCTTGAAGTCCATCCCGGCCGCCTCGGGGTCGTCACCGAGGTCCATCTGCTGGGCCCCGTACGGGAAGACCTGCGGGAGGAACGCGTCCGGCTTGGCCACGTCGCGCGAGAAGAACTCGGCCCAGCAGTACGCGCCCGGCTCGCCCATCTTCTCGAAGCCCTTGTGGTCGCCCGGCTGCCAGACCCCGAAGACGGCGCCGCTCGGCTCCTGCGCGATGGCCATCGAGCCGAAGGAACCGACCTGCATCGGCTCCATCAGGACCTGTCCGCCGGCCGCCTTGATCTTCGCCGCGGTGGCCTCCGCGTCGGGCGAGGCGAGGTAGAGGCACCACTGCGACTGGCCCTCCGCCCCCGGCATCGGCGGCACCACGGCGGCGACGGCCTTGCCGTCGGAGTAGGCCTGCGTGTAGTTCCCGTACTCGCTGCTGGACTCCCCGAAGGTCCAGCCCAGCACGTCGGCGTAGAAGGTCTTCGCGCCCTCCAGATCGGAGAACATCGCGTCCACCCAGCAGGGCGCGCCTTCCGTGAACTCAGCCATGATCGATCGACTCCTGTGTCGTGTACGACGTGACCCGTCTCGGTACTCACGCTAGGCGCGGGGTCCGACAATCGCGCGGGGAGCACCCGCGCGCGGGACCCTGGAGTCATGAACGACAGCGACAGCAAGAACGGCAAGGACACGACCGTCACCATCCGGCTCGCCCAGCAGCCGGAGGCCGACGAGCTGCTGGGGCGCAGCCCGCTCGCCGCGCTGGTCGGGATGCTGCTGGACCAGCAGGTGCCCATGGAGTGGGCGTTCTCGGGGCCGTACACGATCGCCCGGCGCCTGGGCTCCGACGACCTGGACGCGCACGCGATCGCCGCCCACGACCCGGAGGCCTTCGCCGCGCTGCTCTCCGAGAAGCCGGCCGTGCACCGCTACCCGGGCGCGATGGCGAAGCGGGTGCAGCAGTTGTGCGCGTACCTGGTGGAGCACTACGAGGGGGACGCGGCGGCGGTGTGGGCCGACGCGGGGACCGGCGCCGAGCTGCTGGCGCGGCTGCGGGCGCTGCCCGGCTTCGGCGAGCAGAAGGCGCAGATCTTCCTGGCGCTGCTCGGCAAGCGGTTCGGGGTGCGGCCGCGCGGCTGGCGCGAGGCGGCCGGCGGGTACGGAGCGGCGAACGTCCACCGGTCGGCGGCCGACATCACCGGCCCGGAGTCGCTGGCCAAAGTACGGGCGCACAAGCAGGAGGCGAAGGCCGCCGCGAAGGCCACCGCGAAAGCCGGGCACGCCGAGAAGGCCGAGAAGGCCGCCACCAGCCGTACCGCCAAACGGAATTGACGGTTCGTGCGCGTTCCGCGCCCGTTGTCAGACCCTGCCCCTAAGCTCGTGATCATGACTGAGAACCTGACGCGCGCCGCCGCTGCCGAGATCATCTCCGACGGCCCCGGCAGCCTGATCACGCTGCTCACGGACACCGCCGAGCTCACCTGCAACACGGCCACCTTCGAGGTCGGTGCGGCGGGTGCCCCGGTGCACTACCACACCAAGGCGACCGAGTTCTTCCACGTCACGGACGGCACGCTCGACGTCCTGCTCGGCGACGAGATACACACCCTGACCAAGGGCGACTTCCTTGCCGTGCCCCCCGGCGTGAAGCACGCCTTCGCCCCGGCCGCGGACAGCACCGCCGAGGTCTTCGTCGGCTTCACGCCCGGCATGGGCCGCTTCGACTACTACCGGCTGCTCGGCCGGGTCCGGGCCGGCGAGGCCACGGTGCAGGACATCATCGACAGCCAGCCCGTCTACGACAACCACTACGCGGAGAGCGACGCCTGGGCCGGCCGCCTGAAGCGCAGCGCCGAAGCGTAGATCTCGTCGGCGTCGAGCCTGCGCAGTTCCTCGGCTATCAGCTCGGCGCTGCTGCGGATCTTCAGCGCGACCTTGCGGTCGGGGCTGCCCGGCAGGAGCAGGGTGGCCAGGACCCCGTCCGGGCGGTCCACGCGGATCTCCCCGGCCGAGGTCGTCAGCCGGACCCGGGTGATGACCGGGCCCCCGGTCTCCACCCGCTCCACGGGCACGCCGAGCCGGTCCTCCAGCCAGCGGGCCAGCAGCTCGGAGCTCGCGTTGCCCGGCTCGCTCTCCACCGCCGCGCCGGTCACCGGGAGCGGCTTCTGGTCCAGGGCGGCGGCCAGGAGCGAGCGCCACGGGGTGAGCCGGGTCCAGGCCAGGTCGGTGTCCCCGGGCTCGTAGGCGCCGGCCCGGGCGTCGAGCGCGGCGACCGGGTCGGCGGCCGCCTCGGCGTCCGTGATCCGCCGCTGCGCGAGCGCGCCCAGCGGATCCCGGCCGGGCGCGTCCGGGGCGTCGGCGGGCCACCAGGCCACCACGGGCGCGTCCGGCACCAGCAGCGGGAGCACCACGGAGCCCGCGTGCTCGGTGAGCGTCCCGTGCAGCCGGAGCAGCACGATCTCCCCGGATCCGGCGTCGGCGCCGACCCGCAGCTCGGCGTCGAGCCGGCTGCGGCGCAGCCGGTGCGAGCCGCGCGCGGTGCGCTTGATGACCGCGATGATCCGGCAGGGATGCTCGCGCGAGGCCTCGGAGGCCGCGCGGACGGCGTCGTAGGCGTTCTCCTCGTCCGTGACGACGAGGAGGTTGAGCACGAGCCCCATCGTGGGGCTCCCGACGGCTCGTCGCGCGTCGAGCAGGGCCCGGTTGACCTTGCTGGAGGTCGTGTCCGTGAGTTCGGTCCGCATGCTCCGAGTCTCGCAGGCCCCGCGGGGCCCCGGAGCGGGAATGCCCCGCGAGCGGGGAATCCCCGCCCGCGGGAGCGTCAGCGGCGCCGCCTGGCCGTGCCGAAGATGGAGCGGGAGATCTCGCGGCCCAGTTGCGTACCGATCGACCTGGCCAGGGAGCGGAAGAGGCCGCTGCCCACCACCTGTTCCGCCAGCGAGGGGTCCGGCTTCGGAGCGGCCTTCGCGGCCGCCTTCGCCTGCTTCTCGGCCTCCGCCGCGGCCGCCGCCGCCTCGGCTTCCGCCTCCGCCGCCGCCTGCTCGGCGCTGATCTTCTCGTACGCCGATTCCCGGTCGACGGGCTCCGCGTAGCGCGAGTAGAGCAGCGAGGACTTCACCGCCTGGTCCAGCGCGCCGGCGTCGATCGGCCCCATCAGCGACTGGGGGGCCCGCAGCCGGGTCGCCGCCACCGGGGTCGGCGCGCCGTTCTCGCTGAGCACGGTGATCACCGCCTCGCCCGTCCCGAGCCGGGTCAGCAGCTCCTCCAGGTCGTAGGCGGAGTTCGGGAAGGTCTTCACCGTCGCCTTCAGCGCCTTCGCGTCGTCCGGGGTGAAGGCGCGCAGGGCGTGCTGCACCCGGTTGCCGAGCTGCGCCAGCACGTCGGCCGGCACGTCCTTGGGGGTCTGGGTGACGAAGAAGACGCCGATGCCCTTGGAACGGATCAGCCGGACGGTCTGCGTGATGGCTTCGAGGAAGGCCTTGGATGCGCCGTTGAACAGCAGGTGCGCCTCGTCGAAGAAGAAGACCAGCTTGGGCTTCTCCAGGTCGCCGACTTCCGGAAGGTCGGAGTACAGGTCCGCCAGCAGCCACATCAGGAAGGTGGAGAAGAGCTGCGGTTTGTCCTGGACCGCCGGGAGTTCCAGGACGGAGACCAGTCCGCGCCCGTCCGCCCCCGTCCGGAGGAATTCACTGGTGTCGAATTCGGGTTCCCCGAAGAATTCCGCGGCCCCCTGCTGTTCGAAGGCGGTGAGCGCCCGCAGAATCACTCCGGCGGTCACCGTGGAGAGTCCGCCGATGCCCTTGAGCTCCGGCTTTCCCTTGTCCGACACGAGGAAGGCGACGACGGCCCGCAGGTCCTTGAGGTCGATCAGCTCCAGGCCCTTGGCATCGGCGTAGTGGAAGATCAGTCCCAGCGACTGCTCCTGCGTCTGGTTGAGCTGGAGCACCTTGGACATCAGGACCGGGCCGAAGCTCGTCACGGTGGACCGCAGCGGGATTCCGGGGCCGATCCCGCCGAGCGAGTAGAACTCGCTGGGGAATCCGGTGCCCTCCCATTCCTGGGCCACCTCCTCTGCGCGTTCCCCGATCTTCTCGTTGGCCGCGCCGGGCGCGGAGATCCCCGAGACGTCGCCCTTGATGTCCGCGAGGAACACCGGAACGCCGTTGGCCGACAGCTGCTCGGCGATCAGCTGCAGCGTCTTGGTCTTACCGGTTCCCGTGGCGCCCGCGACCAGTCCGTGCCGGTTGAGCATCGACAGCGGGATGCGGATCTGGTGCTCGGGCAGACAGGCCCCGTCCCAGAGCAGTGCCCCCAGATCGAGCGCGGGTCCGGTGAAGGCGTACCCCGCGGCGATCTGGTCGGCGGGGGACGTGGCAGGGGACGCGGAGTCGGTGCTCTGGCTCATTTATCACTCCCGAAATAGCACTGTCTGCCACCTTTGCACCGTCATCGCAAGGCTGCGCCCGCAGGCCCGTGCCCGGTAGGCTTTCCGTGTGATCTTCAAGCGCATCGGAAATAGGCGGCCGTACCCCGACCACGGCAGGGAAACCACCCGTCAGTGGGCGGATGTCGCCCCGCGCCCGGTCCGGCTCGACCAGCTTGTGACCACCAAGGGCCAGCTCGACCTCGAAACGCTGCTCGCCGAGGATTCGACCTTCTACGGGGACCTCTTCGCCCACGTCGTGAAATGGCAGGGCGACCTCTACCTGGAGGACGGACTGCACCGCGCCGTCCGCGCCGCGCTCCAGCAGCGCCAGGTCCTGCACGCGCGCGTCCTCGAACTGGGCTGAACCGCCCCCACGGCCGGGCCGACCCACCCCGTCCGGTTGTCGGATAGGTCCCGGTTGCGCCTTTCGGGTCAGCCTTGCCCTATCAACAGATGATTCGGTGGGCATCGGCAGCGGTCGGCATTACGCTGCGCACATGAGCATGCTCACTCCCCCTGGCATGGGCGGAAAGTACAAGGTCACGGGAGCGGCTTACCCCCGCATGACCCGCCCTCGACGCCGCCGCCGGATCGTCCTCGTGGTGCTCGGATCGATCATCGGGCTCGCCCTGATCGCTTACGGGGCCGTGCAGCTCATCGACGTGTTCGGCGGTGACGCGGACAAACGCAAAACCGCCGCCGCGGCCAAGGACTGCGCCACCCCCGCCCCCAAGGCGGGCTCCTCCGCCGCGCCGGCCTCCGCCGCGCCGCAGGTCGCCCTCCCGCCGCCCGGCGGCATCACGGTCAACGTCTACAACGCGACCCCGCGCGCGGGGCTCGCCAAGGCCGTGGGCGATGAGCTCAAGAGCCGCGGGTTCACCATCGGCAAGGTCGGCAACGCCCCCGCCGACTTCGACAAGAAGGTCCCGGGCGCCGGGATACTGGTCGGCTCGCCGCAGACGGACAAGGCCGCCTTCTCCGTCCTGGGCACCAACCTCGCCGGCGCCACCCAGCAGACCGACACCCGCGAGACCGGCGACATCGACCTGATCCTCGGCGACGCCTTCAAGGAACTCACGCCGAAGGCCGACGCGGACAAGGCCCTCGCCCTCCTGGCCAACCCCAAGCCCGCGCCCGCCAAGAAGTGCTGACCGCATGACGAAGCCCGGCCCCCTCGGGGACCGGGCTTCCTCACAACTGCCCCGCTACTGCGCTACTCCGCCGAGCCGTACATGCGGTCGCCCGCGTCGCCCAGCCCCGGCACGATGTAGCCCTGCTCGTTGAGCCGCTCGTCCACCGCGGCCGTCACCACCGTCACCGGCGTGCCCGCCAGCTCGCGCTCCATGACCTCGACGCCCTCCGGCGCGGCCAGCAGCACCACCGCGGTCACGTCGTCCGCACCGCGCTTGATGAGCTCCTGGATCGCCGCGACGAGCGTGCCGCCGGTGGCGAGCATCGGGTCCACCACGTAGACCTGGCGGCCCGAGAGGTCCTCCGGCATGCGCGTCGCGTACGTGGAGGCCTCCAGGGTCTCCTCGTTGCGGACCATGCCGAGGAAACCGACCTCGGCGGTCGGCAGCAGCCGCACCATGCCGTCGAGCATGCCGAGACCGGCGCGCAGGATCGGTACGACCAGCGGCCGCGGGTAGGAGAGCTTCACACCGGTGGTCGGGCCGACCGGGGTGACGATGTCGGCCTGCTCGGTGCGCACGTCCCGGGTGGCCTCGTACGCGAGCAGGGTCACCAGCTCGTCCGCGAGGCGCCGGAAGGTGGCGGAGTCGGTGCGCTTGTCGCGCAGAGTGGTGAGTTTGTGCGCCACCAAGGGGTGATCCACGACCTGCAAACGCACAACATCCTCCAAGACTTGGCTGCCGCGGCAAAAGCTGCGACCCGCACCGCCGCTACCTGCGAAAACGGCCGCAAACACGCGACCCACACCCAAAAGGCTACGCGCTGCGCCCACCCCTTCGCGCCCGAAGCGGCGGCCACGCCCGGAAAGCGCTGGAGATGCGACCCGCCCGGACCCCCAGCACGCTGGACTGATGACCCACGCAATGGTGATCGCCGCCGTAGACGGATCCGAACACAGCCTCAAGGCCCTGGAGTGGGCAAGGGCTGCGGCAGTGCGCCACGGCACCGGGCTCGTCGTCGCCCACGTGCTGTCCGACAGCGCGCAGTTGTACGCGGCACGCCGTTCCTCCCTGCAGGACCGCACCGAGCCGGAAGAGACCGAGGACCCCGTCAGCGTACGGATACGGGCCCATCTGGCCAAGGGGGGCGAGCTGCCCTCCGAAGTCCGCTACGAGTCCCTGGAGGGCTCCGTCCCGGAAGCCCTGCGGGACATCGGGGAGGGCGCCCGGATGCTGGTGATGGGCTCCCGCGGCCGCGGCGGTTTCGCCGCCCTGCTGCTCGGCTCCAACAGCCGGGCCGTGGCCACCAGCGCGGCCTGCCCCGTGGTCGTGGTCGCGCACGAGGCGCGCGGGGTGGACGCGGCCGCCGAGGCCTCGGCGGGGCGGGTCGTGGTGGGGCTGCACGCCGCGGAGACGCCCGACAACGTACTGGAATTCGCCTTCGCCGAGGCCGCCGCGCGGGGCACCACGCTCCAGGTGGTCTCGGCGTACAGCATCCCGCCGTCGCCGACGATGGTGATCGACAGCCCCTTCGCGGTGATCCCGCCGGAGGCGCTGGTGGGGGAGGACGAGAACGCGGTGCCGGCCGAGCGGGAGATGCTCCGCTCCCAGACGGAGCGCCTCGCGCCGTTCCGGGCGCGGCACCCGACCGTGCCCGTCGAGCAGGCCGCGGTGCCCGGGGACGCCGCCGGGCGCCTCGTGGCCACCTCGAGATCGGCGGCCCTGGTCGTCGTGGGCCGCCACCACCCGCGCCGGCACATCCGGTCCCTGATGATCGGCTCCGTCGCCAACGCGGTGCTGCAGCACGCGCACGGGCCGGTGGCGATCGTCCCGACGCTGGCGGAGTCTCCGGAGGCGGCCGAGGGGTCCACGGGGCCGGCGGAATCGACGGAGTCCACGGAAATCCGCTGAGTCCGCCGAGCCGGGTTTGTCGGAATCCGACTGAATTCCTGCCGAGCCGTGGCAGAAGGTGGCATCAAACGGCCGGTCCGAGGGAAGGTGGGGTTCGGGGGGACGGACCGGACCGGACCAGCCAGGGGCGGTGACCCATGCCCGACGACGATCACGAGCCACTGGAGACGACGGCGCAGCGCAGAGCCCGGCGCGCGCAGTTCCTCCGTGACCTGAACGAGGCACGGGAACTGCGCGACCGGGTGCAGCCCAGGCGTGCCCGCGCCGCCCGCATGCGCCAGCAGATGCGCATGCGCACCTTCCGCTGGTGAGACCTGGTGAGCCCCGTGGTGAGCCGTGTCGTGCGCCCTAACGTGCGCCCTGTCGTGGGGGCCGTCGTGAAGGCTGCGGTGAGCCCCGCCGAGGGCCCCGCCGGGGTCCCTCCCGGCCGCCGCCCGGCCCCCGCCCGGCCGCCGTCCCGCCCCCCGCACGAGGCCCCGTACAACACGCGCGGCCAGCGCCACGGCGCGGAAGACCTCTCGCATTGGCTCCGTTTCTGCCACGATGCCGACTGGGCGGGGTACGAAACGGTGAGCACGGCGACCGTTCCACCCCCCACCCACCTCCGGCCGGGGGGAACTCCAACCGGCACGCCTATGACCAGTGGGAGAGTCACGGTGTATTTCGCCGCACTGCTCGCGCGCACCGAAGACGGGTGGGAAGCGAGCGACATGGAACTCGACGATGTCGAGTCTCTGAGTGATCTGATCGATCTCGCCCGCTCCGCCTCTGTCGACGACGACACGGTGGTAGCCCTCATCGAACAGGAGGACGCCTGGTTCGGGGTCGTCCGGGTGGACGGCGAGGAGGACCCGCGTTTCTACGTGTCCAACGCCTCCGCCGCCTCCCGCAGCTCCTACGGCTCGATGCTGACCGACGAGCTGCTGGGCAAGGACGACGAGGACGACGAACTCGACGAGCTGGACCTCGACGGCACCGAGGACGGCGAGGACGAGGTCGTCGCCTCCTACCCGGACGGCGGATCCGCCGACAGAGACCAGGAGGATGACGACGAAGACGCGGACGACGTACGGGCCGGGGCCGAACCGGCGCCCGCCGGCCCGCTCGGCGACCCCAGGCTGCTCGACGACCTCGGGGTGAGCAACAAACAACTGATGACCCTGGACGGGGACGCGCTCTCGGAGATCGCCGAATCGCTCGGCGCCACCGAGGTCCTGGAGGCCGTCCGCTAGTGATCCCCGCGCACCACCACACCCCGCACCCCACCCCGTACACGCCCGATCCCGTACGGGACCCGTGGCAGGACTCCATGCGCCTGGCGCTCCGGGAGGCCGCCCGGGCGGTGCCGGCCGGCGACGTGCCGGTCGGCGCCGTGGTGCTCGGCCCGGACGGCACGCTCCTCGCCACCGGGCACAACGAGCGGGAGGCGACCGGAGACCCGACGGCACACGCCGAGGTACTGGCGCTGCGCCGGGCCGCCGCCGCCCTCGGGGAATGGCGGCTCCCCGGGTGCACCCTCGTGGTGACCCTGGAGCCGTGCGTGATGTGCGCGGGCGCCCTCGTGCAGTCACGGGTGGCGCGGGTCGTCTACGGGGCGTCCGACGAGAAGGCGGGCGCGGCCGGGTCCCTGTGGGACCTCGTACGGGACCGCCGGCTCAACCACCGGCCCGAGGTGATCGCGGGCGTGCTCGCGGGGGAGTGCGCGCGCCGGCTCACGGACTTCTTCCGCGACCTCTGAGGGGTCCGGAGGGGTTCCGGGCGGGTTCCGGGCGGGTTCCGGGCGAATGGATTTCAGAGCACGGGTCTCCTTGGGCTAAGCTCTCTCTCGGTAGCGTGTCCGAGCGGCCGAAGGAGCACGCCTCGAAAGCGTGTGATGGTGCAAGCTATCCGTGGGTTCAAATCCCACCGCTACCGCTCTGATCGAGAGCCCCGCCCCGCAAGGGTCGGGGCTCTCGGCATTTCCGGGGTGCACGGGGTGCCTGGGGTGCACGGGGTTCCCGGGGTTCCCGGGGATATGGCGTCCGAGGGACATCCGCGTGACCGCCCGCGCCCTGGGCCGTTGTCACGGCATGACCAAGACCAAGCGCATCCTCGCCGCCCTCGCCCTCGCGGGGGCCGCCGCGGGCCTCGCGGCTCCCGCCGCCTCCGCCGCCCCGGTCTCCCCGCTCACCCTCCCGGACCTGCCGGCCCCGCAGGGCATGCCGGAGGGGGCCAGCCCGTCCTCGGTGCAGGAGATCGGCGGACAGGTCAGCGGCGGCCTGAACCAGCTCAACCAGCTGATGGAGCTGCCGAACCAGCTCGCGCCCGTGATCGCCCCGGTCCAGCCGATCGCGGACCTGGCCGGCGGGCTGGAGTAGCGGACCGTCCGGACAACGCGAAGAAGGCCCCGGCCTGAGCCGGGACCTTCAACGGTTGGGACGGGGGAAGTGGCATCGGGGGGACAAGCCACTTCCCCCGATGAGGACGGAACCTGCCAGTCCAAGCCGCAGTCAGGGGGGAAGCTTGCGGCTCGGACCCCGCAGTGAGGTCCTGTCCCTCGCTCACCGATTTCCTGCCAGAACCGGTGGGCTTGTGTTCAATCCTGCGCCTTCCGGGGCCGCCGGCACACCGGCAAAGGGCCTGTGCGGCGAGGCCATTGGTCCTTAAAGGCCAGGTGAGTGTTCGAACACGACGGGCTAGACTCTGCCGACCTTGCAGGACCGGTTGGGGAGGCCGACAGCGCACGTGGAAACCAAGAAGCTGATCTCGGGGGCCCTCGTCGTCTTCGTCCTCTTCGTCATCATCACTCAGCCCGAAAAAGCCGCCGATATGGTGAAAATAGGCTTCCAAGGAATCTCGGATGCCGCAACGGCGATCGGCGAGTTCATGACCGAACTGGTGCGCTGAACCCGTACGCTGAAGCGGTTTCCGGACTTCCCGGCCCCCCACTCCGACGGGTGGGGGGCTTTTTGCGTTCCCGCACACGGGGCAAGATGCCCTGTTACGCCCAACTTGCCCTCAACACGGCGATATACGGTGCTTGCACACAGTGCACATGTCTTGTGATGCTATGACCGCTTTTGACGGATGAGTTGATGACGTGAAGTGAAGGGGTGGCGTGACCGTGCCGGCCAGTACTGCGCCCGAGGTGCCGCCCCAGCAGGATCCGCAGCAGGAGCAGCCCCACACACCACACGAACCGCCCAGGGACTCCACTCAGGCCCCGCACCAGGGCGCGCACCAGACACCGCACCAGGCCTCGCCGCAGGGCCCGCACCAGGGCCCGAACCAGGCTCCGCACCAAGGCGCCCCCCAGGCCCCGCACCAGGCCTCCCCGCAGCCCCAGCCGCAGGAGTCCCACGTACCGCCCCAGCAGGAGGCTCCGGAGGAGCCCCCGGTCGCCCCCAGGCCGCAGAGCCGGGGCGCCGACACCCGGGCCCTCACCCAGGTGCTGTTCGGGCAGCTGAAGGACCTCCAGCCGGGCACCAGCGAGCACACCCGGGTCCGCGGGGCCCTCATCGAGGCCAACATCCCGCTCGTCCGGTACGCGGCCGCCCGCTTCCGCAGCCGCAACGAGCCGATGGAGGACGTGATCCAGGTCGGCACGATCGGGCTGATCAACGCGATCGACCGGTTCGACCCCGAGCGCGGGGTGCAGTTCCCGACCTTCGCGATGCCGACCGTGGTGGGCGAGATCAAGCGGTACTTCCGCGACAACGTCCGCACCGTGCACGTCCCGCGCCGCCTCCACGAGCTGTGGGTCCAGGTCAACGCCGCCACCGAGGACCTCACCACCCTGCACGGCCGCACCCCGACCACCCCCGAGATCGCCGAGCGGCTGCGCATCAGCGAGGAGGAGGTGCTCTCCTGCATCGAGGCCGGCCGCAGCTACCACGCGACCTCCCTGGAGGCCGCCCAGGAGGGCGACGGACTCCCCGGCCTGCTCGACCGCCTCGGCTACGAGGACCCCGAGCTGGCCGGCGTGGAACACCGCGACCTGGTCCGCCACCTCCTCGTACAACTGCCCGAGCGCGAGCAGCGGATCCTGCTCCTGCGGTACTACAACAATCTGACCCAGTCGCAGATCAGCGCCGAGCTCGGGGTCTCCCAGATGCACGTCTCGCGCCTCCTCGCGCGGAGCTTCGCCCGGCTGAGATCCGCAAACAGGATCGAGGCCTAACCGGATCGAGTGGAGATCAATCTCCGCGTTTCCTGACAGAGCGGCAGATTCCCGTCCTAGAGCAGGCCTAACGTGTTCTGTCGCTGGAGATACTTGTCGACATGGCGCTACAGCGTGTTGCCGACATGTGACATTCTGCTGGAACCGCGTTTGCCGCAGCCCCGCCTCCGGTATTCAGGTGGAGGCTGCGTTCCTCCGACGGGCGCGCAGATGAAGCGCGACCGTCCGCGACCTCAAGGGGGTGGCATGTCCGTAGACCAGGGCAGCTCACAGGTGCTCACGCTCGTCAAGCAGCGTGAAGTGCCGGCAGTGTCCCACCGCTCGGAAGCCATCGACACCCGGATCGACACCCGGATCGACACCCGCACGCTCTCCCGCTCGCTCTTCAAGCGGCTCGCCGGCCTCGACGCCGACAGTCCCGAGCGGACGTACGTGCGCGACACCCTGATCGAGCTGAACCTCCCCCTCGTGCGCTACGCCGCGGCCCGCTTCCGGAGCCGCAACGAGCCCATGGAGGACATCGTCCAGGTCGGCACGATCGGTCTGATCAAGGCGATCGACCGGTTCGACTGCGAACGCGGGGTGGAGTTCCCGACCTTCGCCATGCCGACGGTCGTCGGTGAGATCAAACGGTTCTTCCGGGACACCTCCTGGTCCGTGCGCGTCCCGCGCCGGCTCCAGGAGCTGCGGCTCGCCCTCACCAAAGCCAGTGACGAGCTCGCCCAGAAGCTCGACCGCTCGCCGACCGTGCCGGAGCTCGCGGCCGTGCTCGGGGTCTCGGAGGAGGACGTCGTCGACGGCCTCGCCGTGGGCAACGCGTACACCGCCTCCTCGCTCGACTCGCCCTCCCCCGAGGACGAGGGCGGCGAGGGCTCGCTCGCGGACCGGCTCGGGTACGAGGACACCGCGCTGGAGGGCGTCGAGTACCGCGAGTCGCTCAAGCCCCTGCTGGCCAAGCTCCCGCCCCGGGAACGGCAGATCATCATGCTGCGGTTCTTCGCGAACATGACGCAGTCGCAGATCGGCGAGGAGGTCGGCATCTCCCAGATGCACGTCTCCCGGCTGCTCACGCGCACGCTCGCGCAGCTCCGCGTCGGCCTGATCGGCGAGTAGCTTCCGCCGGCTGCCCCGCAGACTACCCCGCGGGCTGTCCCGTGGGCTGTCCCGTGGGGACGATCCTCCCCGTCCGCTTCACAATTGACGGCACGTCAGTAAAACTGCCGGGATGCGAAAGGTATCCCGGCAGGCCGCCGTCCTCGCCCTGTGCGCCACGGCGTGCGCCGCCGCCCTGACCGGCTGCGGCGGACCGGCGCGCGAGGGCTACGTGGCCGTGGGCGCGGCCGCACCGGGACCGGAGCGGGGCGCCGGGGAGAACGTCGCACCCGGGGCCCGGGTCGAGTTCCAGCCGCTTCCGCAGGCCTCGCCCGGATCCTCCGCGCCCGGCAGCGGCACGTCGGGGAGCACCTCGGCGGACATTCCGGCCGGCGTCCCGGGCACCACCCCCGGCGGGGCCTCGGGCAGCGCCTCGGGCGGGGTCCCCGGCGGTACGCCGCCCGGCGCCCCGGGGTCGCAGCCCCCGGCCGGCTCCGCCTCGGGCGGAGGCACGGGGGGTGGCACGGGCGGAGGCGCGGGGACGCCTTCCGGGGGCCCGGGGAGCCCGCCCGGCACCGCACCGGGCACCACGCTCCCGACCGCCCCGGGCGGCAGGCCCGGGACACCGTCCAGCCCGCCCCCGAAGCCCGGGCCGTCCGCGCCGCCGAAGCCTCCGGCCACGCCGGCGAAGCTGAGCATCGGCGCGCCGACCCGTACCGCCACGGCGGAACGCTGGTGCGAGCAGGTCACGGTGGCCTTCACCAACACCGGCGGCACGGCGGCCCGTTCGGGCACGGTCGGCTTCGCGACGCACATCATCGGCGCCCTGGGCGTCGACTGGAACACCATCGAATCGACCCAGCCGCTGCCCGCCCCCATCGCGGGCGGCACGACGAAGACGCAGACCTACCGGATCTGCGTCGAGGCCTGGCGCGTCCCCCTGGGCATGCACGTGGAGACCCAGAGGGTCACGGCCACCTGGAACTGACGGCCCTCAGAGCGCCAGCCAGGCCACCACGGCGATCAGGACCACCGCGGCGAGGCCGACGCCGATCCACAGGCCGGCGCCCGGGCCCGACTTGCGCGCGGCGCGGTTCTGCATGCGGGAACCGGGGACGGCGGGGGCCGGTACCGGCTCCTCGACGAACGCCCGGAACATCTGGGTGCTGCCCGCGGGGTCGTAGTCACCAGCGGGAGCCTGTGAGTTGTGGTTCGAGTCGTGATTCGCAGCCATGCGCAGGACCCTAGCCGGTTTTCCGATTCCTTTACCGCCCGGGCCCCCGATTCATTTGCCTGTAACAACCATCTGCTTCTATGGTTGCCCGAAGCAACGACATTCGGAGGGGAGTCCCGGTGACCACAGCGCCCGCAGCGCCCGCAGCGCCCGCAGCAGCCGTAGGGCCAGTAGCTCCGGCTCCCGTGGCCCCAGTGGCTCCCGAAGAGCCCGCGGCGGCGACGCCCGCCACGCGTTACGCCGAGCTGGCCCGCCAGCTCACCGGCATCGGCGCCGTCAAGCGTGACCTCGCCCGGCTCCTGCCCTCCGACTGCCCGCCCGGCTCGGCGGCCGTGCTCACCGTGCTCGACCGGCACGGCGAGATGCGGCTCGGGCGCCTGTCCGAGTACCTGGCCATCGACATCTCCGTGACCAGCCGGCACGTCGCGCACACCGCCGACCGCGGCTGGATCACCCGCGACACCGACCCCGTCGACGCCCGCTGCCGGATCCTGCGCCTGACCCCGGCCGGCCGCGCGCTCCTCACCGAGCTCGGCACCCGCCACACCACCGCGTTGGCGAAGGCCCTGGCCGACTGGTCCGACGCGGACGTCGACCACCTCAACGTCCTGCTGGCCCGGCTCCGGTCGGGCTTCACGCTTCCAGACAGCTAGACCGAAGGAAACACATGGCTACGACCACACCCACCGGTGTGCGGGGAGGCGGCCGGCCGGAGACCACGTCCGACAGCGCGCCCATGACCCACCCGCAGATCATGAAGGCGCTCTCCGGGCTGATGCTCGGCATGTTCGTGGCGATCCTGTCCTCCACGATCGTCTCCAACGCCCTGCCCCAGATCATCGGCGACCTCGGCGGCACCCAGTCCTCCTACACCTGGGTGGTCACCGCCGCCCTGCTCTCGATGACGGCGGCGACCCCGCTGTGGGGCAAGCTGTCCGACCTCTTCAGCAAGAAGCTGCTGGTCCAGATATCCCTGGTGATCTACGTCCTCGGCTCGATGGTCGCGGGCATGTCCCAGAACACCGGCATGCTCATCGCCTGCCGCGTGGTCCAGGGCATCGGCGTCGGCGGGCTCTCCGCCCTCGCCCAGATCGTGATGGCCGCGATGATCTCCCCGCGCGAGCGCGGCCGCTACAGCGGCTACCTCGGCGCCGTCTTCGCCGTCGCCACCGTCGGCGGCCCGCTGCTCGGCGGGGTCATCACCGACACGAGCTGGCTCGGCTGGCGCTGGTGCTTCTACGTCGGCATCCCCTTCGCGATCATCGCGCTGATCGTCCTCCAGCGCACCCTGCACCTGCCGGTCGTCCGGCGCGACGTCAAGGTCGACTGGCTGGGCGCCTTCCTGATCAGCGGCGCCGTCTCGGCCCTGCTGATCTGGGTGACGCAGGCCGGCACCTCGTACGACTGGATGTCCTGGCAGACCGCGGCGATGACCGGCGGCGCCGTCGTGCTCGGCCTGCTCTTCCTCCTGGTCGAGTCCAAGGCGAGCGACCCGATCATTCCGCTGCGCCTCTTCCGCAACAAGACCATCAGCCTCGCCTCCGCGGCCTCCCTCTTCGTCGGCATCGCGATGTTCTCGGGGACCGTGTTTTTCAGCCAGTTCTTCCAGTTGGCCCGCGGTGAGTCCCCCACGATGTCCGGAATCCTCACGATTCCGATGATCGGCGGGCTCTTCGTCTCCTCCACCGTTTCCGGTCAGGTGATCACCAAGACCGGAAAGTGGAAGGCCTGGCTCGTCTCCGGCGGCGTGCTCCTGACGGCGGGCCTCGGCCTGCTGGGCATCCTGCGGTACGACACCCCGTACTGGCACATCGCGATCTTCATGGCGCTGACCGGCCTCGGCCTCGGCATGATGATGCAGAACCTGGTGCTCGCCTCCCAGAACCAGGTGGCCCCCGAGGACCTCGGCGCCGCCAGCTCGGTCGTCACCTTCTTCCGCTCGCTCGGCGGCGCGGTGGGCGTCTCCGCCCTCGGCGCGGTCATGGCCAACCGGGTCACCCACTACGTCAAGGACGGCCTCGCCGAGCTCGGCCCGAAGGCCGCGGCCATGGGCCACGGCGGCACCGGCGGGGGCGGGATCCCCGACCTCGACAAGCTGCCCGCACCCTTCCGCACGGTCGTCGAGTCCGCGTACGGGCACGGCGTCGGCGACGTCTTCTTCTACGCCGCCCCCACCGCGCTGCTCGCGCTGGTGCTCGTGGTGTTCATCAAGGAGGTCGCCCTCCGGTCGAAGCCCGCGGCCCACGCTCCGGTGTCCACCTCGGCAAAGTAGCGGGCCGCCCTACGGGGCCGCGCCCGGGGCGGCCGCCCCGGGCGCGGTGTGGGCCTGGATCCCGGCGATCAGGACGTCGAGCGCGAGGCAGAACTCCCCGTCGGGCGGCCGCCGGACCGTGCCCCCGCAGCCGTGCAGGAACTGGGAGACGGCCAGCCGCGCCCCGGCACGGGTGGCGTCCGGCAGGCCCGTGGCGTCCAGCAGCCGGTGCAGGGCTGCGTCGAAGGCCCGCGCGTGCGGGCCGATGTTCGGATAGGCGGCGGTGAGCGGAGCCACCCACGGGTGGGCCACGAGCAGCTTCCGGTAGCCCCGGGCCAGCGAACGGAGCCGGCCGGGCCAGCCCTCCACGGGCGGCCCGGCCGGCTCCTGCCGTTCACCGAGCTCGCCCAGGGCGCTGTCCAGGGCGAGTTCGAGCAGATCGTGCTTGGTGTCGACGTACCAGTACAGGGACATCGCGCTGACCCCGAGCCCGGCGGCGAGCCGCCTCATGGAGAACCGGGCCAGCCCCTCGGCGTCCAGCAGCCGCACGGCCGCCTCCGTGATCCGTTCCCGGTCCAGTCCGGCGGGGGCCTCGCTGCGCCGCCGGGCGGGTGCGGCCAGCCGCACCGCCAGCCAGACGCTGGTCCGGGCCGTGCCGGAATCGGCCGGGGTGACCATGGAGGCATCCTCCTCACGCGCACGGGACCGGCCCGCAATGTCCGGTCCGCCCCCTTGATGCTAGGGGGTGGACGTGAGGTCGTAGAAGGTGGCTCCGCCGATCGTGGAGGCCTTGAAGGTGGCCTTGACCCAGGTCTCGATGGAGCTGCTCACGCCCCCGCCGGGGCCGCCTCCGCCGCGGGCCGCCGCGGGGGTCCCGGCGCCGGCGCCGGTTTCGCCGCCGGCCGTGGCGCCGGCGGCCCCCGCAGTGCTCTGGGCGATGAAGTAGTGGATCTTCCCGGCGCTCACGTACGCCTTGAACTGCTCCAGGGTCGGAGAGGGGTCGCTGCCGTTGAAGCCTCCGAGGGCCATCACCGGCCGCTGCGAAGCCAACTGGTAGCTCGCCGCGTTCTGCGAGCCGATGGCGGCCGCCGCCCACGTGTACCGGTCCGCGCCGGCGCGCAGCGCGGCCGTGGCCTCGGCGCTGGTCCGCGTCCCGCCGAGCAGGCCGCCCATGCCGCCTCCGCCCATGCCGCCTCCGCCGGGGCCTCCGGGGCCGCCGCCGGTCCTCGTGCCCCGGCCGCCGTCGGTGGGCCGGCTGCCGCCGGGAGCCTGGCCGCCGGGGGCCTGGCCGCCCGGGGGCATGCCCTGCGGTGCGGCTCCGCCTCCGGGCATCCCGCCGCCGCCCGGCATCTCGAAGCCGCGCATCCCGCCGCCGGGGCCGCCGCGGCCGCCCGCGACCGCGGGGCCCGCCGTGACGATCGAGCCCGTGTGCGGGGTGGTCACCGTGGTCAGGCAGTACGCGAGGGGTCCGGCCAGGGCCGCGCCCAGGCCGACTGCCGCCACGCCGAGTGCGGTACGGCGGCCCAGCCGCGCGGTGAACGGCAGCAGCAGGGCGGTGCCGAGTCCGACGGCGAGGACCGACCAGCGCAACCACGGCACGTACTCCGCGGAGCGACCGAGCAGCACGAAGGCCCAGTACGACGTGAGAGCGAGGGTCCCCGAGAGCGTGAGGGAGGCGGCCCGGCTGCCCCGCTCCTCCCACAGCACGGCGATGCCCATGCCGGCCAGGGCGGCGATGTACGGCGCCAGGGCGACGGTGTAGTACTCGTGGAAGATGCCCTGCATGAAGCTGAAGACCACCGCGGTGATCAGCAGCGCCCCGCCCCAGGCCAGGAAGGCCGCGCGGGCCATGCCCTCCAGGGTGTCGGTGGCCCGGCCGGCCCGCCAGGTGACCACGAGGCCCGCGACGAGCAGGATCAGCGCGGCGGGCAGCAGCCAGCCGATCTGGCCGCCGATGGAGGCGGAGAACAGCCGGTCGATGCCGGTCTCTCCCCAGGCCGTTCCGCCACCGCCGCCGCCGGGGCCGCCGCCGGTCATGCCCTCGGCGACCGCCCTGCGGGCTCCGCCGCCGACGCTGCCGGTCTCCTCGCCGTTGATCCGGCCGAGGCCGTTGTAGCCGAGGGTCAGTTCCAGGAAGGAATTGGTCTGTGAGCCCCCGATGTACGGGCGCGAGGAGGCGGGCCACAGTTCGACGATCGCCACCCACCAGCCGCCGGCCAGCACCATGGCGAGGGTGGAGAGCAGAAGCTGGCCGAGGCGCCTGCGCAGCCCGGTCGGCGCGCAGACCGCGTAGAGCAGGGCGAGGGGCGGCAGGATGACGAAGGCCTGCAGGGTCTTGGTCAGGAAGGCGAAGCCGACCGCGACCCCGGCCCAGACCAGCCACTTGGTGTGCGCGCCGTCCAGGGCCCGGAGCACGCAGTACACGGTGACCGTCATGAGGAGGGTCAGCAGCGCGTCGGGGTTGTTGAAGCGGAACATCAGCGCGGCCACGGGTGTGAGCGCGAAGACGGCTCCGCTGATGAGGGCCGCCACCGGGCCGAACTGGCGGCGTACGGCCGCGTGGAGCACGGCGGTCGTACCCACGCCCATGAGGGCCTGCGGGACGAGGATCTGCCAGGCCCCGAGCCCGAAGAGCCGGACGGACAGCATCATCGGCCACAGGGCGGCCGGGGGCTTGTCGACGGTGATGGAGTTCCCGGCGTCGGAGGAGCCGAAGAAGAAGGCCTTCCAGCTCTCGCCGCCCGCCTGGACCGCGGCGGAGTAGAAGGAGTTGGCGTAGCCGGAGGCGCCCAGGTCCCACAGCAGCAGGACGGCGGTGGCCAGGAGCAGCCCGAGGAGGGCGGGGCGTTCCCAGCCGGCCCTCGCGGTGTGCGCGCGGGCGGCGCCGTGGGACGGGGCGGCCGGGGAGGGCGGGTGGAGCGGCAGGGCTGCCGTGGTCATCAGGAGTGGTCCTTCGCGGGAGTGGCGCGCCGTTCGGGGAAGACCCAGGCGCGGAAGAGCAGGAACCGCAGCACCGTGGCGGCGAGGTTGGCGGTGACCAGGACGGCCAGCTCGGTGCTGTGCCCCGGGGTGGAGCTGGCGGCCCCGAGGGCGGCGAGCGATCCGCTGGTCAGGGCCAGTCCGATGGCGAACACCACGAGCCCCTGGGCCTGGTGGCGCACGGCGCGGGCCCGGCCCCGGACGCCGAAGGTGAGCCGGCGGTTGGCGGCGGTGTTGGCGACGGCGGAGAGCAGCAGCGCGGCGGCGTTGGCGAGCTGGGGTCCGGCGGCGGTCCGTGCCGCGGAGTACAGGAGCAGGTAGAGGAGGGTGGACAGGGTGCCGACGGCGCAGAAGCCCAGGAGCTGGCGGGCGAGCCCGCGCGGGACCCCGGGCAGGGCGGTGCGGTCGCGCGGGTCGTCCCCGAAGGGGCGGGCGAGGCGGTCCAGCGGGAGCGCGCCGACGGCCAGCGCCCTGCCCACCCGCCAGACGCCCTTGAGGTCCTCGGCGGCGGTGCGGGCGATGTGCACGGTGGAGTCGGGGTCGTCGACCCAGTCGACCGGGACCTCGTGGATCCGCAGCCCGGCCCGCTCGGCGAGGACCAGCAGCTCGGTGTCGAAGAACCAGCCGGAGTCCTCCACGAGCGGCAGCAGCCGGCTCGCGACCTCGCTGCGGATCGCCTTGAAGCCGCACTGGGCGTCGCTGAAGCGGGCGGAGAGCGAGGAGCGCAGCAGCAGGTTGTAGGCGCGGGAGATGAACTCCCGCTTCGCGCCCCTGACCACCCGCGAGGAGCGGGCCAGGCGGGTGCCGATGGCGAGGTCGGAGTGGCCGGAGATCAGGGGGGCGACCAGGGGCAGCAGGGCGTTGAGATCGGTGGAGAGGTCCACGTCCATGTACGCCAGGACGGGGGCGTCCGACTCCCCCCACACGGTGCGCAGGGCCCGGCCGCGGCCCTTCTGCTCCAGCCGGGTGCTGCGTACCCCGGCCACGGAGGCGGCGAGGGCGGCCGCGACCTCGGGGGTGCGGTCGGTGCTCGCGTTGTCGGCGATGGTGATGCGGAAGGGGTACGGGAAGGTCCGGGTGAGGTGCTCGTGGAGCCTGCGCACGCAGGGGCCGAGGTCCGTCTCCTCGTTGTAGACCGGGATCACCACGTCGAGGACGGGCTCTCCCGGTACGGGCGCGAGGGGCGCCCGTACCGGGAGCGCTCCGGGAGAGGTGTCGGTAGGCATGCCCCGACCCTCCCGGTCCGGGCTGTCACCGCTGTGTGCTGACCCTGTGGCCCGTCTGTGAGTGCGGCGGCGCGGCGGCGATGGGGGCTCCGCCGGCCAGGGGGAGCAGGACCTCGAAGGAGGTGTGGCCGGGGGCGCTGCGGACGTCGACGTGGCCGCCGTGGGCCGAGACCACGGCGGCCACGATGGCCAGGCCGAGGCCGGTGGAACCCGCCGAGCGGGAGCGCGATGCGTCGCCGCGGGCGAAGCGTTCGAAGACGTGGGGCAGCAGCTCGGGCGGGATACCGGGGCCGTCGTCCTCGACCCGGAGCCGGACGAGCGATGTTTCACGTGAAACATGGGCCGTGACGGTGGTGCCGGGCGGGGTGTGCGTCCGGGCGTTGGCCAGCAGGTTCACCAGCACCTGCTGGATCCGCGCCGGGTCGGCGTGGACCGGCGCCGGATCCTCGGGCAGTTCCAGGCGCCAGTGGTGGTCGTGGCCGGCGGCCCGGGCATCGCTGACGGCGTCCACGACCAGCGGGGCCAGATCCGTGTCGCAGGTGGACAGCGGGCGGCCCGCGTCGAGCCGGGCCAGCAGCAGCAGGTCCTCCACCAGCCCGGTCATCCGGGTGGCTTCGGACTCGATCCGCCCGAGGGCGTGCCGGGTGTCGGGGCCCTGCTCCTCGCGGCCCCGGCGGGTCAGTTCGGCGTAGCCGCGGATCGAGGCGAGGGGGGTGCGCAGCTCGTGACTGGCGTCGGCGACGAACTGCCGGACCCTGGTCTCGCTCTGCTGGCGTGCGGTCAGGGCCGAGGAGACGTGGCCCAGCATCCGGTTGAGGGCGGCGCCGACCTGCCCGACCTCGGTCCGAGGGTCGGCCTCGGCGTCGGGGACCCGCTCGTGGAGGGCGGGCTCGCCGCTGTGCAGGGGGAGTTCGGAGACCCGGGTGGCGGTGGCGGCGACCCGGCGCAGGGGGCGCAGGGCGACACCGACCAGGACCTGTCCGGCGAGGGAGGCCGCGATCAGCCCGGCGAGGGTGACGAAGACCTCCACCGCGATCAGGGTGTGCACGGTGGAGTCGACCTCGGTGAGCGGGAATCCGAGTACGACGCGGCCGCCGCTGCCGGGGCTGCTGGGGTTGCCGCCGTCGCCTTCGCCGGCGGCGTTGGCGTTGGCGTTGGCATTGCCGGCGGCCTTGAGGGGTGAGGCCAGCACCCGGTAGTCACCGAGACCGGGCAGGTGCAGGTCGACCGGATCGCCGGCCCGGCCGTCGGCGGCCTTGCGGGCGGCCCCGGCGAGGGCGGAGGCCTGCCCCTCGGTGAGATGCGGATGGTCGGAGACCCCGGGCCCGGACCCGTACCCGCCGACGCCCGCGCTGCGCTGGCTGCGGACGCTGTCCACGGCCTTGCCCGCGGCGTCGAGGCGGACCCCGACGGCCGCCAGCGGCGATCCGGGGCCCGTGACGACGCCGAGGACGTTCTCCCGGGGGAACTTGCCCGCGCCGGGGCGGGCGGTCATCTCGACGGCGGCGCGCAGCTGCTCGTCGACCTTGTCGACCAGGTACGAGCGCAGCGCGACGGTGGTGACGGTGCTGATGGACGCGCCGACCACGGCGATGAGGGCCACGGCCGAGACGACGAGCCGGGTCCGCAGCGACCAGGGCCGCCGGCTCCACCGGCTCCACCGGGGGCGGCGGGGGCCGGGGGGACGCGCCGGACGGGCCGGCGGGCGCGGACGGCGGGAGCGCCGGGGCTCGCCGGCCGCCACTAGTCGGCCGGCTTGATCAGGTAGCCGGCGCCGCGGCGGGTGTGGATCATCGGCGGGAGGCCCGTACCGCCCTCCAGCTTGCGCCGCAGGTAGGAGATGTACAGCTCGACGACGTTGGCCTGGCCGCCGAAGTCGTACGACCACACGCGGTCCAGGATCTGCGCCTTGCTCAGCACCCGGCGCGGGTTGCGCATCAGGTAGCGCAGCAGCTCGAACTCGGTGGCGGTCAGGTGGACGTCCTGACCGCCCCGCGTCACCTCGTGACTGTCCTCGTCGAGCCGCAGGTCGCCGACCTGCAGCACCGACCCGCCGCGCGCGGCCTGCGCGGCCCCGGAGCGCCGGACCAGGCCGCGCAGCCGGGCGACGACCTCCTCCAGGCTGAACGGCTTGGTGACGTAGTCGTCGCCGCCCGCCGTCAGGCCCGCGATGCGGTCCTCGACCGAGTCCTTCGCGGTCAGGAACAGCACCGGGACCTGCGGGAGCTCCCGCCGCAGGCGGCCGAGGACGGCGAGGCCGTCCATGTCGGGGAGCATGATGTCGAGCAGGACGACATCGGGGCGGAACTCCCGTGCCGCGCGGACCGCACCCGCGCCGTCGCCCGCACTGCGGACCTCGCAGCCCTCGTAGCGCAGGGCCATGGAGAGCAGTTCGGAGAGGGCTGCCTCGTCGTCCACGACGAGGACCCGGCAGGGGCTGCCGTCGGGCCGGACGAGGGCCGTGTGGCTGCCGGTGGACGTGGACGCGTGGGATGTGGTCGTCGCAGTCATGCGTACACGCTGGCCGCCGCCCGTGAGAGGGCTCTTGCCTGAAGCTGTGAATTCCCTGAGAAACCCCTCCCGCTCCTCAGGCCAGGCGGAAGAGCCGGGCTCCGTTGTCGTGGCAGACGGCCCGCAGCCAGGCGTCGCCGAGGCCGAGGCGTTCCAGGGCTTCGAGCTGGTGCTCGTAGGGGTAGGGGATGTTCGGGAAGTCGGTGCCCAGCAGGATCCGGTCGCCGAGATCGGCGAGGCGGCCCCGGTCCTGCGGCGGGAAGCCGCTGAACTGCTCCGAGAAGTCGGTGAAGGCCATGGTGGTGTCGAGGCGGACCTCGCAGTAGCGGTCGGCGAGGTCGAGGAAGTCGGTGTACTCCGGCATCCCCATGTGCGCGACGATCAGTGGCAGCCGGGGGTGGCGGGCCAGCAGCCGGGCGATCGGCTCGGGGCCGGTGTGCTTCCCGGGGACGGGCCCGGAACCGCAGTGCACCACCGTGGGGATCCCGGCCTCGGCGAGGAGCCCCCAGACCGGGTCGAGCCGGTCGTCCGTGGGGTCGTAGCCGCCCACCTGGAGATGTGCCTTGAAGACCCGGGCCCCCGCGTCGACGGCCTGGGCGACGTACTCCCGCACCCCGTCCTCCGGGAAGAAGGTCGCGGTGTGCAGGCAGTCGGGGGTGCGCGCGGCGAAGTCGGCGGACCAGGAGTTGAGCCAGGCGGCCATGGCGGGCTTGTGCGGGTAGAGCATGGCGGTGAAGGCCCGGACCCCGAACTCCCGGAGCAGCGCGACCCGCTGCTCCTCCTCGTGCCGGTAGGTGATGGGCCACTCGACCCCGGTCAGCGGGCCCACCGCGTCGAAGTAGTCCCACACCTTGTCCAGTACGCGCTCCGGCATGAAGTGCGTGTGCACGTCGACCAGCCCGGGCACCCCGAGCCGTTCCCGGAACGCCCGGACGGCCTCAGCCGTCTTCGCGGACAAAGCCGTGGCTCCGCTCGACCGTCGCGACGTGCAGGGTGTAGCTCTCGTACCAGTCGGCGCGGCCCTGCTTCATCGCCGCCTGGTGCTCCATGTCCTTGCGCCACAGGGCCATGGACTCGTGGTCGCGGAAGTAGGCGACGGTGATGCCGAGCCCGCCGGGGGTGCGCGCGGACTCGTAGCCGAGGAACCCCGGATTGCCGCTGACGAGCTCGCTCATCCGGTCGAGCGTCTCGGGATAACCGCCGTCCTCGGCGGTCCGGACACTGGTGAACACGCTCATGACATAGGGCGGTTCGAAGGCCTGTACGGGCTGGATGCTCATGCCCACCACCCTCTGCGGCCGATACGTGGCATGTCCACTGGAAAACGGCCCGGAGAGTCAAAGGGATCCAAGTTTTGACCATGCCCCCTCCCCTCCCGGTCGGCGCGGACCGGTCGGTGTGGACCGATCGGTGTGGATCAGTCGGTGTGGATCAGTCGGGGGCGGACCGGTGGGGTCAGAACAGCCCGTCCTGCGCCGCCGAGGCGTCGCGCCCCGGAGCCGGGATCGCCGCCACCGGAACATCAGTGACACCGCCCTCCCCGGGCGCCACCAGCTCCCACCCCGCGAGCAGCCGGGTGTCCACGACCAGCCCGTCGGCGAAGTGCAGATCGGGCCCGGCCGCGCCGACGAGCCGGCCGGTGACGCTCCCGCCGGGCACCATCTCGGTGAGCACCCGGGCAGGCGCGGGCAGCGCGTCGAGCCCGAACACCCCGGCGTGGTCGGTCACCTCGCACTCCAACCGCTCCAGCGACTCCGGCCACCCCTCCAGCGCGGCCGCCCGCGCGTGCAGTGCCGCGACCTCCGCCGCCCGCTCGGGCGCCGGCGGCACGTCCCCCCGCACGGACCGCTTACGGGCATAGGCGATCCGGTCGGGCACGCCCAGCGCGGCCCGCAGCAGCTCCTCGGTCCGGCGGGTGGCCATCAGCGGCCCGCGCCCCAGCCAGGCCCAGGCCAGCGCGCCCTGCTCCAGCAGCCGGACGGAGCCGCGCTCCTCGGCGGTGATGCCCACCTTGACCAGCCCGGCCCCGAACCAGGCGAGGTACACCCGGTAGGTGCGCGGATCACCGGCGTTGGTGTCGGCCGCCACCGAGAACGACCGGTCCAGGCCGGCGCACTCGGGGCACTGGGCGTTCCCGGCCCGGCCGGGCACGGCCCGCCCCGCCGGGCACGGCGTCCGCCGTCCGGCCCGCCGGATGCCCAGGCAGTGCCGCTCCCCCCGGGCGGCGAAGGCGAGCGGCTGCCCGTACCCGAGGAGGCTGGTGCGCTCGATCCGTCCCGGCCCCTGCCCGTACCAGCCCATGGCGGGCCGGCCGTCGTTCCACCGCAGGCCGGTGCACCACCAGGTCACAGGGGGAGCGGTCGCTCGAAGAAGGTTTTCACGACGACGGTGGCCTGCGTCCCGCTGACACCGTCGATGGCGTAGAGGCGGCGCAGGACGTCCTGCAGCTGCTCGGTGGTTCCCGTGCGGACCTTGACCATCACCGAGGCGCTGCCGGCGATGATGTGCGCCTCCTGGATCTCCGCGATCCCCTCGAAGGCGGCCCGCGAGTCGCCCATCCAGGCTGTGGAGTCGACCATCACGTAGGCCAGCACCCCGCTGCCGACGGCCGCCGGATCCACCTCGACCGTGGTCCGCCGGATGACCCCGCGCTCGCGCAGCTTGCGCACACGCTCGTGGGTGGCGCCCGCGGAGAGCCCCACGGAGGCCGCCAGCGCCGCATACGGCTGGGCCGCGTCCTCCTGGAGGCACTGGATCAGCGCCCGGTCGATGTCGTCCACCGAACTCCTCCCACGTCCCTGCACACCCTGGCGGAGACGCTACCGGATCCTGATTTCACCCCCTGCGGCCGAACAGCATTCGGCCACCCTTGTCCTCGGTCTCCCCCGGACGGGCTAGCGGGCGACGAACTGCGTCAGGATCGCCTGCACCTCGTAAATGTCGACGCCCTTGGTGAAGGTCTTCGCTATCGGCGCCGAGCTCCCGGACAGCCATATCTTCAGCTCCGCGTCCAGGTCGAAATGGCCTGCGGTCTCCACGGAGAAGTGCGTGATGCTCCGGTACGGAATCGAGTGGTACTCGACCTTCTTGCCCGTGAGCCCCTGCTTGTCGATGAGCACGAGCCGCCGGTCGGTGAACAGGATCGTGTCGCGGATCAGCAGGTACGCCGCGTGCACCTGCTCCCCCTGCCCCAGCAGCCGCGCGTACTCACGGTGCGCCGACGCCGGATCCACCGCGTGCGCGTTCCCGAACAGTCCCATGTGAGCTCCCCCTGCTTTCCCGGTGGACCGATCTCCGGTGAGTCGATCTCCGAGAAACCGTAGCCGCGCCCTTCCTCACCCCGCGTCCCCCGGCAGAGCCATCTCGTCCCCTAACCCCCCGGAGCCAGGCCTCATCACTGAGGAGGAGAAGACGGCGAGGGAGGAACGGAGAGGGAGGAAGAGGAAGAAGGAAAAGGAGGAAGGGCAACGCAAGAGGCCCCCCGGTGAACCGGGGGGCCTCTTGGGCTGTGCACTCGGCAGGATTCGAACCTGCAACCTTCTGATCCGTAGTCAGATGCTCTATCCGTTAAGCTACGAGTGCTTGGCTGGCCGGGGTTTTGCGCCCCGTTGGCCTTGCGAGAACAACAATACATGGACCTCGCCGGGACGCGAAATCCATTAGGCCCACACGGCCTGACCTGCGGAAACAGCCTGGAAGAAGATCATCCGGTTGGGTGTCGCGGTGTCCTTGGCGCGGCTCCGCGCGGGCAGATCGCAGGCAGATCCCGCCCTCTCCCGGATCCCGAACACAAAGACGGACCCCGAACGCACTGGCGGGCCCCGAACGCACCAAAGCCCCGGTCCGCAAGGACCGGGGCTTCGTGAAGTGCGGAGGCGGAGGGATTTGAACCCTCGATGGGGGGTAAGCCCCAAACCGCATTAGCAGTGCGGCGCCATAGACCGGACTAGGCGACGCCTCCAGCACACCCCCGCGTACGAGGGTGCGTGCAGATGATGACACAGGCCAGGGGCCGGTCACCAATCCGCTCCCACGGTACAAGGAGGGCGGCCCGCAGAGCAAAGCCTTAAGCACCCCGTGTGCGGAACGTCGGAGCCGGCTCGTCGTTGGGCTGTCGTACGACGTACGGACGACCTGGAGTTCCCCATGCTGCGTCTCGCCGCTTTCGCCGTCGCCTCCGCTCTGGCCGCGGGGGCGGCGGGCCCCCTGCCCCCGCTGCCGCCCCTGAGCCGGCTCCTGTCCGCCCCACCCGCACCCGCACCCGACCGGCTCACCATCGTCGTGGCCGACACGGGCAACCCGCGGGCCGACGGCGAGTACCGGCTGGAGTGCGGCCCGCCCGGCGGGAACCACCCGCAGGCCGAGGACGCGTGCGCCCGGCTCGAAGCCCTCGCGCGCGAGGGGAAGGATCCCTTCGCTCCCGAGCCCGCGCATCAGCTGTGCACCATGCAGGACGGCGGCCGCGCCACCGCCCGGATCACCGGAACGTGGCGTGGCGACAAGGTGGACTCCCGGTTCCGCCGGACGAACGGATGCGAGATCCGCCGGTGGAACGACTTGGAACCTGTGCTTCCGAGTGGGCGTTCCTGACCTGGGAGGATGCGCCGCTCGGGCGGTATGCGCCGGACATCCGCCCCCTTGCCGGGAGCCCGTGCGCATAGACTCCTCCCGTGACATGCCGGTAGTTGTGGTCAGGGAGGAAGCTCGTCGTGAGCAGCAGGCCATCCCGAGGCGCTGCTCGCCTCGCAGCAATACTCGACGCTCTTCCGGACGCGCTGTTGCTCGTCAACGCCAACGGCACGGTCGTCAACGCCAATTCGATCGCCCTCGAGGTCATGGAGAGCCCCGGAACGGGGCTCGTCGGACGGGGCGTGCTCGACCTCCTGCCCGAGTTCGACTCCAAGCTGATCCCCGGCTCCATGCGCCGGCCCGGCGAGGACGAGGGCGGCCGTGCCCGCCCGAAGCGGATGGTCGCCCGCCGCACCGACGGCAGCGAGTTCCCGGTCGAGGTCACCGCGGCCCATCTCGACGGCCGTGACGCCTACCGCGAGCCGCAGCCCTCGTACACCGGCGACGAGCTGCTGATGCTCGTCGTACGGGACCTCTCGCAGACGGTG
The DNA here is from genome assembly GCF_053593795.1 of Streptomyces sp. NPDC002104. NCBI lineage: Bacteria > Bacillati > Actinomycetota > Actinomycetes > Kitasatosporales > Streptomycetaceae > Streptomyces > Streptomyces sp. NPDC002104. The sequence continues at coordinate 177,845 of NZ_JBSFDF010000002.1, read as the reverse complement.
GACACCGAGGCCGAGCTGGCCCGCTCCCAGCGTCAGACCGAGATGATCCTGCGCGCCGCCGCCGAGGGCGTCGTCGGCACGGACACCGACGGCAGGGTCGTGCTGGTCAATCCGGCCGCCGCCCAGATCCTCGGCTACCGCGCCACCGACCTCGGCAACCGCGAACTGCACGGGCTGGTCCAGCACTCACGGGCCGACGGTTCGCCGTTCCCCTTCGAGGAGTCCCCGCTCGCCGACACCCTGCGCAGCGGTCGCAAGCACCGGGTCCGCGGCCAGGTGCTGTGGAACAAGTCCGGGCAGCCCGTCGCCGTGGACCTGACCACCTCTCCCGTACGGGACGGGGAGCAGCTCGTCGGCGCCGTCATGACCTTCACCGACCGGCGTTCCTACGACGCCCTGGCCGCGCGCCACGCCCAGCTGCTGTCGGTCCTCGGCGACTCCCTGCGCGGACCGCTGGAGGAACTGCGCGGCGAGCTGGCCACCCTGGCCGCCGACGACGCGGGACAGCTGTGGCCCGAGGCCAACCAGCTCCTGCACCACCTGGCGGCCGGCTACTCGCGGATGACCACGCTGGTCGACAACGTGCTCTCCTTCCAGCGCCTCGACGCGGGCGGCGAGAAGCTCGACAAGAAGAAGGTGCTGATCGACGGGGTCGTCAAGGCCGGTGTCGACGGCGCGGTCGAGCTGATCGGGCCCGGGCGGGCGCAGTTCGCCGTGCACGCCCCGACCATCGAGGCCGAGGTGGACGCGGAGCGGATCGCGACCGCCCTCGCGCACCTGGTCGCGGACGTCGCCGGGGTGGACGCCACCGGCAAGACCCCGCAGGGCAGCGGGTACATGGACTCGACGATCGTGGTGGCCGCCGCGCAGCGCGGCGAGGTCGTACGGATCGAGGTGCGCGGCCCGTACGAGGGCGGCAACCCGGTGCACGAGCCGATCGTTCGGGGCATCGTGGAGGCGCACGGCGGTGTGCTGCAGACGGTGGAGGTGCCGGGCGCGCCCGGCGGGGCGTACGTGCTGGAGCTGCCGCTGGGTGCGGGAGCCGGGACGGTCACCCTGCCCGAGCCGGAGGAGGCTCCCCCGGCCGAGCCGGGTACCGAGGGCGGCCCGGGGCAGGTCTCCGGCGGCCGGCGGGCCCGGCGCGGCGTGGACGCGTTCCTCGCCGACGACACCGACGAGGCCGCGGGCTCCGAAGCGGCCACCGGGAAGGGCAGCGGCTCCGGTACCGGCACCGCGAAGGCGGGGCAGGCTTCCGACGGCGGGAGCGCGCTCGCGCTGCCGTCCGGGCGGCGCCGGGGCGGCGAGGCCACAGCCGTGGCCCGGCCCGGCGACGGCGCTCCCGCGGAGCTCGCCCAGTCCCCCGTGAACCCGGCGGGTCTGGGCGGAAGCGGCACGGGGCGGCGGCGTGGCCAGAACGGCGACGGCGGCAGTGGCGCCGACTCCGGTGGCGGCGACGAGCGCCCGGGCGGTTCCGGGCGGCCCGTGCCCCCGCAGGGGACCGGCGTGCCCGCGCTCCCGCCCATGCCGGTGGCTCCCGTGCCGGTGCCCCCGTTCCCCGGGCTTCCCGTTCCGCTGACCGAGCACCCCGCCGGGCGGCGGCGTGCCCTGGGCGCGGCGGGACCGGCGCAGCAGCCGGGCGGTCCGGTGCCGGCGACCGGGCTCGGGCCGACGCCCGCATCCCCGCCCGCGCCCCCGTCCTCCCCCGCTCCCGCACGGCCCATCGCCCCGGAGGGCGGCTTCGCGCTGCCCGCCGGGCCGACGCCGGCCCCGCAGCCGCCGCAGGCCCCCGCCATGGCCGGCTCCGCCACCGCCACCGCTGCCGACGCCGAGGCCGACGCCGCGGGCGGGCGGCGCGGGCGCCGGGTCCTGGGGGCCCCGCCCGTCACCGACTCCGAAGGCGCCGAAGCCGCCGCCGGGGGGCCGGACGCGGGCGCGCAGGGCCCCGTAGCCCCCGAGACGCATCCCACCGGGCGGCGGCGTGCGCTGCCCGCCACCCCGGCCTGGCCGGTTCCGGCGGCCCGTACGGCGCCCGAGGACTCCGACGGCAGCGGGCAGATCGCCGTCCCCGGAGCCCGGCAGCCGCAGGACGCCCCCGCCGAGGCCACCGGGGCGCCGATCAGCGTCCGCGCGCTGGGCAGCCTCGGCCAGGGCGGCGGGGCCGGCGACACCAACGGCTCCGGCCGGCGGCGCCGGCTCGCGGAGCCCGCGCCCGAGGGCCGCGCCTTCGCCATAGGAGCCCCCGAGGAGGGCTCCGCCGAGGGCCCGGAGCCGCTGGACGGGCCCGGTGGCGCCGTCGAGGTGGTCAACCGGACCGTGCCGCGTCCCGTGGACGACGAACTGCCGCCCGAGCCGCTGGACAACCCGCGCCGGCTCCTGGTGTGGCCGGCTCCGGACGCGCAGACGCAGGCCGCGCTCAGCGACCGCGGCTACCGCCCGGTGATCGTGCACTCCCGCGAGGAGGTCGACGCCCAGATCGCCGCCTTCCCCGCCGCGCTGTTCGTGGACCCGCTGACCGGGCCGATCACCCGGACCGCCCTGCAGTCGCTGCGTCAGGCCGCGGTGGCCGCCGAGGTGCCCGTGCTGGTCACGGCCGGGCTGGGGCACGCCACGCGCGAAGCCGCGTACGGCGCCGATCCGGCCGTGCTCCTGAAGGCGCTCGCGCCGCGCGACAGCGAGCAGCACCCTTCCCGGGTGCTGCTGATCGAGGAGCACGACGAGATCGCGACCGCGCTGACCGCCGCCCTGGAGCGCCGCGGCATGCAGGTCGCCCGCGCCGACGCCGATACGGACGCCGTGGAGCTGGCGACCAGGATGCGGCCGAACCTGGTGGTGATGGACCTGATGCAGGTGCGCCGACGCCGGGCCGGGATCGTGGACTGGCTGCGCGCCAACGGGCAGTTGAACCACACCCCGCTGGTGGTCTACACGGCCACCGGGATCGAGCCGTCCGAACTGCCGCGGCTGGCCTCGGGCGAGAGCGTGCTGTTCCTCGCCGAGCGGTCCACCACGGCGGACGTGCAGGGCCGCATCGTGGACCTGCTGGCCAAGATCGGCACCAACTAGTCATTCTGGCCGCATGGCCATCACCGACACGAGCGAGCAGACCGTCCCCGCCGACAACGGGGAGGTCAGCCTGCTCATAGCCCGGCAGGTCGACCCGGGCCACGAGGAGAACTTCGAGGCCTGGGCCCACGGGATCCTGGAGACGGCCGCGGCCTTTCCCGACCACCTGGGGTACGGCCTGTTCCGCCCGGCCGTGGAGGGCGGGCCCTGGTTCCTGGTGCACCGGTTCCGCAACCAGGCGGCCTTCCAGCGGTGGCAGGACTCCGCCGAGCGCGCCGCCTGGTTCTCCAACTGCCTCGGGCACCACCACACCGAGATAGCCCGGCGCGAACTGCACGGGATGGAGACCTGGTTCGCGAAGCCGGGTACGGCCCGGCCCGCGCCGCCGCGGTGGAAGATGGCGATCAGCTCGGGGCTGGCCATCTTCCCGATCTCGCTCGCGGGCAACGCGCTGCTCGGGCCGTACCTGGTGAACCTGCACTTCGTCCTGCGGACGGCCGCGTTCGCCGTCGTCTTCAGCACCCTGATGACCTACGTGGCCATGCCCGCGATCAGCAAGCTGCTGCGGCCCTGGCTCACGCGCGGGCAGTAGCCGCGCGGGGGCCGGTGACTCAGTCGAGCTTCGTGACGTCGAGGACGCCGTCCGCGTACTGCTTGCGGATCACCTTCTTGTCGAACTTGCCGACGCTCGTCTTCGGGACCGCCTCGACGAACGCCCAGCGCTCCGGCAGCTGCCATTTGGCGATCGACTGGCCGAGGAAGGCGCGCAGTTCCGCGTAGTCCACGGTGGCGCCCTCCTTCAGGACGACGGTGGCCAGCGGGCGCTCGTCCCACTTGTCGTCGGGGACGGCGACGACCGCCGCCTCGGCGACGCCGGGGTGGGCCATCAGCGCGTTCTCCAGTTCCACGCTGGAGATCCACTCGCCGCCGGACTTGATGACGTCCTTGGCCCGGTCCGTGAGGGTGAGGAAGCCGTCGGGGCTGATCACGCCGACGTCGCCGGTCTTGAGCCAGCCGTCCGCGCTGAACTTGTCCTCGGGGCGGAAGGGTTCGCCGGCCGCGCCGCCGTAGTAGGCGCCCGCGATCCAGCTGCCGCGGACCTCCAGCTCGCCCGCGGACTCGCCGTCCCAGGGCAGGACGCCGCCACCGGGGCCGACCAGGCGGGCCTCGACGCCCGCCGGGAAACGGCCCTGGGTGATGCGGTACGGCCACTCCTCCTCGGGGGTCAGACCGGCCGGCGGGTGGGCCATGGTGCCCAGCGGGGAGGTCTCGGTCATCCCCCAGGCGTGGTTGAGGCGCACGCCCAGCTTGTCGTAGGCCTCCATCAGGGCCGGCGGACAGGCGGCGCCGCCGATGGTGACCTGCTTCATCGAGGTCAGATCGCGCGGGTTGGCGGTGACCTCGGCGAGCAGTCCCTGCCAGAGGGTGGGGACGGCCGCGGCATGCGTGGGCTTCTCGCGCTCGATCATGTCGGCGAGCGGTGCGGGCTGCAGGAAGCGGTCCGGCATCAGCATGCTGATCCCGGTCATGAAGGTGGCGTGCGGCAGGCCCCAGGCGTTGACGTGGAACTGCGGGACGACGACGAGGGAAGTGTCCTTGTCGGTCAGGCCCATCGACTCGGTCATGTTGACCTGCATCGAGTGCAGGTAGATGGACCGGTGGGAGTAGACGACGCCCTTGGGTTCCCCGGTGGTGCCGGAGGTGTAGCACATGGCCGCGGCCTGGCGCTCGTCCAGCTCGGGCCAGTCGTAGGTGTCCGGGCGGCCCGCCAGGAGCTCCTCGTACTCGTGCACGCGCACGCCGAGGCCCTCCAGGGCGGAGCGGTCGCCGATGCCCGCGACCACGACGTGCTCGATCGTCGGCAGGTGCGGCAGGAGCGGGACGAGCAGCGGCAGCAGGGTGCCGTTGACCAGGACGACCTTGTCGGCCGCGTGGTTGACGATGAAGACCAGCTGCTCGGGAGGGAGCCGCAGGTTCAGGGTGTGCAGGACGGCGCCCATGGACGGGATCGCGAAGTACGCCTCGACGTGCTCGGCGTTGTTCCACATCAGAGTCCCTATAACATCCGACTCTTGGACTCCGCATTCGTCGCGCAGGGCGTTGGCAAGCTGAGCAGCGCGGGCGCCGATCTCCGCGAAGCTGCGCCGGTGTGGCTCAGCCTCGCCCGTCCAGGTGGTCACCTGCGACTTTCCGTGAATCGTCGACCCGTGGGTCAGGATTCGCGAGATCAGCAGTGGTACGTCCTGCATCGTGCTGAGCACCGGAGCGCCTCCCAGTCGTTACGCGACGGTAAGTTACCGGTGATTCTGCGGCCGTACTGGGTGGTATGTCACTACCCAGCGTCGACCAATTCCGGGATCCGGCCGTTGTGCTTGCCGAACACCTGTCCCGACTGTCCCTCGCCCTCCTTCGGCGCCCAGGGATCCGCCTCCCAGACAGGGTGAACGGTCACGGTGACGGCGGCGGCCCCGACGCCTGAACTGGTCAGGACGACGCGGCGTACGAGCTGCCGGATGATCGCGTTGCGCTCGATGGTGAGCAGCGTGTCCCACTCGTCGAGCAGCCCAACCATGATCGGCCGGAACGTCTCGATACCGGGTCCGGTCTGTTCGCTCGGTACGAGCTTGGAGATGGAAGCCGTTACCGCGTCTCGTTCGGCGACGAACTGATCGCGGGCCCCTTCGTATACGCCTTCCGGGTACTTGTCCGGGTTGAGCGCGTTGTCCATGGCGAGCCGCTTCAACGCCTCTTCGAGCTTGGTGTGCTCGGCTTGCAGCTTGACCCGCTGCGCGCTGCGCCGGGCTTCATCGGCCTTGGTGTCTCGCTGCTCCTGTTCTGTCGGTGGCATGAGGTCGATGGCGGGGGCTGCCTTCGTGGCCAGCCACTTTTTGACCTCCTTTTCGACCTTGTCGCGCTGGATGAAGAGTCCCGGGCACGAGTGGACCGTCGATCCGGTTCGGCCTCGCGAGTTGCACTTGTAGGCGTGTCCGGGGATGTAGACGCGTTCACCGTTGATCGTCGTGTTCTTCGGGTTGATGGACGTGCCGCCGCGGCAGAGTCCGCAGCAGGTCGTACCGGTGAGGGTGTAGAGCCCTTGGCGCTGCCGCGGGTGCTTGGTTCGCACCTCGGCTCGCTTGTCGAGGTACTGCTGCCAAAGGTCGATCGAGATGCATTCCTCGTGAGCGCCCTCGGCGAGGTAGTGGCGGGGGCATCCTCCGTTCGTCGTCTTGCACATGCAGTTTTCGTCGTGGAAGCGGAGCAGGCCGGCGGCGAACCCCGAGTCCATGTACCGCTTGAGCGTCTCGGCTGACCACAGGGTGTTGCGGGTGGTGCGGTAGCCCTCGGCGTTGAGCCATCCGGTCAGATCGGCGAAGCCATGTCCGGACAGGTACTGACGGAACAGATGGGCGACGATCGGCCCGATTTCGGGGTCGATCTCGTACCACTCTTTCTGAGTGGTCCATGATCCGTTGGGGAGCAGGACCCGCCGCGGGTGCCAGATGTACCCCCAGCGGGCGCGCCCGGTCGCGGGCAGGCCCGCGTCGCGGCGCAGGCGGTGCGTCTCCTTCCACTGCTCGCCGGCGCGGTCGCTCTCGTAGGCCGCGAACTCGAACAGGATTCCGCGCTGGAACTTGCCGAGGGCGGTTCGGGCGTCGATCTGCTCGGTTGCCGATTCGAGCTGTCCGCCGACATCCTCGACGCGCTTGAGATTGACGGCGATGCCGTTGCGGTTGCGGCCGAATCGGCTGTACTTCCACACGGCGATGCCGGCGGCGTCGCCGCGCTCTACTGCCTCGATGGCGCGCATCACCTTGCGTTTGAAGGTGCGGCCCGTCTGGTCGAGGTCGTAGATCCATCGGGCGATCCGCCGTTTGGTCCGGCGGGCCCATTCCTCGATGGCTACTTTCTGGAGCTGAGGAGAGATTTTCTCCTCTTTCCAGGTGCTGACCCTGATGTATCCGATGTACGGCTCAAGGCCGGACAGGTCATCAGGGACGATGACGTCTGCGAGGAACGTTGCGAGTCCGTTCGCCTCGACGTCGTTCTGCTGGTCCTCGGTGGTGAGGACCGGTGCACGCTGCATCACGTGCGCCCCTCCCTTCGTTGTGGGCGCGCAGGGTGCGCTACCCCCCGCGGTAGCGCGCAGGCGCCCTGTGGGTCGTCATGGCTCCTTCATGTGGGGCGTGAGGGGTCAGAGTGCGCGGCGTTGGCGCATGCTTTCGTCGCCCTGGTCGTCGTTGTTGGTCTCGGCGAGGTTGGGTGCGGCGAGGTGGAGACGATGGATCGTGGCCCCTTCCGCGGGGGCCGTGGCTGCTCCGTCGTTGACCGGCGGTGGGGTGATCAGGCCGCGTGCGGCGTGTTCGAGGCCGAGCCGGTAGCCCTCCCGGCGGATGGTCTCTGCTGCGTCGCGGGTGATGCTCTGCTGCCGACGCATTACGGCGAGGATCACGACGGGCAGACAGCCCAGGGTGATGCCGGCGCCGATGTCGGCGAGGCGGGGATAGGGGCCGGCGGCGCCGGCGATGATCAGGGCGAGGCCGCCGAGAAAGACGGTGGTAGCAGTGACGGCGGCGAGCTGCTCGCGCGTGATCATCAGTTTGGTGCCTCCTGTGCTAGCCGCTGGCAGTGCGGCGTTGGGTTGGTTCTGTGGCGCGTAGGCCGTCGACCATTCGCTCGAAGGTCTCGATGCCGGATTGGCTTGTGATGCCAAGTTCGGCGGCGGCCTGTGCGGGCGTGATGCCGGCGGGGTCGAGGGGACGGGAAGCGGCGGCGAGGTCGTCCGGGGTGAGGACGCCGGCACGTACGAGGATTTCGCCGAGCGGGACGCGCAGCGCTTCGGCGAGGGTGCCGAGTGTGCGGATGTCGGGCAGTCCTTCGCCGCGGAGAAGTCGGGAGACGGTGGGCGTGCTGATGCCCGAGTCAGTGCTGAACTTCTTCTGTCCGCCGTGGTCGGGGTAACCCCTGAGGCGGAGCTGCTCCCGGAGCCAGGCTGCAAACGTGGCTGGGGTGTGGACAGCGTCTTGTGTCATGCGTGAAAGATATCGCGCATGAAAGAAACACACACCACCAACGGCAAAACGACATGACTAGCCCCCTCCCCCTGGTGGCGCGCGACAGGCCCCCCTGCCCCCTCGTACTCGAACTGGTTTTCGAGTCGAGCATATGACGAGGGCGTTTGCCCTGTCACTCCCGTAACGGTACCGCCACCCTCCGACAGGACGTTGTCCCTGGTTGAACGGTTCTACCCGATTTTTCAGGACCCCCACCACCCCTGAAAGGTTGTACGCGAAACTGATTTCACGGATGAAACGTTAGTGCTATGTTTCAACCACGAACGAGATCACAGCGAATCGTTTCGTGAAAGGAACTTGCCATGACGTATGCCCCTGCCGCCCTGCTCGCCGCCGCGCAGGCCCGGGGTGACCACACGCCCGCCGACATGGCCCGCCGTTTGGGTCTGCCATACCTCGCCGTTTACCGGTGGGCAACGGGCCGCCACGCCCCCAGCCCGGCCGGCCTCGCCGCCATCGAGCAGGCGTACGGCCTGACGACCGCCGCCCTGTTCCGCCAGGAGGCCGCCGCATGAACACCGTGATTCCCCGCGGGCAGGCCCTGCTCGGCGCCCGCCGCATCCTCGACGCCGCCCGGGCCCGCCGCGACGCTCTGCCCGTCCGCGTCGCCGCCGAGCAGGCCGCCGTCGGTTCTTCGCTCACCGCCGACGAAATCGAGCTGACCCTGCGCCGCCTGCGCCGGATCGCCGCGCAGAGCCCCGCGCCCTCGGCGCCCGCCGCCGCGGCCTGACCCCTCCGCATCCGAGAGGCACCAATGACTCGCCGTCCTAACGCCGTTGACGCCGTCCGTGCCGTCATGGTCGCCCGCGACCTGCGACGGATCAGCCCGCACGCCGACACGGTCCGCATCACGCCCGTCTACACCGACGCCGGCCCCCGCGGCCCGCGCATCGCCGTACGGGTCAACCTCGCCGACGTCCTGCACCAGCCCCTCGCCGCCGACCCTGGCACGTACCGAACGGCGTACGCCGTCCTGTGCCGCGCCTACCCGCAGGCCCGATGGATGACCGACGACCACCGGTACGACGTGCGCGCCGGCCGCCTGCTCGCCAGGCCCCCGCTCCCGTCCGGGGCCGCCGGGTGACCGCCGAGACCCTGCTCGACGCCCTCGCCGAGGCATTCGCCGACGACCCGGCCGCGGTCGAGCTGCTGCTGATCGACCTTGCCGCGGCCCGATCGCATGCCGACCACATGCGGCACTACGCCGACGCCACCGACTACGGACGCGAGTCGGCCGCCGCGTGCCTCGACCGTGCCCGCGAGGACCTGCTCGACGTCCTCGACCTGCCCCTCACCTCGAATGGAGCCCCCGCGTGACCGTCATCCCGCTTCACCGCCCCGACCCGGCCGCCGCGGGCCCGGCCGATCTCACCGTCGAGCAGGTCAAGACGCTGCTTGCGCCGATCAACCCGTCGCGGGTGCAGAACCTGCGCGGGCAGTCCCACCTCGAAGCGTGGGACGTGCGCCGATGGTTGAACCGCATCTTCGGTTTCGCCGGTTGGTCCGACGAGACGCTCGAACTGGTGTGCGTTTCTGAGCGGGAGATCAGCCCCAACCGCTGGACCGTCATCTACCGGGCGCAGGTCCGCCTCGCCGTCAAGGCCGTTGACGGACGCCTGCTCAGCACGTGGGATGACGCGGCCATGGGGGACAGCCGCAATCAGCCGTCGCTCGGCGATGCCCACGACCAGGCCATGAAAACGGCCCTGTCGCAGGCTCTCAAGCGCACGGCTCACAACTTGGGCGACGCGTTCGGCCTGTCCCTCTACAACGACGGATCCCGCGCGGCCGTCGGCCTGTGGTCGGCCGCGCATCCCGTGCCGAAGGACGACGCCGAGACGCCCGCGGTGCCGGACGACGTACCGGTGAAGCCGGAGCCGGCCCCCGCCGTCGAGGCGGCCCCGGCCGCAGCCGAGCAGCAGATACAGCGGAGCAAGCGCGCCGAGGGCGGCCCGTGGGAGGCGCCCGAGCGGGAGCAGCGTCCCCGGCCGGTTCCGCAGCAGGCCCCCGGGCCGTCGCGGGACTATCTCGCCGATGCGCGCGCCGCGGTTTCGCGAGAGCGGTTCGACCAGGTGCGTGCCGCGGCCGTGGCCGAGGGTGCTCCGCAGGACTACCTCGACCAGCTCGACGCCGTAGCGCGGGAACGGGAAGCCGGACAGCAGCAGACGCCGCCGCGGAAAACCGCCACCCGTCGACCCCGTGCCGCCAAGACGGGCCCGAACGCTCCGGCCGCGGACACCGCACGGGAGCAGCACGCCGTTGCCCTCGCCGAGTTGCTCGCCGTCGGGGCGTCCCTCGACCTCACCCCGTTGCACGTCGACAACATCGCCGTTGCCGAAGTCGGCCGCCCGGCCGCCGACTGCACCGTCGAGCAGCTCGCCGGCCTGACCGCCGACCTGCGGGCAGCATCCGAAGGAATGGCCGCATGACGACCCAACCCACAACCAGTGCACCGAAGTTCAGCCCGGATGAGATCAGGGCCGCCGCGACCCGTGAGGCCGTCCTTAAAGCCCTGCTCGACCAGATCGAGGCCGCGTACGAGACGGCCCGCACGGACATGCAGGCCATGCTCGACGAGCAGCAGAAGACCACCGGCGGCACGAAGTTCGAGGCGACCCTGCCCGACGGTACGAAGGTGGCCGACATCGGCCTGACCGGCGGGGAGCCGGCCGCCAAGGTCACCGACGAGCGCGCGTTCGCCGCGTGGGCCCGCGCGCGGTTTCCGTCCGAGGCCGTAACCACGCTGGTCAAGTCCGTGCAGCCCAAGTTCGTTGAGCTGCTGCTCGACCAGATGACCGCGGCCGGCGTCGCGCAGATCGTCGACGAGGACACAGGGGAAGTCCTCGACGTGCCCGGCGTCGAGATTGCGGCAACACGGCGCCGTTCGCACTCGGTTCGGTTCCTGCGCAAGAGCAAGGCCCGGCCGACGGACGGCCGCGCCCTGGTCGGCGCCGCGTGGCGCTCTGGCTCCCTTGCCCCGATCGTGTGGCCCGCCCTCGCCCCGGCACCGCCGGCCGACGAAAGCGAGGCCGCCGCATGACCCGCATTGTGCGCGGCCTCGACCTGTCCCTGACCGGTTCCGGTATCGCCGGCGCCGGATGGGCGCAGACCCTCGGCAGCAAGGGCCGCAGAAACGATTCGTACGCGGTGCGCCGTACGCGGCTGGACCGCCTCGCCGGCCTGATCCTCGACACGGTCGGCGCGTGCGACCTCGCCGTCGTTGAGGGGCCGTCCTACGGGTCTCGCGGTGCCGGAACGTGGGACCGTGCCGGCCTGTGGTGGCTGGTCGTCGACCGCCTCGCCGCCCGCGACGTCCCCGTCGCCGTCGTCTCCCCGACGGCCCGGGCGAAGTACGCGACCGGCGACGGCCGCGCGGGGAAGCAGGCCGTCCTCGACGCGACCGGCGCCCGGTACGGCGTCGCCCTGCGCGACGACAACCAGGCCGACGCGTACGTGCTGCTCGCCATGGGGCACGACTGGCTCGGCGCCCCCCTTGCCGAGGTACCCGCCCGCAACCGGGCGGCCCTCGACCGCGTCGAGTGGCCGCTGCTGCTGCCCCCGCCCGCCGTGCAACTGGGCATCGAGGGGGCCGACATGCCGTACCCCGACACCCTGCCGGTCTCCCCTCGCCGCCGCCGTCGGCGGAAGTCCGGGCAGGCCGAGCAGGCCGCGGTCGTCGACGGGCAGGTCGACGCCCTCGCCCTGGTCGAGGCCGCCGCATGAAGTGCGAGCACTGGATAGGGCCCCGGGGCCGGTACTGCCGGATCCCGGGCGCCCGGGCCTACATCCAGGGGCCCCGATGCCCGCTGCACACCCCGGCCGCCCTCGCCGGTAGGGCCGAACCGGGAAGCCCCGGGCCGGCGCCCGTCGAGGAGCCGGCCGCCATCGAGGGCGGCCCGCCCTGACCCCCTCGACAACGCCCTGCCCGGCATGCGGCGTCCCCGTGATCCGTACCCCCGGGGGTGGCCTGCTCGACCCCACCCCGCACCCCCTCGCCATCACCCGGGCCAACGGCCGCCGGATGCGCCCGGCCGACGTGATCGCCTGCGCCACCGGCCGCCGGCCGCCCACCGGGCATCACCCGCACCGGCCCGGCCTGCTCCCCCCGTACGACTGCCGCCCCCCGAAGGTCGAGCAGCTCGCCCTCGACCTCGACCTGAGAGAGATCACCCGATGAGCTACGACGCCCGCGAATGGGTGTGGGACCACAGCAGCAGCAAGGGCACCGCCCGCATGGTCCTGGTCCTGATCGCCGACCGGTGCGTCGACCGCCGATGCACCGCGTACGCGTCCGTAACAGCCCTGATGAAGCGCGCCAACGCGTCCCGTACTGCGGTGCGCGACGCCCTCGACAAGCTGCTCGCAGGCGACGAGCTTGTGCTGCTCGCCGGCCGCAAGGGCCCGCGCGGAGAGACGTACTACTACCTCCCCGCCGCCGCCCGATTCCTCGCCGAGCAGCCCGCGGAGGGGGACCGGAATGCGGCCCCCGGGGGACCGGAATCCGACCCGGCCGACCCCGTCGAGGGGGGACCGGAATCCGACCCGGGGGACCGGAATACGGCCCCGAGGGGGACCGGAATGCGGCCCGGCGCAGGACCGGAATCCGACCCCCAGAACAGAAGAGAACCGAAGGTGAACGGTAAGAGAGCTGCTGCTCTCTTGCCCGCCGCCGAGTGGCAGGTCGACGAGGACACCCTCGCGTGGGCCCAGCAGCAGGGCCACCTCGACCGACTAGGCGAGGACGGGATCGACGCGGCCGACGGGAAGTGGCGCGCCTACCGGGCCCCGGCCGCCCCCAGAGCCGCCGCCGGATGGGCCGCTGACTGGCGCGCATGGATCGCCCGGGAGCGCACGCCCACCCCCGGCCGGCCGAACCTCTACGCCCTGCCCGGCGGATCCCCCGCCCCCGCGGCCGGCATGACCCGCGCCGAAGCCCACACCGCCGCCCTGCTCGCGGCCCTCGACGACACCCCTACCGGAACGGAGTAACCCCCATGGAACGACGCGAAGTTGCCGCCCTGCTCGCCTACGCCGGCCGATGTGACCCCCGGACCATGCGCACCAGTACCGCCGAGGCACGCGACCAGATCGACCAGTGGCACGAGCTGCTCGGCGACGTGCCGCTCAGCACCGCCGACAACGAGTGGGACGCCCGACGGGTGATCAAGGCGCACGCGCTCAGCAGCCCCTACCCGGTACTCCCCGCCGACGTCGGCCGGGAGTGGCACACCTACCGACGCGCCCGTATCGCCGTGCACTGCGACCCGACGCCGGCCGCCGACCCGGACGACCCGGCCGCATGGCGTGCCGAGCTGCTCGGCACCCGGCATGCCGTCATGAGCGGAGCAGCCTCCCCCGCAACTCAGCGGGAGATCACCAGCGGCGGCCCGCACCCGGACCTCGCCGACCGCATCGCGGCCATCGGTTCATGCATACCGCCGGCCGTCCGGTCACAGCTCGCTCCCTTCCGGACCGTGCGCGCCGCACGCGAGGCCGCCGTCGCCGAGGGACGCCCGGACCCGCTCAGCGTGCCCTGCCCGTGCGAGTGGTGCCGCGCCCCCGCGGGCAAGCCGTGCCGCAACCGGCGCGCGGACCGCCACGGTGCCGCCCGCAGCAACGCACCGCGCCCGCCCCACCCGACCCGCGTTGACGTCGCCGCCATGGCCCTCGCCCGACAGGAGCACGCCGCATGAACCGTCCGCAGCCGGACCGCACGCCCGACGAGGACCCGCTCGACGACCTCGACCTGTACGAGCAGCTCATGAGGCAGGGCCCGACCAGCGGGGACAGCCGCGGACGGGTGGCGTGCCGTCACGTTGTTAACGGCCGCGGGATCCGCTGACCCCCCGGTTTTCTGGGACGACAACGCCGACCCATACCCACTAGATTTCACGTACGATTCGTTTTCACTCGATTCGTTTCACATTCGAAAGAGGAGAGCCGTTGTCCGGCGAGACCGTCATCACCCTTGTTGGAAACCTGGTCGACGACCCCGAACTGCGGTACACGCCCGCCGGCGTCGCCGTCGCAAGTTTCCGCGTCGCCTCGACCCCCCGCACGTTCGATAAGACCGCCAACGAATGGAAGGACGGGGAAAGCCTGTTCCTGACCTGCTCGGCATGGCGCACCCTCGGCGAGAACGTCGCCGCATCCCTCGGCCGCGGAGCACGCGTCATCGTGCAGGGCCGACTCAAGCAGCGCAGTTACGAGGACCGCGAGGGCGTCAAGCGCACCGTTTTCGAACTCGACGTCGAGGAAGTCGGGCCGTCCCTACTCCGCGCCTCGGTCACCGTCACCCGCACCACGGGCAACAACGCCACCAATGGCCAGCAGCAGCCCCAGCAGCCCGCCGCCGACCAGTGGAGCACCCAGCAGCCGCAACGCCCCGCACAGCGCCCCCAGCAGCCGCAACAGCAGTACGCACAGCAGCAGTACCCGGGCCAGAGCTACAACGACGAGCCCCCGTTCTAACCCTCGCCCGCGACCGGTCGATGCCGCCCCCGCGCGCAGGGGGCGGCGCCGCCGGCGGCCCACGTGCAGTGGTTCACCGCCAACACCGTGAAACCCGCGTTCGTTGCCGTGCACTTCCGGCTGACCGTCAACACCAACAACCGACTGATGAGGAGAAGGAAGCCATGCCGACGCCCACCCGCCGAACCGTCCACCTCACCCGTACCGAGCACGCCCTCGCCCTGCCCGCGTCCCTGCTCGACGTCGCCGCCCTGGTCGACACCGTGCGCGCCGAACTCGACCGCGCCGACCGCCCCGCGGCCGACGCCGCCCTGCGCGTCGCCGAGGGGGAGCTGCTCGCGTTCTACGACGTCCCCCGCGCGGCCGTCGTCACCCGATGACCCCCGAAGCCGTCGCCCTGGTCGTCCTGCTCGCCACGGCCACCGGAACCGCCCTTGCCCTCACCGTCCGCCGCGGTGACCCCCTCGACCGCGAACTGCGCAACCTCGCCGGAAGGACCGACCGCACATGAGCCGCCGCACGGACCGCAACGCCACCCGCACCACGTACCGCGCACAGGCCGACATCCTGCTCGCCCGGTACGCCCGGCACGCCCCCATCGAGGCCGACGCCCTGCGCGTCCTGGTCGAGGCCGAGCGCGCCGAGGGCGACCGCGCCCGACGCGAGGCAGCCGGGCAGCAGGCCGCCGTACGCCGGGAGCAGCAGCGCCTCGCCGCCGCCGAGCAGGCCATCGTCGAGGCCGAGCAGCGCGCCGAGGACGCCGAGCAGGCCCTCGCCGCCATCGAACGGCACCCCGCCGTCGAGGAGCAGCTCGCCGAATCCGAGGCCGCCGGCCTGCGATGGGCCAACTACCTCGTTGCGGCGCAGAACGCATGCGGCGCCCCGAACTGGCCAGCCCTGCCCGACACCATCCGGGCGAGCGTGCCCGAGGCCACGCGGGAGCGGGCCCGCTACCGCCTCGCATGGCGCAGCGCCCGCCGCCGTGCCCTCGCCGCCGAGGGCGCCCTCGCCGCCGAACTCATCACCTGCGCTCCGCTCGACCAGGCCGCCGCCTAGAGCAGGCACCGGCCCGCACATCAGCCCCACCTCGCCGAGGAGAGATCAGCCGTGCAGCACCCTGTTGCCATCCACACCGCCGCCCGCCTGCGCACCATCCGGGAGCAGTGGGGCGCCCTGCTCGCCGCCATCGAGACGCCGCCCGCATCCCGCGAATGGCCCCCGGCCGAGACCCGCGCGTTCCTGAACACCGGGGGCGACGAGGGCGCCAGCCTGGTTGAGGACCGCGCCCCCCTCACACTCCGGCAGCACCCCGCCCCCGCCAACCTCGACGCCCTCGACGTCGCCCTCGCCGTCGAGCGGCAGGTGTTCGACCTCGCCGACACCCTCGCGGTTGCGGCAGTACAGCGCACCGCCCCGGACGACCCGCGCAGGTGGACCTACCAGGACCCGGGCGCAGCGGACGCGCGGACCGCCGCCGGATCCCGCGCGCACGGCCTGCATTGGGCCGCCCTGTTCGTCGAGGGACGCGTACTTGACGAGGACACCGAACCCGAGCTGCTCGACGACACCCTCGTATCCGCCCCGTTTGCGGCCCTGCCCGAGTGGGCACTGCACGAAGCCGCGCGGGTGGCCCGGGCCTGCGAGCAGCGCATCGCCCGCATCGTGGCCCCGGACGCGATCACCAGTGCGCGCACGCTGCCCACCCCGTGCCCGGCATGCGGGGGCGCCCTCACCGTGCGCGCGGCCCCGGCCGACCCGCCGACCGTCACGTGCCGAACGGGCGAGGCGTGCGGAGCCGACACAGGGCGCGACTTCCGGGGCCGGCGCGTGTGGGAGTGGCCGGCCTGCCTCCCCCTGCTGCTCGGCCCCGGGATACCCGCCGCGGTACCCCGCGCCGCGTAAGCGTCAACGTGCCGAGCAGGGCCCGGAATTGACCCCGGGCCCTTTCCTCGACCCTCTTGTGTACTGAGTTCAGAACCCAGTACAGTCGATCATGTCCTCGCCGGACTGCACATCCGGCCCCACGACGACCACGGGAGCTAACCCCATGGAGATCACCGCACGCGTCCGCCAGTCCTCCCACCCGCACCAGGGCATCGAGCAGGCCAAACTCGCCCGGCACCTGGTCCTCGACGTTCCCCTCGACGGCCGCCTGCGCCGCGACGCCGGCGACGCCCTGTGCCGTCCGGCCGTCGACTTCTACGAGCTGGAGCGCGCCGACGTCGAGGGCGACGCGACGTGCCGGAAGTGCTTGGAGCGCGCCACCCGCTACGGCGTGCGCGTCATCCCGGCAGTGGCGCCCGTCAAGGTCGCCCGTACCGCGTTCGACCAGGGCGCCGACGGCCTGCTCGCCGAGCCGACGGCCGGCCGCTACGCCCTGCGCGTGTGCGAGGCACCCCGCGACGTCTGCAACCGCGGCAGGTGCAGCACGTCCTCGACCCGCGCCGCCGGAAGCCTCGACGACGTCACCGCCGCCGGCGCCGCGTTCCGGCACGCGTGGGCCGTCGACCAGCACGGGCGTACCACCGCCATCACGTCGCCGCAGCAGCCCACCGCCGCCGACGAGCAGCTCGACCGGGCCGTCGCCGAGGAGGCCGCACACTTCACCCGCGCGGCCCGGGCCCTCGACGCCGTCGAATACGCCGAGGGGGCCGAGGCCGGAGTCGAGTCCCTTGTCGACGCCGAGGCCCTTTACGCCGCGCGACTCGTGACGGAAGCCGACGCGACCGCCGGTACGTGGCGCGGCCAGTGGATCGGCGCCGATCCGAGCGACGCCGCCCTGTTCCACCTGCCCCACCCAGCCGAGCAGGGAGCTTTGTTCGCCTGACCGCCAGTACCGTTCCACCCGCCCCCGCGACAGTGCGGGGGCGGGCCCACCGAAGGAGAGTCACCCATGAGCAGCGCGCCGCCGTCGACGCCCGACGACCACCTCGCCGAGCACATGCGCGCGGCCCTGCGTGAGTACGACGTCCGCAAAGCCGCCGAACAGGCCGCCGCCGAGTCCCTCGACCACCGCTTGTTGCGGGCCGCGTCTGCGCGCCTGATTTGGAAGGCCATCGAGCCGACCCTGCCCGCGCTGATGACCGAGGCAAGCGCAGACGGCTGGACTCCCGACCGTATCGCGGACGCGTTCGGCGTGACCCCCTCGTATGTGTACCGAAAGCTGCGCGAGCAGCCCACCGACTGACCACATGAAGCGGGCCCGACCGATGACTGCACATCATCAGCGGGCCCTGACCAACGGGAGCTAACCCCATGGCTAAGAGGAACCCTACCCAGACCACCCGGCCGACAGCGCCGGCCCCCGGCACCCGTCCGTCGATCCGCGTTGATGACGCCCTGTCCGACGACCTCGCCGTCATCATGAGCGCTGGCGTCAACATGTCCGACGCCGTACGCGAGGCCGTCACCGTGTGGGCCGACATGCACCGGGCCGCGTGGGCACACGGCATGTCTCCGCAGGGCTCACCGCCGCGCCTGCTCGCCTACGAGCTGGAGCAGCTGACATTCGCACCCCCTGCGACCAGGGATGTTGACGACCTGTCCGACAGGGCCCCGCGCCTGCGCAGGGTGGCGCCGCGCCTGCCAGCGCCCCCGCCCGGGCCGCACATTCCCGCGCAGACGCAGGCCGCGGCCGAGCACCGGTTGCGCGCCGTTATCAATCCGTGATCTAATCGGGGTGTCCCCGGCGTGCCCGGAAACCGACACCCCCCTTTACTCGACGCCCCGCTGTCATCCCCCCCCGACCGCGGGGCGTCGTCATGCCCACGGGAGGTGAGACCGTGCGCGAACCGATCACCGACGCCGACCGCGACCAGGTCCGCCGCCTGCACGCCGAGGGCAAGACCCGCAACCAGATCGCCCGGGAAATCGGGCGCAGCGGCTCGACCGTCACGAAGATCGCCCGCGAATTCGACCTGTCCTTTGAGCGCGGCCCGGAAGTCGTTGCCGCCACCGAAGCCCGCCGCATCGACCTCGCCGCCCGCCGCCAGCAGCTCGCCGAGACGCTGCACCAGGACGCCGAGCGCCTGCGCGCACAGCTCTGGGAGCCAACCGTGATCGGGGCGTTCGGAGGCAAAGACAACGTGTGGTCCGAGCAGCCGCTCGACCGGCCCACCTTTTCCGATCAGCGGCAGATCCTTGCCGCTACCTCCATAGCCCTCGACAAGTCGTTGAAGCTCGCACCCGCCGAAGGGGGCGAGGGCACCGACGACGTCCGTTCGATGCTCGGCACCCTCGGCGCCGCCCTTGCCGACGCGTTCGCCGACGACGAGGAGGCCGACGACGGGGGGTGAGCCGTGCGCCTGCCCCTCGACCTCGACCTGCCCCTGTCCCGCAAGCAGCTACGCAGCATCGGCCGCGCCCGCGCCCGCATCAACATTTGGCACGGGTCAGTTCGCAGCGGCAAGACCGTTGCCTCGCTGCTCGCATTCGTCATCGCGATTGCCGAGGCCGGCCCGTCGGGACTCATCCTGATATGCGGCAGAAGCTTGCAGACCATCGAGCGCAACGTGTTCGAGCCGTTGCAGGATGCCGCCCTGTTCGGCCCCCTCGCCCGCCACGTGCACCACACCCGCGGCGCCACCACGGCCGTCATTCTCGGCCGCACCGTCCACCTAGTCGGCGCATCCGACGTCCGGGCCGAGGGACGCCTGCGCGGCCTGACCGCACAGCTCGCCTACGTCGACGAGGCCACCCTCGTACCCGAGTCCTTTTGGACTCAGCTACTGGCACGCCTTTCCGTGAGCGGCGCGCGACTGCTCGCCACTACGAACCCCGATTCGCCGAGGCATTGGCTACGCGCTCAGTACCTCGACCGGGCCCGCGAACTCAACCTGCGGCACTGGCATTTCAAGCTCGCCGACAACCCCAGCCTGACCCGGCAGTACGTCGCCGACCTGACCGCGGAGTACCGCGGCTTGTGGCGCCGGCGCATGATCGACGGGCAGTGGGTTGTTGCCGAAGGCGCCGTATTCGACATGTGGGACGAACAGGCCCACGTCGTCGATGCCCTGCCCCCGATGCTCCGTTACTGGGCAGCAGCGGACTACGGAACGACGAATCCGTTTGCGCTGCTGACCCTGGGATTGGGTGCCGACGGCCGCCTCTACATCACGTCGGAATGGCGCCACGACAGCCGCGCCGCACACCGGCAGATGACCGACGCCGAGTACAGCACGGCCGTACGCGCCCACCTCGCCGCGCAGCAGATCGAACCGGAGTGGACCTTTATCGACCCGAGTGCGGCGTCGATGATTACGCAGCTTTGGGCCGACGGACACCCGGGCATCACCCGCGCCGACAACGACGTGCGGGGCGGCATCAGGTCCGTGTCGAGCCTATTGGGCGCCGGCCTGCTCCGCGTGCACCGGTCCTGTACCGGCCTGCTCGACGAGATCCCCGGTTACGCATGGGACCCGGCCGCCACCGCCAAGGGCGAAGATCGCCCGATCAAGACGGCCGACCACTCCGTCGACGCCCTGCGCTACGTCGTCCACTCGACTGCGCACGAGTGGCGCCACCTGCTCACCGCACCGCGCGACCTCGCCGCATAGCCCCCGCCACCTGCCACCGCGCCCACGCGTCGGCCTGATCAACGAGCGGGGGTGATCCTGTGCCCCTGCCCGAGAACGGGACCACGTGGCCGCCGCGGGACATCGCCCCCTTGTACGCCGATATCAAGATCGACGACGCGTGGTACAGCGGTGACCCGCAGCGCCTCGCCAAGGTCTACCGGACCGGACAGGCCCACCGGGCCGACGGGCGCCGCCGCCTGTGGGGCCGCCACCGGGAGCCGGGCAAGCCCGACCGCCGCCTGCACATCCCGCTCGCCGGCGAAATCTGCCAGACGTCCGCCGACCTCTTGTTCGCCGACAGCCCCATCGTCACCGTCGAGGACACCGACACGCAGGACCGCCTCGACGAACTGCTCGACGTAGGCGGCGTGCCCGAGCTGCTGCTCACCGCGGCCGAGACCGCCGCCGGCCTGTCCGGCGTTTTCCTGCGCGTCACGTGGGACCGCGACGCCGCGCCCGACCGCCCCCTGCTCACCGCCGTACACCCCGACCAGGCCGTGCCCGAGCACCGGTTCGGGATCCTGACCGCCGTCACGTTCTGGCGGGCCCTGCCCTCGACATCGTCGACCGTATGGCGCCACCTCGAACGGCACGAGCGCGGCCGGATCCTGCATGGCCTGTACGAGGGAACCGACGACCAGCTCGGCCGCCGCGTCCCCCTCACCGAACACCCGGGCACGGCCGGCCTCGCCGTATCCCTCGGCCCCGAGGGCGACGCCATCGACACCGGCGTCGACCTGCTCACCGCGGTATACGTCCCCAACATCGCACCCAACCGCCGCCACCGCGGATCCCCCTGGGGGCGCAGCGACCTACAGGGCGTGCACGACCTGCTCGACGCCCTCGACGAAACGTGGTCGAGCTGGATGCGCGACATCCGCCTCGCCCGCTCCCGGATCATCGTCCCCGACGGGTACCTGCGCAGCCGCGGGCCCGGGCGGGGAGCCGAGTTCGACGAGGACCGGGAGGTGTGGCAGACCCTCGCCATCCCTCCGACCGAGCAGGGCAACGGCATCACGTTGTCGCAGTTCTCCATCCGCGTTGAAGAGCACCGCACGACGGCCGAGGCCATCGTGCGGCAGGCCACGACCGCGGCCGGATACTCCCCGACATCGGTCGGCCTCGACGGAGACGGAGCCGCCGTCACCGCCACCGAGATAGCCGCCCGCGACCACCGGTCGATGGTGACCCGCGCGAAGAAAGCGAGGTACTGGCGCCGCGCCATCGCCGAAATCCTCCGCGTCCTGCTCGCCGTCGACCGCGCCCAGTTCGGCGCCCGCACCGCCGACGAGCGGCCGACCGTCGACATCGGCGACGGCGTCGCCGAGGATCCCGGCAGCACCGCACAGACCCTGTCCCTGCTCGCCCAGGCACAGGCCGTCAGCACCGACACGAAGGTGCGTCTACTCCACCCGGATTGGGACGACACGGCCGTCGCCGAGGAAGTCGCCCGCATCCACGAGGAGACCGGGCAGGCCGCCCCCGACCCCGTCGGGAGTTTCCCGCTCGCCGCCTGATGAATGCCAAAAAAGTCCGACCCATGCTAATTCAGAGTCAGGCCACAGGCAGCAGCGTGAAACCAGCTTCTCCGTGATACACGTGATGAGTCTTCCTATACTCCACCGTATAGAGGTCGTCAGGCCCGAGAGGGCGAAATGTCTTGAACATCCACAAAACCTCGGGCTGATTGTCTTGATCGAAAGGCATTTTGACCGTCGGGTGGTAAATGAACGTGTAGCCGTTACTGTTCCTACCTGCAACCCATCGCTGATCAGCGGCGTCGTCCGCGCAGTCAGCAGTTCCGGGCTGCAACCCAAAGAAGTTCTCATAGCGGCCCATGCATTTTCCCTCTTGATTCACGAGCTGCCGCGTTTCAGGCTTATACGTCCACACGTAAACCTTGTCACTATCGCAGGAAATTCCAGTGAAGTCCTTCTTGTCGAGGCCCCGTGCCAGACAATCCTTGTTCCTGATCTTGAATTTTCCGGTTGGGAAACCATTACTGTCGGCAACTACGGCAGGTGAAGTGGCGGTGGTACTGGTGGTCGCGCTGGCAAGAGTGGCGCCAAACGCGATTACTCCCGCAGTAGCCGCGGCCAGACAAGCGGTTGTCCTACCAAGGTTGCTCATGAGTTCCTCTACTTCCTGTCGATGATGCGAAGCGGGCAAGCAATCGGATGCCCACCGCCGACCAACGAGCAAGGCAGCGGGTAGCTACGGGGACGATCGGGTGATCGCCGCAACAGACCTGCCCGGCCTCGGCCATTGGGGGTGCACCATGCCTGTGTCCCCCGATCAGGTCGAGTACCTCGCCGCTCACACCGCGGACCTGTACGCCGACGTCGAGCGGCGCCTGCTCGCCCTGTGCGCGCGGCAGCTCGCCGTCGGCATGGAAGCCCCGGGGTGGGCCGTCGCCAAACTCGGCGCCGTCGCACCCCTGCGCCGCGCGGCCGACATGCTGCTCGACTCCCTCGCCGGACCCGTCGACAAGGAAGTGCGGCGCGTCGTCGCCGAGGCGTACGAGTCCGGCCGGCATTCCGCCCTCGCCGAGCTTGGAGTGCTTGGCGACGACGACCGCCGCACGGTGGCCGAGCGCACCCCGCAAGCGCAGGCCGTCGACCGCCTCGCCGCCGAAACCATCGAGACCGTCACCGCCACCCACCGCGGGATTCTCCGCGCGACCGAGGACGGATACCGACGAGTCGTCGCCGAGGTCACCGCGGCACCCCTGCTCGGCACCGAATCACGCAGGCAGGCCACACAGCAGGCCATGCAGCGTTTTGCCGACCGCGGCGTATCGAGCTTCCGCGACCGCTCCGGCCGCCGATGGCAGCTCACCAGCTATGCCGAAATGGCAGTGCGCACCAGCGTGGCCCGGGCCGCAACCGAAGCCCACATGACCACCCTTGCAGCCGCCGGCGTCGACCTGGTCGTCGTCAGCAGCAGCCCCCGCGAATGCCCCCTGTGCCGCCCGTGGGAACGAAAGATCCTGTCCATCGGCGGCCCGGCCGGCGCCCGCACGGTCGACGTCGAGCACGCCACTATCGACGGCCGCATGATCCGCGTGGACGTCGCCGGAAGCCTCGACGAGGCCCGGACCGCCGGCCTGCAACACCCCAACTGCCGGCACAGCGTGTCGTCGTACAGCGTCGGCATCACCCGTATCGAGGACGCCGAGCAGGACCCCGCCGGATACGACGCCGGACAGAGGCAGCGCGCCATCGAGCGGAAGATCAGGCAGTACAAGCAGCGCGCCGCCGCGGCCGTCACCCCCGAGGGCAAGCGCGCGGCCGAGGCCAAGGTGCGCCAGTGGCAGGGCGCACAACGTCTTCACCTAGCGTCACACCCCGACTTGCGCCGCCTGCGCCACCGCGAACAGCCCGGCGCATCGAACCTCCCAGACCCGCAGGTCAGAGCACCCGAAGACGTTCTGCAGGCTGCTCGCGTACGCTCCGGCGACAACGTCACCCTGCGCGAAATGAGCGACGAGCAGCTCGCCCTCGCCACCCGGCCGGGAGTCCTCGACGACCGCGACATCGCCCGCATCGGCGCCGAGGCAGACCGCCGCGACGCCGCCAACCTGCGCGCGGCAGTCTTCCCCGACGGCCGCCTGCGCGCCGACCTCGCCGACACCGGCGACGACGTCCTCTCATGGGCGCAGGCCCACGCCACCGACGACGAGCTGCTGCGGATCGCCGAGGAACTCGACCGCCGGTACCCGGGCCCGATCCCCGAGTTCCCCCTGCCCATGGGGAACGACGTCGACGACGTCCTCGCCGCGTCCGCCGCCCTCGACGACGCCCTCGCACCGGGGGCGCCGCCGACGGAATGGGGCCGGTACGCGGACGTCGCCGACGACGACCTGCCCGCCGCCGCGCACCTCGCCGACCAGGACCCGGCCGATACGCCCGTGCACAAGGTCACCCGACGCGAGGCCCGAGAGATGCATTTCGAATGGGCCATGCTCCAGATGCAGGCCGCCGAGGACGCGACAAACGGGTACCTACTCAACCGCCGCGGCCTCGCGGCCGGCGTCGATCCGGGGTCCCTGTTCACCGGCCCGGCACGGATCGCCTACGCCTACGCGTCCGACGAGCTGAAAAGCTTCTGGCGGGCCCAACCACGCAAGACGCAGCAGGAGTTCGTTGCCGAGGTCACAGGCCAGAACATGGCCGATGTCCGGGCGGCACAACAGGCCATGTGGGACGCTCGGAACAAGCACGACGGGTGATCAAAGGGGGCAGCATGGGAAGCCGCGTGCAATTGACGCAGGCACTGCTCGCCGGCCGTACCGCGGCCCGCGACAACGAACCCATGACCGCCTGTCCCCACCCGCCGCGGACACTGCTACGGACCGCATGGCTACGCGGATACGGGCAGGCCACCGCGCCCACCGAGTAACAGCCCCCGCAGCACCCGCACACCCCGAAGGGCCCACCGACCGGTGGGCCCTTTCGCATGTCCCCACACCATCACGGAGGGCCGACCAGCCATGCCCGAAAGCCAGACCCCCGCCACCCCAGCCGCACCCGCCGCGGACCCGAGCACGGCCCCCGGCACCACCGCCGCACCGGCACCCCCGGCACCGGCACCCCCGGCACCGACGCCGGCCGCACCCGCAGCCCCGGCCGCCGACCCGGCCGTCGAGCAGCGCGCGACCGTCGCCGAGCAGGCAGCCGAGCAGGCCAAGGCCGAACGCGACGAGCTGCTCGCCGGCCTGCGCCGCGTCCTCGACCCGAGCGGCGCCGCCACCGAGCAGGACCCGGCCAAGCTCGCCGAGCAGGCCACCGCCGAGCGCGACAACGCCGTCGCGGAAGCGCAGCGCCTGCGGGTGGAGCTCGCGGCGCACCAGGCCGCGCACGCGGCCGGCGCCGACCCGGGCCGCCTGCTCGACTCCCGCACCGTCGAGCGGCAGCTCGCCGCCCTCGACCCGGCCGCCGAAGGGTTCGCCGACAAGCTCGCCGCCGTCATCACGTCCGCGGTCGCCGCGGCCCCGCACCTGCGCGCCGCGACCAGCCCGGGCGGCCCGCCGTCGGGCGGCGCCGACTTCACCCCGGGCAGCACCCCGGATCCGACCGCCGAGCAGTTCGCCCGCATGGGCTACGGCGAACGCGTCGCGCTCCACCAGTCCGACCCCGCCCTGTACGCGCGGCTGTCCGCCGCCAACGAGTAAGGAGGGCAGCCGATGCCCGCAGGAAAGACCACTTCCGCACAGATGATCGTGCCCGACGTCTGGGCCGACATGGTGCAGGCCAAGTTCAAGGGCGCAATGATCCTCGGCACCCTCGCCGAGGAAGACAGCACCCTCGAAGGCAAGCCGGGCGACAGCGTCCAATTCCCCAAGTGGAAGGCCCTCGGCGAAGCCGAAGACCTGACCGAGGGAACCCCGATGACCACGGAGCAGCTCGGCACCGACCCGGGCGCAACGGCCACCATCAAGGAAGCCGGTAAGGCCGTCGAGATCACCGACAAGGCGAGGCTTGTTGCCTACGGGGACCCGTTCGCGGAGACGCAGCGGCAGCTCGGCGTCCTGATCGCCCGGAAGATCGACAAGGACCTGACCGCCGCGGCCGAGGCCGCGGGCGTGATCACCGTGGACGCGTCCACCAAGGCCCTGAGCTGGGACGTCATGGTGTCCGGAGTCGAGAAGTTCGGGGATGAGTGGGACCCGGAGAACATGGCCGGCCTGGTCATCCACTCCATCCAGCGTGCGGCCCTGCTGCGCGACCCCCTGTTCATCAGCGCCGACAAGCTCGGCGCCAACGCCGTCATCCCGCGCGGCGTGATCGGGCAGATCGGCGGCGTGAACATCTTCGTGTCGGACCGCGTCACCGTCACCCCGGGCGCGACCCCCACGTACAACGCCCTGCTGATCCGGCGCGGCGCCCTCGGCCTGCTCTACAAGCGCCGCCCCTTGGTCGAGACCGACCGCGACATTCTCGCCCGCACCACCGTGGTCACGACGCACCTGCACTACGCAACGCACCGCCTCGACGACGAGGGCGTCGTCGTACTCAAGACCAAGGGTGCGTGACGTGTGATCCTGCGCCGCCACCACCCGCGGGGAAACGATTCCCCACCCGACGACGAGCAGCCCACCGACGCCCCGCCGGCCGACCAGCCGACGGGGCGTTCTGCTGCCGCCAAGAAGGACGCCGAGCAGGCCGACGGGGGGTGAGCCGTGGCGCGGATCTATGCCACCCCCGAACAGCTCGCCGCCTACACCGGGGCACCTGCGCCCGAGGGCGTCGAGCGCCTGCTCGCCCGCGCCAGTGAGGACGTCGACGCCGCCCTGCTGACCGCCTGCTACGCCACCGACGACGACGGAGACCCCACCGACCCGGCCGTCGTCGCGGCCCTGTCCGCCGCCTGCTGCGCTCAGGTCGAGTACCAGCTCGCCACCGGCGACGACGGCACCGGCGCAGCCGGGCAGTGGGACGCCGTATCCATCGGCCCCGTCAGCCTGTCCGGCCGCAAGTCCGGCCCGCCGGCCGCGTCCGGCGTCGACCTCGCCCCCCGCGCGCACCGCGCCCTACGGGCCGCCGGTCTACTTCCGGGGGTGATCTGGTGAGGGTGCCCGACTCCCTGCTGCGCCACCGCGTCACGGTCGAGCCTTACCGGGGCGACTCGGCGTACGGCCCGATCTACGACCCGCCCGCACAGGTGCGCGCCCTGGTCATTGCCAGCGTGCGGCAGGTCCGCCGCGCAAGCGACGGCCGGGAAGTCGTCAGCTCGGCGCAGGTCATTGCCGCCCCGGGCCTCGACTGCCCGCCCGGATCCCGCCTCACCCTCCCCAGCGGCCGGACGACGACCGCCATTTCGACCGCGGACCACAGCGCCCCGGGCCTGCCCGTCCCTGCCTGCACGGAGGTGGTGTGCGAATGACCGCCCGCGCCCGCCTCACATGGAACGGGGCCGCCCTGCGCGGCACCCGCGCAGGCGCCGCCCTGGGCCTACGCCTCGCCGCCGAGCACGTCCTCGAAGTCTCCCGCCGTCGCGTCCCGATCGAAGAGGCCACCCTCGAACGCTCCGGCGTCGCGTCCGTTGACGAGGACTCCCTCACCGCCGGCGTGTCCTACGACACCCCGTACGCGGTCCGCCAGCACGAGGAACTCAACTACCGCCACGACAACGGGCGAAGCGCCAAGTACCTCGAAGGGCCCTTGACCGAAGAGGCCGACACCGTCGCGGAGATCATCGCCGCGCAGGTGCGCAGGTCCCTCCGTGGCTGACCTGCTCGACGGCATCGCCCGTCACCTCGCCGCCGCCGGCCTGCTCACCTACGACCCCACCGGCCGCACCGGCGACACGTTCGTCGAGGCCATGCCCCCGGCGCCCGACCGCGCCGTATCGCTCGCCCTGTACGACGGGCCCGCCCCCGACGCCCGCGACGACGTCGAGCAGCGGCGCCTACAGGTCCGCGCCCGAGGCACTGCCGACCCCCGCGTTTCCCGCGCCCGCGCCGAGGCCCTGTACCGCGCGCTACACGGCACGGCCGGCGTCGAGCTGCCCGACGGTACGTGGCTCATCCTCGCCGCCGCCCGCGGCACCCCGGCCCCGATAGGGCCCGACTCCACAGGCCGACACGAGCACGTCGTCTCTTTCGACCTCGACGTCGCCGGCCCCACAACAGACACAGGAGGCACCCCCCATGGCCGGACGGCCGATTGACGCCCGCGGCTGGATTTTTGAAGTCCAGGACGAGGACGCGCAGACCGACACGTGGTTGCCGATCACCGGCGTTACGACGTTCACCCACAACCCGGGGGAGAACGAGGAGACGGTCGAGACCGTCACGTTCGACAGCGACGGGCAGTACGAACAGGACGTGATGCAGCGCGGCGCCTCGCTTGAGATCGAGGGGCAGTACCGCATCGACAAGACCACCAAGAAGCAGGATCCCGGGCAGGCGTACATCGACCACGTGTGGGCGCAGCGTCTCGGAATCGACTCCCGCAACAAAGTGCGTTGGCGCCACAACACCCAGACCACATGGGTGATTTGGGAGGCCACCGTGACCCCGGGCGAGCAGGGAGGCGGAACGAACGACAAGACGAGTTGGTCCGCCACCGTGACCCGTTGCGGCGCCGCGACGTCTGCGCAGGTGGCCCCGTGACCGAGACCGAGTACGACGTCGTCGACCAGGACGACGAGCAGCTCGACCAGGCGGCCCCGGCCGACTTTGACGCGTTCTTCGCCGAGGAGGCCGGCACCCGGCCGCGCGAGCAGCTCACCCTCTACAGCACCACGTACACCCTGCCCGAGTCCCTCCCGCTGCTCTTCACGCTCCAGATGGAGCGGGTCCAGACCTCCAGCGACCCGGCCGACGTCCGCCGGATGCTCTCCACCCTGTATGGCCTCGACGTCCTCGATGTCTGGGCCGACCACGGCATGACCGACCGGCAGCTCGGCGTCGTGCTGATCTACTCGGCCGCCAACATCCGCCGGCCGGGCAGCGTCACCATGGCCAGGGCCGCGGAGATGTACGCCGAGCAGGAAGCGGGAAAAGCCGCGGCGCCGAACCGGGCGGCCCGACGGGCGAAGCCGAAGAAGAAGGCGAGGACGGCGCCGGTTTCTGGCGCGCGATCCTGACCCATTGGGCCGCCGTCGAGGGTGACCTCGCCGAGCAGTACGGCACGAGCGCCCGCGACCTCGCCCGCATGTCCACACGCCGGTTCCTGGTCCTGGTCGGCGGCCTGAATTCCGAGTCCCGGTTCGCCCGGGCCTGGTCGCGCACGCCCCGGGCCGTCACGGACCCGGCCGAAATCGCAGCAATCACCGGCATTCCTGCTGGCTGATCAGTAAGCCCCGGCGCCTTTCCGCCGGATGACCCCCCGACGGGAGGTGATCCGGTGGCCCTCACTGTTGGCGAGCTGCTCGCCACGATCACAGTGGACGACAGCCCGGCACAGGCCGGCATGGACCGGGCCGAGGCCGCCATGCGCGCCACCGGCGACACCATCGTCGCCGAGGCCGACCGTGCCGGAGAGCAGGCCGGGGCCGCCCTCGGCGACGGCATGGCCGAGGGAAGCGACCAGGCCGCGGACAAGGGCGCCGGCGCACTGGCCGCGTTCGGATGGGCCGCCGTCGGCGCCACCATCGGCGCCTCGCTCATGGCCGGGGTCGGCGAGGCCCTCGAACAGGGCAAGGTGCCCGGGAAGCTACAGGCTCAGCTCGGCACCACGGGAGCCGTCGCCGAGCAGTACGGGAAAGTTGCCGGCGACCTGTACGCCGGCGCGATCGTCGACAGCGTCGAAGAGGGCGCCGAGACCATCAAGGGAATTGCCCAAAATGGGTTGCTCCCTCCGGAGGCAACTAACGCGCAAATCCAGACGATGAGTAAGCGTGTTGCGGATACCGCATCCGTGATGGGTGAGGACGTCGGAAAAGTCAGCCGGGCCGTCGGCGTGATGTTGAAAACAGGCATCGCGAAATCAGCCGATGAAGCAATGGACGTCCTCGTAAAGGGGACACAAAAGGGCACCAATTCCGCCGAGGACCTACTCGACACCTTCACGGAATATCCGACGCAGTTTCGCGACCTTGGGCTCGACGCTCAGACCGCAATGGGCATGATGCAGCAGGGTCTACAGGGTGGAGCACGGGACGCCGACACGGTCGGCGACGCGTTGAAGGAATTCGCGATCCGGTCGAAGGACATGTCAAAGGGAAGCATCGAGGCTTTCAAGGGCATCGGCCTGAACGCCGACAAGATGGCGAAGATTTTCACCAAGGGTGGCCCGGAAGCCAGCAAGTCACTTAAGGATGTACTAGAGCGCATTAAGGCAATCAAGGATCCGGCCGAACGCAACGCCACGGCCGTGGCCCTGTTCGGCACCAAGGCCGAGGATTTGCAGGCCGCTCTATTCAAGCTCGACCCGTCGACCGCCGTGCAGGCACTCGGCAACGTGAAGGGCGCCACGGACAGCGCCGGCGACGCAATGCGCGACAACGCCGGAACGAAGTTCGAGGCATTCAAACGCGGCCTGATGCAGAACGCCGTCGAGGTCATCGGCAAGTACGTGATCCCCGCCCTGGTGACGGGCGCCGAGTACGCCCTGCGGTTCGGGCGCGGCGTCGCCGCCGCGGCCGGATACGTCTCCGAGCACAGCACCGCATTTAAGGTTGCCGGCGGCCTGATCCTGGTGTTTTTCCTGCCCACGCTCATTGCGTTGGCCGCGCAGGCTTGGGCGACGTCAACGGCCGTCGTCGCCGGTTGGATCGCTCAGGGCGTCGCCGGAGCCGGCGCACTCGTGTCCTTCCTCGCGACCAACGTTGCCATCTTGGCCGGATGGGTGGCGCAGGGCGCAGGGGCCGCCGCCGCTGCTCTACGTGTCGTCGGCGCATGGCTGCTGATGGGCACGCAAAGCCTGATTCAGGCCGCGCGCATGGCCGCCGCATGGCTTATCGCCATGGGGCCGATAGGGCTGATTATTGCGGCCGTAGTTGGCATCGTCGCGCTTATCGTTGCCAACTGGGACACGATCGTCTCGGCTACGGCCGCCGCCTGGGATTGGGTTTGGGAGAAAATCAAGGGTATCGGGCAGTTCCTGCTCGACCTGTTCCTTAATTTCACCCTCGTCGGAATCATTATCAAACATTGGGATTCCATTAAGGAAGGAACGTCCCGAGTCTGGAATTCCATTGTGGATTGGGTCCGCGGGATTCCTCAGACGCTCGTAAACTTCTTCCTCAACTGGACTCTGCCGGGGCTGATTTTCAAGCACTGGGATTCAATCAAGGAAGGCAGCATTCGGAAGGCGCAGGAACTCGTCAACTGGGTTCGCGGCCTGCCGGATCAGATCGCGTCCGGAATGGGCGACCTCGGAAATCTCCTGTACGACAAGGGATCCGACGTCGTCCGCGGACTGTGGAACGGCATACGGTCGATGGGTTCATGGCTGAAAGGCCAGCTAATTTCATTCGCGAAAAGCGCGATTCCCGGACCCATCGCTAAGGCCCTTGGAATTCACAGCCCGTCCAAGGTGATGGCGCGCGACATCGGCCGATGGATTCCTGCCGGCGTCGTCGCCGGTATCCGGTCCGGGCAGGGTGCCCTCGACCGCACCATGTCGAATCTCGTGAAGCCTGTACCCGCGCCGGCGTTCGCCGGAACCGTCGGGGGCGCCCCGACGTTCGGCATGTCCCCGCGTGCGTCCGTGCACATCGAGCATTGGCACGGCGGGGAGCAGACCCCGCAGCAGAACGCGGCGGCCCTCGAATGGCGCATGAAGGCGAGGGGGTGAGCCGTGGCGATCGGCGATCAGGTCCGCGCCCCCGGGCACGTACAGCTCGGCTCGCTCCTCCTCGGCCGTGGCACCGCCTACCGGTGGCGCTCCCTGTCCGGGTGGGAGGATCTTCCGCCCCTCGACTCAGGGAGCACACCGCGGTCGGACGCACACGGCGCGATCCTGGGGCGCCTGCTCGCGCAGTCCCGCGTCGTCACCCTCGACGGGATCCTGATCAGGGCCAGCCGCGGGAAGCTAGGCGGCGTCGTGCAGCAGCTCGGCGCCGCAACCGCCATCACCGAGGGCGAGATCCCGTTCGTGGTGCAGCTCGACGAGCGCGGGCCCCTGCTCGCATGGGTCCGGGTCACCGCCCGCTCCGTCCCGGTCGAGCGCGGGTACAGCGTTGGCACCATCGACGGGGCCGCCGTACAGGTCACCGCCGACGACCCCCGCCGGTACGAGCTGCTCGAACGCTCGGCCCGGGCCACCCTGCCGAGCGCCGAACCGGGCCTCGACTGGCGCGGCCAAACGGGCATCGCGTGGGACCTCGACTTTGGGCCCCCTGGCAGCACCGGCACCCTGACCGCCCACAACGCGGGCAACGCCCCCGCCCATCCGCTGATCACGATCCGTGGGCCCGTGTCCATGCCGAGCCTGACCAACATGGCCAACGGTGACGTACTCGAATACGACCTCGACCTCGCCGCGGGTGACGTCCTGGTCGTGAACACCGCCGACGGCACGGTCACGCTCAACAACTCGGCGTCGCGCCTCTACACCGCGACCGCCCGCAGCGTGCCCGAGCAGTCGTTCGCGCTCTGGCCCGGTACGGCCGGCATGGCCTACCGCGCCGCGCCCGGATCATCCCACCCCGCCGCATCCGTCACCGTCCGGTGGCGCGGCGCCTACTGGTAAGGAGGCACCCCGCATGACCGTGCGCGCCGCATGGCTACTCACCGGCCCCCCGAACGGACAGACCCGCACCGACACCCGCCTCGCCCCCCTCGGCACGATGGTGCCCACCGGCGAACTCACCTCCCGCGACGGCGTGATCGCCGGCGGATCCCCGCTGCTCGCCACGGGCGCAGGCCCGATGAAAGTCCAGATCGCCACCGGCCGGGCCATAGTCCAGGGGACCACCGCACAGGGCGCCTACCCGATCGCCGTCACGGTCCCCGAAACCCTCACCATCGGCGACGGACACGCCCAGCATCCCCGGACCGACTCGGTTGTGCTCCGCGTGTACGACGGCCTGTTCGACACGTCCGGACAGACCACGGTCGCCGTCGAAATCATCGTCGGCACCCCCGAACCCAACCCCGCCGAGCCAACCCTGCCCGAGGCGGCCCTGCGCCTGTGGTCGATCTACGTACCCGCCGGAGCGTCCGCCGGTACGGGCGGGATCAACTGGACGACCGCCCTGTCGGACCGCCGCCGGTACACCGCGTCGCTCGGCGGAATCATCCCCCGCGGTTGGGGCACCTCCTTCACCGGCGCCTACGACGGGCAGTACCGCGACGTCGCCGGCGTCCTCGAACGATGGGACGCCACCCTGTCCCAATGGGTCGTCTACCGGCCCCCGCTCGACATCGAAGCAACCACGGCCGGGGCCGCCGCCGCCACGGGCTACGCACTGAGCGCATTCAACGCCCGCCGTACGAGCGGAGTCTGCTCCTTCACCGTCGAGGTCAACCGCACCGGCGCCGTCATCGCCGTACCCGTCGGGGGCAACCTCGCCGACCAGACCCTTGCCACCCTGCCCGCCGGATGGCGGCCCCCATTCGACGTCGAGGGCGCCGCATCCGACGGATTCGGCGAGGGCGGCGTACGGATCACTACGGCCGGCCTGGTCATCCTGCGAACGTGGGAACCCGGCGGAAGTATCGCCCCGGGCCGAGCCATCCGCGTGAGCGCCTGCTACGTCCTGTGAGGGGGTGAGCGTGCTCTCACCCCCGTACCGCCTGCTCCTGTGCGACCTGCGCAGCGACCAGGTACTCGACGCCCTGCCCGTGCAGTCCCTCGCCCTCGACGACTACATCGGCAAGCCAGGCAGCATGTCGGGCAACATTCCGATCCCCAACGCCGCCGTAGCCGCGCGCGCCCGCGCCGCCGTCGTCCCCGGCCGCACCGCCGTATGGCTGGAGCGAGGCCGCGACGTTTGGTGGGGCGGGATCCTGTGGACCGCCGCCATCCAGTCCGACGCCCGCGGGTACCTCTCGCTCGCCGTGCAGGCCGGCACGTGGGACACCTACCTGTCCCACCGGATGCTGTACGACACCCTCGAAACCAGCGCCCCGACCGATCAGTACGACATCGTCCGGAACCTGCTCGACTACGTCCAGTCGACGCCCGGGGGCGACATCGGCATCGAGTACCCGACCGAGACGTCGGGCATCCTGCGCGAGCGGAAGTACAGCCGGTTCGACCTGCCCGTCGTCCGCGACCTGCTCGACCAGCTCGGCGCCGTCGAGGGCGGTTTCGAGTGGCGCATCGCGTCGTACCGGGACGCCGACGGCCGGCGCGTCAAGCGGCTGCAACTGGGCACGCCCACCATCCGCACCGGGCACAGCGACATCGTCCTCGACCACCCCGGCCCGGTCACCGCCTACACGTGGCCCGTCGACGCGACAAAGCGCGCGAACGCGTGGCAGACCCGCGGCGCAACGAACAACCAGAACCAGGCCGCCGACAGCGTCCCGCGTACGTCCGAGCTGCAAGTCGCCGAGCAAGACCTCGCCGACGGGTGGCCGCGCCTCGACGGGAGCAGCGATTACTCGACGATCACCGAGCAGGTCACCCTCGACGCGCACGCCGCCGCCGACCTCGCCGCCGCCCGCGCCGGCACGGTCATCCCCGAAATCACGCTCGACATGTCCCGGGCCCCGGTATCCCCCGCGCTGCTCGGCGCCACCGTGCGCGTTCGGATTCGGGACATCTGGCACCCCGTCCCCCTCGACGCCCGGTACCGGATCGTCGGCCTGTCCATCAGCCCGGCCGAGCGCGGCCGGCCCGAGTCCGCTCGGCTCATTTTGGAGGTCCCTTAGTGGCAGCGATTCCGCAGGACTTGCTCGATCGGATCCGCACCCTAGAGCGGCAGGTCCGCGAACTGAGCGGCCGTGCCCAGACGCGCCCGGCCATGGACAAGATCCTGCACGGCGACATCGTCATCGGGGAGGGAGGGCAGTTGATTGCCCAGACGCCCGAAGGTGTCGCCACTCTCAAGATCGGCCAGACCCCCCAGGGCGATTGGGGCGTTTTCATCCGCAGGGCCGACGGGTCCCGTGCCCTGACCGTGGGCGACGACATCCTCGAAGACGACCAGATGGTGCGCCTGTGGTCACGCGACAAGGACGCCCCCGACAAGATCCTCGTCATGGACGATGCCTATTCGGATCGCTTCCTTGGCCGTCCCCTGCTCCCGCTCCAGCTCCACCCCACCGAGAGGCAGAACACCGCCTCGACCAGTTGGGAACCGGCCTGGTGGGGCACCGGTCCAGCCACGCACGCCGTGCAGCACCTGTTCATCAGCACCTACGCCAACACAGGCGGAGGACAAGTCAAGATCACGATGCAGCCCGACGGCATGGCCCCGGTCGTCGTCGCCGAGTACACCTGTCCGGCCGGTCAGTGGACAGATCGCGAAATCGTGCAGCCCATGCACGGCATTGAGTACCTGCAATGGGTCGACTGGACGATCGAGCACCGCAACGTGCAGGCCGGCCGAGACATCGAGACCAGGCTCTTTTACGCAATCAACCGGCACACGATGACGCCCGCCGAGGCCCCCAGCCCGCCCGTTCGCACGCCCCCCGCCGCCGCCCCCTTGGCCGCGCCGCCAACAGCGATGACGCCCCCGCCCCCGTCCCCGGGCCTGCGCCGCGTCACTGACTAAGGAGGCACCTCCCGCACGTGCTGCCCGACTCCATACCCACCGTCACCGTCACCGGTACCTACCTCGCCCCCAACGGCCGACCGCTTACCGGAACGATCACGTTCCGGGCGCCGGCCGTCCTGACCTTCCCCCTCGCCGACGTCATCCTCGGCGGCCCCGTCACCGGCGTTCTCAATACCGCCGGACAGCTCGAAGTCGACGGGGCCCCCGTCGTCCTGCCCGCCACGGACGCGCCCGGCATGGAGCCGACCGGGTGGAGCTACACGGTCACGGAGCAACTTGTCGGCGTCCCGAGCAATCGCTCGTACAACATCGTCCTGCCAGCCGAAAAGCCCGAGGTCGACCTCGCCGACATCGCCCCCCGCGACCCGAGCAAGCCGAATTATGTGGGCGTCAAGGGCGACCCCGGCCCCCAGGGACCGCCCGGAAGCCGCATCTACAACGGCACCGCCACCCCCGATCCCACGCTCGGCGTCGACGGAGACATCTACGTCAGGTACGACGCGTTCACCCTGCTCGGCGTCACCTCGACCACGGTGTCGACCTGGACCCGCAGCGCCGGAACGTGGACACAGCGGCCCGGAGACATCCGGGGTGCTGCCTGGTACCTGAACACCGGAGCCACCCCCAGCACCGGCACCAAGCCGGGCGACCTGCTGCTGCGAACCGATACCGGCGACCTCTACCAGCGCAGCACCTCCGGGTGGGGCAGCGCCGTTGGGAACCTCCGCGGCCCGACCGGAGCGGCCGGAGCCAACGGCGCCACCGGATCGACCGGCGCCGCCGGCGCCCCGGGCGTCGTGCAGTCCGTCAACGGCAAGTCGCAGGCCGCCGTCGTCCTCGCCGCCGCCGACGTCGGAGCAATCCCCACCACCGCCGCCGGCACCGCGGGGGGCGTCGCCCAACTCGACGCCGGCGGAAAGGTCCCCGCCGCCCAACTCCCGGCCACCGGGGGCGCCGTCGCGTCCGTCAACGGACAGACCGGCGCCGTCGTCCTCGCCGCCGCCGACGTCGGCGCCGCAACGACCAGCCACACCCACACGGCCACAGCCGTCGGCGCCCTCGCCACCACCGCCCGCGGCGCCGCCAACGGCGTTGCCTCCCTCGACGCGAGCAGCAAGGTCCCCATAGCCCAACTCCCGGCCGCCATCGGCCGGAACGTCTGGACGCCGCAGGCACTCGGATTTCAGGCATGGTCCGTCGACCCTGCCCACGTGGCCAACCCCACCACCCCGCCAAAGGCCGCAGTCATTCAGCGCCTCTACATGTCCGGCATCAACATCACCGAGGCCACACAGGTCAACACGGTGGCGATCTTCGCCCGAGGGTGGGCCGGATCCACCGCGGTACCCGCGGCCAGGTTCTATGCCGGCGTCTACAACGATGCGGGAAGCCGCGTTGCAACATCGGGCCTGGTGTCCACTCTGCCCGCAGCCGGACAGATCAGCGGCACCGCACCGGGCGCCGCCAACAACCACATGGGCGCCGTCCCCGTGCCGCTTACCGCACCGATCACCTTGCAGCCCGGCCGCTACTGGGCCGCGTTCCTCGTGTCGGCCGGCGCCGCCACCGACTTCTATTACGTGCACTGCCAGAACGAGGCCCCCAGCGCGCCGGCGAACTTCTTTCTCGGCGCCACGGCATTCCAGCGCGCATGGTGCCTGAACTCGCAGACGTCCCTGCCAGCGACCGTCAATCAGACCGTCGGAGAGGTAGGACTCGACCCCGCGATCATGGCCCTAGCCATGGTCTAACCCCGCCCCACCCCGCACGCCCCGGCACCCGCCGAGGGCGTTTTTTCATGCCCGGAGGACACCCACCATGGCAACACCCCTCACCGCCGACCGCTTCCTCGCCGCCCTGCGCGGCGAGCAGGTCACCGTCGAGGAAGTCGGATCGTGGCGCACCCACAACCGCAACCACAAGGGATCGTGGGGCCCCGTTCACGGGGTCATGATCCACCACACCGTCACCAGCGGCACCGACTACTCGGTCGAGCTGTGCCGCACCGGATACGACTCCCTTCCGGGGCCGCTGTGCCATGGCGTGATCGACAAGGCCGGCACCACGCACGTCATCGGATACGGCCGCACGAACCACGCCGGATCCGGAGACCCGGACGTCCTCGCCGCCGTCATCGCCGAGCGCGCCGTGCCCACCGACGATCAGGCCACGGTCGACGGTAACCGGCACTTCTACGGTTTCGAGTGCGTCAACCTCGGCGACAACGACGACCCGTGGCCCGAGGTACAGGTCGAGGCCATCGCCCGGGCCGCCGCCGGCCTGTGCCGCGCCCACGGGTGGGGCGCCGCTTCCGTGATCGGGCACTCGGAATGGCAGCCGGGCAAGGTCGATCCCCGCGGCCCGATCGGCACCGAGGACGGCCCCGCCCTCACCATGGGCCGGATCCGTGCCCGCGTCGCCGAGCTGCTCGGCAACGCCCCCACCTCGCCGAGCAAGCCCACCCCGCCGGCCTACACCCCGCCGTCGTTCCCGGCCGGCCTCGCCCCGAACAAGGCGACACCGTCGGCCCGCCCGCTACAGCGCGCCCTTAAGGCCACCGGATACATGCCGCGCGACGTCGTCGAGTCCGACAACTACGGCCCCGTAACGCAGGCGAGCGTCGCCCGCTTCCACAACGCCCACCCCGCCTACCGCGGCGCCGGCACGTCCTACGACCCCGCCATCGGCCCCCGCGGGTGGGCGTACCTGCACCGCCTCGCCTACGGCCAGTAACCCCCACCACGAAGGAGCCCCCCATGACCCCCGAGAACAAGCGCAGTATCCGCACTGCCATGCAGACCGCCGTCGCCCTCGCCCTCGCCCTGCCCGCCATCGTCGCCGCGGCCGGCATCCCCGACGCCCTGCCGTACGTCGCCGGCGCCCTCGCCGTCGCCGGTGGCCTCGCCCGAGTCATGGCCCTGCCGAGCGTCGAGGCCCTGCTCGACCGCGTCGGCCTGGGCCTGGTCGACAACGACGGGCCCACCGAGTGAGCACCCTGCCCCCGAGCGACTCCGACGTCGCACTCGAACTCGAACGCCTGCGCGCCGTCGTCGAAGTGGGCATGACCCGCATCGACGGATCCCTCGCCCTGCTCGTACAGCGCAGCGACCAGACCGACACCAAGCTCGCCGACCACGAGCAGCGCCTCGACAACCTCGAACGCACACGGTGGCCGCTCCCGTCCGTGGCCGCCCTGGTCGCCGCCCTCGGCCTGCTGCTCGCCCTGTGGCAGGCCGGTACCGCCCGCTGAACAACAACGCCCCCCGCCCGGCCACACGGCCGGACGGGGGGCGGTTTCGTCGTGTCTGGATTACAGCTCTGCGGACTTGAGGCCGCCGACCAGGGCGCCAAGGGCGGCATAGGACAGGAGCAGAGCGGGCCCGGTCGGTTCCTTACTGTCCCGCACGGCAACTACCTGCTTGCCGGCGTCGACGATGCCCAGCTCGACGCACTGTGCCCCGGTGTCGGACCTCGACGACTTCCACCAGGTGACGGGCAAGGTCGAGGCGTCGGCAACGTGGTGGGTCATAGGGCTTTCCTTATCTCTGTGATCAGTTCCGCGGACGCCTGTACTGACTCCGCCGCCGAGGTCAACCGCTGCATGGCATCCCGGTAGACGGACACCTGTTCGCGTTCCTCGACGTACAGGGCTGCCGTCAAATTCTCAGTGTGGACAACGTCGAGGTCTGCGTGCTCGCCGAACGACAACAGGCTGAAACTCCCAAGCTGTCCAACGTGCAACGGGGCGTTCGACCGTACGACCGCAATGTTCACGTTGTCCCGCTTGCCCATGGACAGCAGCTTTCCGAGCTGCTCGTGCATGACCTCGCCGTCGACGTCCTTAGTTCGCAGCGCGCCCTCAGCGATGATCGCCCACAGGGTAAGTGGATCCGTCGAGCGCGTCAGTACGGACTGTCGCGCAAGACGAACCGCGACCAATGCGTCGACCTTGGCCTCGACCGCTTCAGACATCGCCGTCGCACGGATGATTGTCCCTGCATACTCACTGGTGTGCAGGAGGCCCGGGACTGCTCCAAGGTTCCAGGTCTTCACGGTGGAAGCTTCCGCTTCCATGCTGATCAGGTCCTCATACGTTGGCGTGAGGATCCCTCGGTAGGAGTGCCACCAGCCACGTTGCGCACCCTCGCGGGTCATGCTCACCAGGGCTGACGCCATCTCGTCATCGTCCGCCCCGTACAACCCGAGCAGCATGTCGACGTCTGCGGGCTTGGCCGCCGACTTGGCCAACTCAAGCCGCGAAAGCTTCGCAACGGTCATCCGGCCCTCTGACCGCTCTGCCACGTCTTCCATCGTCAAGCCGAGGTCGTCCCGAAGTTCGCGCAGCTTCGTTCCGAGCCTGCGCCGGCGCACTGTTGGCGCACTCAACTTCGTCCCCTCCCTGTCGGCCTACGTTCCCGACAGTCTGCCGTGCCCCATCAGGCCGTGTCACCTGTCGATCTATCACACCATCATCGTTCGCGGGGGCATATGCGAATTCGCACGACTCTGTGAGAACGGTTGCACCAGTGGGGACCAAAGGAGGAAGCTGACGGTACGAAATGCGATTGTGCCTGCACTGGCGCGATGGATTCTTGCGCCGGTCAGCACCCGTGCCCCGAGAGGATTCGCATGGTGACCCTGCTACCAAGGCACTTAGTCGTGCCGTGTTGCCGCCCACCTGTCGACCCGCCGCCGCAACTGCTGCTCGCCAAAGACCCCGAGTCCACGCACGCCGCACGCAAATACGCACGTGAGTTCATCAGCTACCACGTTCCGGGCATCCCGGATGGCCCGATGGACGATGCCGTACTGCTCGTTTCGGAACTCGTGACCAACGCACTCCGATACGGCACCGAACCGGGCGACTCCCTGCGCGTCGTCCTCGCTGCCGACCCCGGGCACATCCGCATCGAGGTCCACGACCCCTCACGCCGTCGACCACATTGCAAGCCTGAAAGCGACGAACGCCAGCGAGGCCGCGGCCTGTTCATCCTCGACGCGCTCGCCGCCGCATGGGGCGTCGACGAACGCCCCATGGGCAAGGCCGTGTGGGCTGAACTGCAATGGAGGCAGGCCGGGTGAACGCGATTCTCAACCACCTTCTTGCCGGGCCCCGGTTCCTCGGCGAGATGGTCGTCTCGTCAACGATCGACCTCACCAACTACAGGCGCCCCCTCGCGCTTACGCTCCTCGGCCACCCAGAAGCACGGCCCACCGAATCGCCCGCCGACATCGAGGCGACCCTCGGCTACATCGCGTCTGGCCTCGGCCTCGCACGCGGCTCCCTCCGCATGCCCGCACGACAAGCACTCATCCGCCGGGGCGTCGGGTGGACCCTCAACTACGGGCACCCCGAATGCGACCTCCTACTACCGGACCCCGGCCCTGAGTGGGGAGTCACCGCCCGTACGACAGGCGGATGCATCGTGGTCGTCACCCTTGACCCCCTGCTGCCAGGCGCACCCGCCATTGCGCACTACCAACGCGCAACCGAGACCCGCCGCTACTACGCCGGATACTGCGCCCTCGCAGGGGTGACAACATCGTGACCGTTCCCCCTCTCAGCATCACGCCCGGCGTTGGCTTCCTTGCCGGCGTCACGTTCACCCACGGAATGCACTACCCGACCGACAGCGGACCCGTGGCACAGGTCCTCCTGACCCACGCGCCGCCCCGCCGGGCCGGTGAAACCCTGGAGACGATCGAGGCCGGCATGCGGGCCCTGTCGTTCTGCCTCAGCCTGGGGCCGGTAGAAGAGGAACCGCGCTACGTCGGAGCCCGAATCTCGCTGCACCGAGGAATCGCCTCGCTCGACTACGGCGACGACCGGTGGGTGCTGCGCATCCCGGCAACCGGGCGGGAGTGGCAGCGGCACGTCGCCCTCGGCGGTCCGGTGCGCCTCACCCTCTCGTTCACCCCCACCCCCGCAGGCAGGACACAAACGGACCTGTCGCAGTTCATCGAGCAGGGGATCGCGGCCGGCCTTGTCCGGTGGGCAACCACGGATGCCCGCCGCAGGTGGTAGGCGGACGCGCGGACGGGCCGCCCCGGAGTGGGAAAGACCCCGGGTCGGCCCGCCGCGGTCCGAGCGTACAAGCACCCACCCGACCCAAACGGAAGGTCTGCGCCATGCCCCCGCCCGCTTCACCCGCCCCCGGCCACCCAATGACCGCGGGCATCCTCATAACCGACCCGAACGACCGACTGCTCATCGTCCACCCCGCCAAGGGCGGCCCGTGGCAGGTCCCCGGCGGAATCGTTGAACACAACGAGTCCCCCCTCGACGCCGCCCTCAGGGAGGTACGCGAAGAACTCGGCCTCGACCTCGACGTCACCGAACACGATCTGTTCGCCGTCGAATGGCTCCAAGCCACCCGCCCCGGCCGCCGCGCCCGCGTCGCCTTCCTGTTCGCCGGCCCGGTCATCGACCCCGCCGACACCGACCCCATCACCTTGCAGGCCGACGAACTCGACATGTGGCGCTGGGCCGCCCGCAACGAACTCGACAGCCTCTTACACCCAGCCGTCGCACGGCGAATCGTGGGACCACTCCAGACCCCCGGCGCCGCGACATACCGTGAAACCCGAACCGAGAGGACGACATGAACGACTTCCCCGACCGGAAACTGCGTATCGGCACCCGGAGTTCCCCGATGGCCCTCGCGCAGGTCGATCTCGTCTCTGGCCTACTCCGCAAGATCGAGCCCGAACTCGACATCGAGGTCGTGCCCGTCACGACCGAGGCGGACAAGTGGCAGGGCGACCTCGCCCAGCTCGGCGGGAAGGGCTTGTTCGTCCGCGAGATCGACCAGATGTTGCAGCGCGGACAGGTCGATATGGCCGTGCACTGCATCAAGGACGTACCCGGCGACGTACCCATGCCCAAAGGCCTGATCTTCGCCGCCTACCTTCCCCGCGACGACGTCCGCGACGTACTGCTCTTCCCCGAAGGCTCCGACATGCAGACCCTCGACGACCTGCCTTCCGGCGCGTCTGTCGCCACGTCTGCCGTACGCCGCAAAGCTCAGATCAGCCGCGTCCGCCCCGACCTGAATGTCGTACGCGTCCGCGGCCTGGTCGGCACGCGCATCGACAAGCTCGACGGTAAGAAGTCGATCGACCACAAGCTCGACGCCATGGTGCTTGCCATGTCAGGACTCGAACGCCTCGGCATTCCGGAGCGTGCACGGCAGGTCTTCACCGTGGACGAGATGCTGCCGGCCGTCGGCGCCGGAGCACTCGGCCTCGAATGCCGCAAGGACGACGACGCCGTCGCCTACCTGCTCCAGCAGCTCAACCACGAAAAGACCATGACGGAGATCACCGCCGAGCGCGTGATGCTGCACGGCCTGCGTGGACACTGCAACTCGCCGATCGCTGGGTACTGCATCACCGAGCCCGACGGACAGCTCAGCCTGCGCGGGATGGTGTTCTCTCGCGACGGCTCCAAGTTCGTCAACGCCCACGACTGGGGCGAGAGCATGAACGACCCCGCGGTACTCGGCTCCCGCGTCTGTGCTGAGCTGCTGCGCCAGGGTGCCCGCGACATCATCGAGGGCATTCCCCACTGATCACCTGAACGCAGAAGCGCCCCCGGCCGGGAACCGGGGGCGCTTCGTGTTTCCGCAGGTCGTACCGCCTGCACTGCTCAGATCAAACGCCGGGTGCAACAGATACGTTGTTCCACATCAGGGTCGCGACGCGGTCGTCCTGCCGGACGCCCAGCTCGTCGCGCAGGGCGTTGGCCAGGCGCGTGGCACGGGTCCCGATCTCGGCGAAGCTGCGGCGGTGCGGCTCGGCCTCCCCGGTCCAGGTCGTGACCTGGGACTTCCCGTGGATCGTCATCCCGTGCTGCAGTATGCGGGTGACGAGGAGTGGTACGTCCTGCATGGTGCTCAGCAAAGCGTCCTCCCGGTGAGCGCTGCGGCGCTGCGGCGGCTACGGATGCTGCGATTCTGCGCACGTACCGGTCGGCATGTCACTACCCAAGAGTAGAAACGCGGGCGTTGTTTCACGTGAAACATC
This sequence comes from Streptomyces sp. NPDC002104, assembly GCF_053593795.1. Lineage (NCBI taxonomy): Bacteria > Bacillati > Actinomycetota > Actinomycetes > Kitasatosporales > Streptomycetaceae > Streptomyces > Streptomyces sp. NPDC002104. The sequence goes on along the minus strand of NZ_JBSFDF010000002.1, from coordinate 134,515 downwards.
GCCGGGGAGGGGCCGGGAATCGGCCCGGGCTCAGCGGACGGGCGTCAGTTCCGGGTCCTCGCGGAGTTTGACCAGCGCCCGGGAGACGGCGCTCTTGACGGTGCCGACGGAGACCCCGAGCAGTTCGGCGGTCTGGGCCTCGCTCAGGTCCTCGTAGTAGCGCAGGACGACCATCGCCCGCTGCCGGTCCGGCAGCCGGGTCACCGCGCGCCACATTGCGTCGCGCAGCGCCTGCGCCTCGGCGGGGTCGGCGGCCGGCGGCTCGTCGGCCTCGGGGAGCTCGTCGCAGACGAACTCGTCGACCTTGCGCTTGCGCCACTGGCTGGTGCGGGTGTTGACCAGGGCCCGGCGGACGTACCCGTCCAGGGCGCGGTGGTCCTCGATGCGGTCCCACGCGACGTAGGTCTTGGCCAGCGCCGTCTGGAGCAGGTCCTCGGCGTCGCAGGGGTTGGCGGTGAGCGAGCGCGCGGTGCGCATCAGGACCGTGCCGCGGGTCCGGACGTACGCCGAGAACGACGGGTACGGCGTCGGATTCGAGGCGAGCGTGCACACAGGCGTGGTCATGCCTCCACGCTAGGAGCGGCGCGGCCCCGTGGGATCGGCCGCAAGTGCCGAAGCGGGGTCCCCCTCAGGTTGTAGGGCCGGGGCCCGCCCCACCTCCTGAAGGTGGAGGAGGCGGGGCTTCCGCACGGGGGTGACGCACGGGGTGACGCAGAGGCTGATGCCCGGGGTGATGCCCGGGGTGATGCGCGGGGCGATCAGCCGTCCGCGCCCAGGATCAGGCCGGAGGTCGGGACCCCGGTACCGGCCGTGACCAGGGCGTGGGCGGCGCCGGAGACCTGGTTGACGGAGGTGCCGCGCAGCTGGCGGACCGCCTCGGCGATGCCGTTCATGCCGTGCAGGTACGCCTCCCCGAGCTGGCCGCCGTGGGTGTTGAGGGGCAGCGCGTCCGCGGCCACGAAATCGGCCGCCTCCCCCGGCGCGCAGAAGCCGAACTCCTCCAGCTGCATCAGCACGAACGGCGTGAAGTGGTCGTAGAGGATGCCGACGTCGATGTCCGAGGGCCTCAGCCCGCTGGTCCGCCACAACTGGCGGGCGACCACGTCCATCTCCGGGAGCCCGGTGAGGCCGTCCCGGTAGAAGGAGGACATGGCCTCCTGCCGGCGGCCCGCGCCCTGTGCCGCCGCCGTGATCACGGCGGGCTTCTGCCGCAGGTCGCGGGCCCGTTCGGCGGTGGTGACGACGAGGGCCTGGCCGCCGTCCGTCTCCTGGCAGCAGTCGAGCAGCCGCAGGGGTTCGACGATCCAGCGCGAGGCCGCGTGGTCGGCGAGGGTGATGGGCTTGCCGTAGAAGTACGCGGCCGGATTGTTCGCGGCGTGCCGGCGGTCGGTGACCGCGACGTGTCCGAAGGCCTCCGGGGTCAGGTTGTAGGCGTGCAGGTAGCGCTGGGCCGTCATGGCCACCCAGGAGGCCGGGGTGAGCAGCCCCCAGGGCAGCGACCAGCCGAGCGCCGCGCCCTCCGCCGAGGGTTCGCGCTGCTGGACGCCGGAGCCGAAGCGGCGGCCGGAGCGTTCGTTGAAGGCGCGGTAGCAGACCACGACCTCCGCGACCCCGGTGGCGACGGCGAGGGCGGCCTGCTGCACGGTGGCGCAGGCGGCCCCGCCGCCGTAATGGATGCGGGAGAAGAAGGAGAGGTCCCCGATCCCGGCCGCCTGGGCGACGGTGATCTCGGGGCTCGTGTCCATGGTGAAGGTGACCATGCCGTCCACGTCGGCGGGGGTGAGCCCGGCGTCGTCGAGGGCCGCGTGCACGGCCTCGACGGCCAGCTTGAGCTCACTGCGGCCGGAGTCCTTGGAGAACTCGGTCGCGCCGATGCCGGCGATGGCGGCGCGGCCGCCGAGCTGGTCACGGGTGCGGACGCTCATGCGGCGGCCTCCGGGGAGCCGAGGGTGACGGTGACGGTGCCCGTGACGTGGTGGCCGACGCCGTTGGCGCCGATCACGCGGATCTCGGCGGTGTCCCCGTCGACGGCGGTGACGGTGCCGGTCAGCGTCATGGTGTCGCCGGGGTGGTTCGGGGCACCGAGGCGGATCGCCACCTTGCGCAGGACCGCGCGCGGGCCGAGGCGGTCGGTGATGTACCGGCCGACCAGGCCGTTGGTCGTCAGGATGTTCATGAAGATGTCCGGGGAGCCCTTCTCCCGCGCGAGCACCGCGTCGTGGTGCACGTCCTGGTAGTCGCGGGAGGCGATCGCGCCCGCGACGATCAGGGTGCGGGTGACCGGTATCTCCAGCGGCGGCAGCGCGTCGCCGGGACTCAGGCTCGCGACGTTCGGGCCTGCGGTGTTCGGGCCTGCGACGTTCGGGCCTCCGGTGTTCGGGCCTCCGGTGTTCGGGCCTGCGGTGTTCATGCCTCGTCCCCCTCGGGCGCGTCTTCGGACAGGACCGCGCCCAGCTCGGCCAGCAGTTCGCTGCCGCAGCCCAGGTACGCGTCGAGCTGGCGTCCCCACAGGAAGTGGCGGTGGACGGGATGGTCGAGGTCGGCGCCCATGCCGCCGTGCAGGTGCTGGCCCGCGTGGACGACCCGCTTGCCCGCTTCCGAGGCCCACCAGGCCGCCGTCAGCGCGTGCTCCCCCGCCGGCAGGCCCTCGTCCACGCGCCAGGCCGCCTCGTACGCGGTGACCCGTATCGCCTCGGTGTCCATGTGGGCGTCGGCCGCGCGGAGCATGACCCCCTGGTTGGTGGAGAGCGGCCGGCCGAACTGCTCGCGGGTGGAGGTGTACTCCACGGCGCGGGCCAGCGAGCCCGCGCAGACCCCCGCCTGGAGGCCCGCGAAGGCGGTGCGGGCGACGGCCAGCACGTCCGCGCAGGCGCCCTCCCCGCCGACCCGTTCCGCCTCGGCGCCGGTCAGCGTCAGGGCGGCGGCCGCCCAGGGCGCCGTGGTCTCCACCGGCTCCGTACGCACCCCGGGCGCGTCCGTCCGTACGAGCCACAGGGCTCCCGTCCGGTCCGGCACCAGGACGTGCGTGGCCTCGCGCAGCCAGGGCACGGCCGGGGCGCTGCCGGTGAGCCTGCCGTCCGGGGAGGCGGTGATCCGGCCGCGGTCCGGGAAGGCTCCGGTGGCGACCGCCTCGCCGGAGCCCAGCGCGGGGAGCAGCCGGGCACGCTGCTGGTCACTGCCGTGCCGGGCCAGGGCGAGGATCCCGTAGACGCAGGTGGCGGCGTACGGGACCTGCGCGGTCGTGCGGCCCTGTTGCTCCAGCAGGAGCACCAGGCCGAGCAGGCCGATGTCCTCGACGGCGGCGGTCAGCCCGGCCGTGGTGAGCGCCTTCCACAGTTCGGCGTCGCTGCCGGTGCCTGCGGCGCCGAGGCGGTCGTGGGTGGAGAGGTCGCCGAAGATCTGGGCGGCGAGTCCGGCCGCGGCGGCCTGTTCCTCGGTGGGGTGGAAGTCCATCAGGCCTCGCTCCCCCGGAAGACGGGCAGTTCCAGTTCCTCGTCCACCCGCAGGAACTCCAGGCGCACGGGCAGCCCGATGCGGACCTTGTCGTACGGGACGCCGGTGATGTTGCTGACCATGCGGACCCCTTCGGCGAGCTCGACGAGGGCCACCGCGTAGGGCGGGTCGAAGGCGGGGAAGGGCGGGTGGTGCATGACCACGTAGCTGAACACCGTGCCGGCGCCGGATGCCTCGACGGTGTCCCAGTCCGGGCTCCCGCAGGTGTTGCAGCCGGGGAGCCAGGGGAAGCGGAGCGTCGCACAGGCGGTGCAGCGCTGGATCAGGAGCCTGTGCTCGCGGACGCCGTCCCAGAAGCCCTGGTTGTCGCGGTTGATCACGGGGCGGGGGCGCCGGGCGGGGGTGGCGGGCTTGGCGGGGGTGACGGGCTTCGCCGCCGGGGTGTACTTGAGGATCCGGAAGCGGTGGGTCCCGGCGAGTTCGCCGTTCGCATGGACGTCCATGCGAGTGGTCACGAAGTGGCCGGTGCCCAGCTTCGTCGTCTTGCGCGGCGACACCGACTCGATCACGGCGTCGAAGGTGATGGCGTCGCCGGGGCGCAGCGGCCGCAGGTACTCCTGCTCGCAGTCGGTGGCGACGACGGAGGTGCAGCCCGCGCCGTCGAGCAGCGCGAGGAGCTCGTCGTAGGCCGAGGAGCGCCCGGTGTGTCCGGAGAGCCCGCCCATCGTCCATGCCTGGAGCATGGTCGGCGGCGCGATGGCGTCCGGCCCGGTGTAGGCGGGGTTGGCATCGCCCATCGCCTCGCACCAGTGGCGGATCATCGGCTCGTTGACCGGGTCCTTGCCCTGGCCGGCGGTGGCGGCGGGCTGCCCTTCGAAGGAGGCGAGGAGGGTGTGGAAGCGCGCCGTTTCCGCTTCCGCTTCCTCGTCCGCTCCTGGTGGTGTGGCCTCGGTGGCGGGCCTGGCGGTCATCGCTTCCTTCCCTTCATACCGAGCCGCATCATGGCGACGATCTCCCGTTGGACCTCGCTGACGCCGCCCCCGAAGGTGTTGATCTGGGCGGCCCTGTTCATCCGCTCCAGCTCGCCGCCCGCGAAGACCCCGGGGCCGGTTCCCCGGATGAGCGCCTCCTCCCCCACCACCTCCTGGCAGATCCGGTACACCTCGACGGTGGACTCGGTCCCCAGGAACTTCACGCCGCTCGCGTCGCCCGGCGCCAGGGTGCCGGCGCCGACGTCCTGGACGAGGCGCCAGTTGAGGAGGCGTACGGCGGCGAGGCGTGCGTGGGCCTCGGCGAGCCGCGACTGCACCCAGGGGCGGTCGGCGGGGCGCTCGCCGGTGACCGGGTCGGGGGTGCGGGCGTGGTCCAGCGCGCCCCGGTAGAAGTCCTCGGCCTGCATGCCGATGGCGGCGAGGGCGACGCGTTCGTGGTTGAGCTGGTTGGTGATCAGGCCCCAGCCGCCGTGCTCGGGGCCGACGAGGTTGCCGGCCGGCACGCGGATGGAGTCGTAGTACGTGGCGGTCGTGGTCAGGCCGCCGACGGTGTCGATCGGGGTCCAGGCGAAGCCGGGGTCGTCGGTGGGCACCAGGATGATGGAGATGCCCTTGTGCTTGGGGGCCTCGGGATCGGTGCGGCAGGCGAGCCAGATCCAGTCGGCGTTCTGGGCGTTGGACGTGAAGATCTTCTGGCCGTCGATCAGCCAGCCCTCGTCGTCGCGGACGGCCCGCGTGCGCAGGGAGGCGAGGTCGGTGCCCGCCTCCGGCTCGGAGTAGCCGATGGCGAAGACGAGCTCGCCCTTGAGGATCCGGGGCAGGAAGAAGTCCTTCTGCTCCCGCGTCCCGTACTTCATCAGGGTCGGTCCCACGGTGTTGAGGGTGACCATGGAGACGGGGGCGCCGGCCCGGTAGGCCTCGTCGAAGAACACGAACTGCTCGTCGGGGCCGCGGCCCTGGCCTCCGTACTCGACGGGCCAGCCGAGGCCGAGCAGTCCGTCGGCGCCTATCCGGCGCAGGAGTGCGCGCTGCTCGGCGGGGTCTTCGGGCACCCCGTCCGGCAGCAGGTTTCCGAAGTACTCCCGCAGCTCGGAGCGGAGCCGCAACTGGCCTTCGGTCGGGGCGAGGTGCACGGCGCTGGCCTCCCGGCATCGCATCGTCAAGTGGACCTGACTGTCCGTCAGATTCCAGGTCGATGTCAAGGCCGGAGCACTGTGACGGAGCACGGGAACGCCCGAGGGCGCCCGCACTACCGGACCCCAGCCGGTCCGGTCGCGCAGGCGCCCTCGTCAGTCGGTGCGGATCAGGCCGCGGCTACCACCAGGGGTAGAAATTCACCGCGACGGTGGAGTTGTGCTGTTCGATGGCGGTGAAGGCCGAGCCGTTGACCTGCGCGGTGTTGTTCTGGTTGGACGCGCCGGATCCGGTGGCCACCTGCTGCGAGGTGGAGGAGTTGCCGTGGTTGTTGCCGCCCACGCCGCTGCCGATGATGCTGGCGACGCTCGCATTCGATCCGTCGTTCGCGAAGGAGCCGTTGTCGGCCGATGCCACCCCGCCGAAGAGGGCGACGGCGAGGGGGAGAGCGGCGACGGCGGCGATGACGCGGGCGGTACGGATGCTTGCCATGTCTGTATCCTCCAGAAAACCGAAGTGGGGTTTGCTCCAAGGCAGTTGGCCGACCGCCTCGGTCGTTCCGTGTGGTGACGACGTCGCGGAACCAGAGTTGCCCACCGAATCCCCGGCGAACCACCCCGGAGCCCTCGATTCCCCCGCAAGCATGACCAACATCGGATAAACCCCATTCGCGCCCCCGACGCCCCAGGTCAGGGGCTTGAGATCCGCTGAAACCCCCGCCGGGCAAGGGGCGAACCGATTCGCCAAACCGGCCGGCCCCGGACATGCCGAAAAGGGCCGCGCCGTCCGGGAACCCCACCGTCTCCCGGGCCTGCGGCCCTGCGCTGCCAAGCTTCACGCCCCCTGCACGCCCCCGGCGCTCGCCGGGGCCTTCCCACTGTGCCCCGCTCCGGGGCACCTTCTCGACGCGATCCGCGGTCGCGGCCTGCTCACACCGACCGACCGGGCTCCAGCGCCTGCGTGTGGTGCGTGCGCGTGCGCTGTTGTGTGCTGATCTGCTCTGCGTTGCTCTCGCGTACTGCTGCGTTTCTCCTGCGGTGCTCCTGCGGTGCTCCTGCGGTGCTCCTGCTTGCTGCCGCGTACCGGGGTGCGGGTACTGCCTCTGGTACACGTACTGCGTGCTGCTGTGACCTACGTACCGGGCGCCGCGCACTGGGCCCTACGGCTTGCACCTGCGCGCACTGCGTCCTGATGTCAGGGGTCCTGCGTCCTCGGTCCTGCGTGGTGCGTCCTGGGTCCTGCGTCCTGCGTCCTGCGTCCTGCGTCCTGCGTCCTGCGTCCTGCGTCCTGCTGTCAACGGATCCCGCGTCTGCGCGGTACGAGTGCTCCGTGCCGCGCACTACGCGGCGAGCGTCATATCCCGGCGAGCTGCTCCGACGCGGGCCGCTGCGGCGATCGTGGCGTTACGGACGCTGTCGTTCACTCCGGGCTCGGCATCGGCTCCGGAGCCGGCGGCCAGGGCGGTGGTGGAGCGGCGGACGGACGGGGTCTTGCCGTGGGCCTCGGCGCGGATGCGCTGCTTGATGGTGGGCGGGAGCGAACCACCGCGCATCATCGCCCTCCAGGTCCGCCGGGCCATGAAGGCCGGCCGGTTCGCCGCGGCGGCCGCGGGGGCGGCGGCGGGGGAGGAGGAGAGCGGGGCGGCGGCGGCCTGGGCGACCTTGGCGCCGAAGCCGAGGGAGGCGAGGAGGGCCACGAGGGCCGCGAGGACGGTGGTCCAGATCGACGTGATGGTGCTGCGGTGAGCCATGACGGGTCCCTCATTTCGCGATGTTCCGACGGGCGGATCTGAATACATTCGTCATGATGCGGGCGCAACCGGAACGCCTCCACGACGCGCGCCGATCTTCCGACAAACACCACTCAAAGGGGCTAATCGCATAATTCCCGCCCCTTGAATCCCCCGTCGGATCCCCCGTCGGATCCCCCGCCCATCCCCCTGCGGACTCTCCCGCGGACCCCTCCCGGACCCGGGCCGCACGCCCGCCCGACATCGCCATCTCCCCTTCCACACAAGGATGTTGACAACCACCCAGCCCACCACCATGCTCCATCGACGGCGCGGCGGATCTTCTTCTCATGGTCGGGGGACCAGGTTTCCATGCAGAACCGAGACGTACTGATATCCGGTGCAGGCATCGCGGGCACCGCGCTGGCCCACTGGCTGCGCCACCACGGTTTCCGGCCGACCGTGGTCGAGCGGGCCTCCTCCCTCCGGGAGGGCGGCTACAAGATCGACATCCGGGGTGCCGCGCTCGACGTGGTCTCCCGTGCCGGGGTCCTCGACACGGTGCGCGCCCAGCGGACCGACGTCCAGGGCGGCTCCATCGTCAACGCGGCGGGCAAGCGGGTGGCGACCCTTGACGGAGACACCTTCGGCGGCCGCGCGGGCCACGACGCGGAGATCCTGCGCGGCGACCTCAACCGGATCCTCTACGACCTCTCCGTCGAGGGGGCCGACGGAGTCGAGTACCTCTTCGGCGACTCCATCGCCTCCGCCACGGAGACCCCGGACGGCATCGAGGTGGTCTTCGACAGCGGTGCGCGCCGCGTCTTCGATCTGGTCGTCGGTGCCGACGGGCTGCACTCCCACACCCGGGCCCTCGTCTTCGGCCCGGAGGAGCGCTTCATCCGGGACCTCGGCTACTACGTCTCGATCTACAGCGTCCCCAACCACCTCGATCTCGATCGCTGGGAGCTGACCTACGTCTCCCCCCTGCGCACGGCCCTGACGTACAGCACGGCCAAGGACACGGGCGCGAAGGCGATGTTCCTCTTCGCATCGGAGCCGCTGGAGTACGACCGCCACGACGTCGCCCAGCAGAAGAAGCTGCTGGCGGAGGCCTACGCGGGCGAGTCCTGGGAGGTGCCCAGGCTCCTCGCGGCGCTGGACGGGGCCCCGGACTTCTACTTCGACTCCCTCAGCCAGGCCCACCTGGACCACTGGTCGAAGGGCCGCACCGCCCTGGTCGGCGACGCCGCGTACTGCGCCTCGCCCGCCTCCGGGCAGGGTACGAGCCTGGCCCTGGTGGGCGCCTACGTCCTGGCGGGCGAGCTCGCCGCGGCCGGAGGCGACCACACGGCCGGCTTCGCGGCGTACGAACGCGAGATGCGCCGCTTCGCGGAGGAGAACCAGAAGCTCGGCCCGTCGAACATCACGCACATGGTCATGCGGACCAAGCGCCAGATCTCGATCCAGCTGACCCTGCTCTCCCTCCTGGGCCGCCTTCCGGGCAAGGAGCGGATGATGAACAAGGTCATGGAGCCCATCCAGAAGGCCGCGAACTCCATCACGCTCAAGGACTACTGACCCGGCTGATCCGACTGGCCCCGCTGACCCCGCTGACCCCATGGCCGGTACACCAAGGTGCCCCCACTACGCTCGTGACCCGTATCGATGTGGGGGAGTTCAGGATGCACAGTGCCGTCGTCACAGCAGGTGGTGACCGGATCCGCTGGGTCGAACTGCCCGGGGGCGGACCCGTGCGGGTCTACCTGCACGGGCTGGGGTCCACCTCGCCCGCGTACTTCGCGGCGAGCGCCGTGCATCCGCTGCTCACCGGACGGCGGTCCCTGCTGATCGACCTGCTGGGGCACGGGCACAGCGACCGGCCCGAGGACTTCTCGTACACGCTGGAGGCGCACGCCGACGCTCTCGCCGCCGCGCTGGAGCAGACCGGTACCGGTCCCGCCGAACTCATCGCGCACAGCATGGGCGGCGCCGTCGCCATCGTGCTGGCCGACCGGCACCCCCACCTCGTCTCCCGGCTGGTGCTGATCGACGCCAACCTGGACCCGGCCCCGCCCAACCGCGCCGTCGCGGGCAGCAGCGGGCTCGCCGGCTACACCGAGCAGGAGTTCCTGGCCGGCGGCTGGACCGAGGTGCGCGACCGGGTCGGCGCCCACTGGTGGTCCACGATGCGGCTGGCGGGCCGCGTCGCCCTGCACCGCAGCGCCGTCCACCTGGCGGCGGGTACGACGCCGACGATGCGGGAACTGCTGTTGCGGCTGGAGATCCCGCGCAGCTTCCTGTTCCCGGCCGATGACGGCAGCCTTCCCGGGACCGAGGCCCTGGAGGCGGCCGGAGTGGCGGTCGTTCCCCTCCCGGACTGCGGGCACAACATCATGCTCGACAACCCCGAGGCCTTCGCCCGGGCCACCGCCGAGTCCCTGGCCAGGGACTGAACGGCCCGCGGCAGCAGCCTGACGGAAACAGGGCAAGCGGAGAGGGCGGGCACCCGGATCGGGTGCCCGCCCTCTGACCTGCTACTTCACTGAACTGGCGGTGGGTGTGGGATTTGAACCCACGGTGACTCGCGCCACGACGGTTTTCAAGACCGTTCCCTTAGGCCGCTCGGGCAACCCACCTGGCGGGTACAGAGTACCGGGCGGTGGGGGCGGGCGGCGCTGGGGATTCCCGGGGTCGGGGTGATCGTCCGGAGGTGCTCCGCGGTCAGGTGGTGAGCAGGACGCCCGCGTACGAGGCTCCGGCCACGACCACCCAGGCCGCGAGGCCCAGGAGGGCAGCCCGGCCGCCCGTACGGGCCAGGGTCGGCAGGTGGACCGCGCTCCCGAGGCCGAACAGGGCGGCGGCCAGCAGGAGTTCCTGAGCGGTGTGCGCCCCTTCCAGCGCCGCGTCGGGCAGTGTCCCGGTGGCGCGCAGTGCGGCCGCCGCGAGGAAGCCGGCCACGAACAGCGGTACGGGAGCCGGCCGGCGGCCCGAGGGCGTGCGCACTCCGCGCCGGCGGGCCCGTACCGAGAAGGCCACCGCCGCGACCAGCGGGGCCAGCAGGGCCACGCGCATCAGCTTGACGAGCACCGCTTCGCCGAGGGCGCCGGGGCCGGCCGTCTGGGCGGTCGCCACCACTTGGCCGACGTCGTGGACGCTCGCACCCACCCAGCGGCCGAACTCCGGGTCGGAGAGACCGAGGGGGGACTGGAGGAGCGGGAGCACGGCGATGGCGAGGGTTCCGCACAGGGTGACCAGGGCCACCGAGGAGGCCACGTCCTCCTCGTCGCTGCCCGACACCTGACTGACGGCCCCGATGGCCGAGGCCCCGCAGATCGAGTACCCGGTGGCGATCAGCAACGGCTGGTCCCCGGGGAGTCCGAGCCGCCGGCCGAGCCAGAGGGTGCCGAGGAAGGTGGCCGCCACCACCCCGGCCACCATCGCCACGGTGGCCCAGCCCAGCCCGAGCACCTCGTCCAGCCCCAGGGCCAGGCCCAGCAGGACGATGCCGATGCGCATCAGGCGACGCCCGGCCAGGGAGAGCCCCGGGCGCGCGGGGCCGCGTACGAAGCTCCGCAGGCCGGGGAGATGGGTCGCGGCGATACCGAGCACCACCGACACCGTCAGCATCGGCGCCCAGGGCGCCAGCCGGTGCACAGACCAGGCGACCAGGACTCCCGCCATCGCGAGGCCCAACCCGGGCCAGGGTGACGATGTTTCACGTGAAACATCGACCGGAACCGGTGATCCCGCCCCGCGCACCGGGCGGTTGAGGATGGCCATCAGTCGGTCGGCAGCGTGTAGACGCGGCGGACACTGCTGCCCAGGCGTATGACGTCCGCCCCGTAGACGTGCAGGGATATCGCCTTCGTACGACAGGAGTTGCGGACCTTGTGGATGTCGCCGGGCGGGGCGAACCCACAGACGTCACCGGGCCCGTTGACCACGTGCTCGGTCGCCACCAGACGGGCTCCGGTGGTGGCCGTGGCGGGGGCGAGGCGGTAGCGGAGTTCGCTCTCCTCGCCCTCGTGCACCCCGGCCACGCACCAGGAGACGTGATCGTGGATGGCGGTCTCCTGGCCCGGCAGCCAGACCAGGGCCACCACGGAGAAGCTCCCGTCCGGCTCCGCGTGCAGGACGTGCTGCCGGTAGCGGTCGGGGTGTCCCTCGCGCTGCCCGGCGGTGAGCAGACCGGGCCTTCCCAGGTGCGGGGCGAGGCGTTCGCCGACCAGGTAGGCGGTCAGGTCGGGGGCCAGCCCCCGGTCCACGACCGTACGGATCTCACTGACGAGGGCGGCCGTCCTCGCGGTCGTGCGGGCCGGCGTGGTGGTGGTCATAGGGGGAGCGTCGAGGAGCCCACCCATCACGTCCAACGACAGTTATGAGCTGAAATCCCAAGCCCGGCTTATGGGTTGGGGGAGGAGAGAAGGAGGGCGGGAAGCGGCGGTGGAGCGGTCAGCAGCCGACGCGGTTCGAGGCCGCCTGCTTCAGGGCCTCCAGCACCACCGCCGTCGCAGGGACGCGCAGATGGTCCCGGTACACGTGTGCGGCGATGTGGCGCCGGGCGGCCGGCTGCAGGGCCCGCCCGCACACCTTGCTCAGCGAGAGCGAGGGCAGCACCAGCGCGGGCATCATGGCCACGCCCAGGCCCTGTGCGACCAGGCTCTGGACCACCAGGTTGTCATCGGTGGCGAAGCGGATGTCGGGGACGAAGCCGAGTCCCGCGCATTCGTGCAGCAGGTTCGCCCGGCAGCGCGGGCAGCCGGCGATCCACCGCTCCCCGGAGAGGTCCGCGAGGTGCACGGCCCGCCGCCGGGCCAGCGGGTGTCCGGTCGGCAGTAGCACGGTCAGCTGGTCCTCCATGAGCCTGACCTCGGCGACCTCCTCCGGCACCTCCTCGTGCAGGCCGGGGTAGGTGAAGGCCAGGGTGATGTCGCAGTCGCCCCGCTCCAGCCTGCGCAGGGAGTCCGGGGGCTCCCCCTCCAGCAGCTCGACCTGGATGCCCGGATGCTCCTTGGCCAGGCTGCTGAGGGCTTCCGGGACCAGGGTGACGTTGGCGCTGGGGAAGCCGCACAGCCGGACGCGGCCGGTCCGCAGCCGGGCGTAGGCCTTCAGCTGGGCCTCGGCGGCGGAGAGGCTGCCGAGGATGGTCTCGGCGTGCCGGGCCATGGACTCCCCGGCTTCGGTGAGCTGCATGCGGCGTCCCACGCGGGTGAACAGCGGGGTGCCGACGGCGCGTTCGAGCGCCTTCATCTGCTGGGTGATCGCGGGCTGGGTGTACCCGAGGACCCGGGCGGCGGCCGAGTAGGACCCCGAGGCGACCACCTCGTGGAACGTCCGTATGTGCCGCGAATCGAACACGGTCGAAGCATAAGCGGACGTTGGGAGGGGCCGCAGGCACAATCGCGCCTACGGCCCCTCGCCATCAAGCCAGTTGGTACCGCGGCTACTTGTCGCCGACCCGCGAGCCGAGCGTGATGTCCACCGTGGTCGGCTTGCCGCCGCGCACGTAGGTCAGCTTCACCGTGTCGCCCGGCTTGTACGTCCAGATCTCACTGATCAGGGTCGGGCCGCTGTCGATCGGCTTGCCGCCGAACTCGGTGATGAGGTCGCCGGGCTTGAGACCCGCCTTGCCCGCCGGGCCGCTCGGGTCGACCAGCTCGTTGGCCGACGCGCCCGTCTCGGAGATCTTCGCGCCGTCGGCCTTGGCCGCGAGGTCCACGGAGACCGAGATCACCGGGTAGACCGGCTTGCCCGTCTTGATCAGCGATTCGGCGACGTTCTTCGCCTGGTTGACCGGGATGGCGAACCCGAGGCCGATGGAACCGGCCTGGCCGCCGCCGAAGCCGCTGTTGCCCGCCGACTGGATCGCGGAGTTGATGCCGATGACCGCACCCCGGCTGTCGAGCAGCGGACCGCCGGAGTTGCCCGGGTTGATCGAGGCGTCCGTCTGGAGGGCGCTCATGTACGAGTTCTTGCCGCTGGAGCCGTCACCCGAGGCGACCGGGCGGTTCTTGGCGCTGACGATTCCGGTGGTGACCGTGTTGGACAGGCCGAACGGAGCGCCGATCGCGATGGTCGAGTCGCCGACGGCGACCTTGTCCGAGTCGCCGAGGGGCAGCGGCTTGAGCCCGGACGGCGGGTTCTTCAGCTTGATGACGGCGACGTCGTACCCCTGGGCCCGGCCGACGACCTCGGCCTCGTACTTCTTGCCGTCCGAGAAGGTCGCGCTGAGCTTGCCGCCGTTGGCCGCGGAGGCGACCACGTGGTTGTTCGTGAGGATGTGGCCCTGCTGGTCGTAGACGAACCCGGTGCCGGTGCCGCCCTCGCCGTCGCCGGCCGAGGCCTCGATCGTGACGACGCTGGGCAGCGCGCCGGCGGCCAGGCCCGCGACGGAGCCGGGATCGCGCTTGAGGTCCTTGGGGGTGTTTCCGGCGCTGACCGTGGTCGAGCCGGAGCCGTTGGCGCTGCGGTCGGCGGCCCAGTAGCCGACACCGCCGCCGACGCCGCCCGCGATGAGGGCCGCGGCGAGCACGCCGGCGATCAGGCCGCCCTTGCCCTTCTTCTTGGGCTGCGGAGCGCCGTCGGTGGCCAGGGGCACGCCCCAGCCGCCACCGCCGTGGCCGTCACCGGCCCCGTACGCGGGAGCCGCGGGCGGCGGGGGCGGCCAGCCCTCGGCGCCCATCGCCTGCGGCGCCGGAGCGGGGGCCTGGGCGTAGGCCGGGGTGACCGGCGGGGCCGGGTTCTCGGCGTACGCGGGAGCAGGAGCCGGGTACGCGGCCGGGGGCTGGGCCGCCGGGGCCTGAGCCGGCTGGGGCTGGGCCGGCTGGGGCTGGGCCGCCGGAGTATGGGGGAGCTGCTGGGTCGGCTCGGCGCCGGGCGCGTGCGCCGACGGCAGCTGCTGCGTCAGCGGCTCCGCGGACGTCGGCGCGGCGGGGGCGGCAGACGTGGCCGGCGCGGCGTCGACGGGCGCGGCCACCGGGGGTACGGGCGGGGCCGCGGGGGGCGTCGGGGCCGCGGTGCCCTCGTTCTCGGTGCTCACAGCACTCTCTCCTCGTCACACACGGCTTCAGAAATACGGGCGATATCGGTCCGGCTGAACGTTCGACGTGCCGTACAAGTTCCTGACAAGTTCCAGGGCAAAGCCTTTCCCATGCCCCGTCAGAGCACTGTAAGCCGGACCTGTGAGTCTCCCCCATCCTTTATCTCCGACATTTCGGGCGCATCCCCAGAAGCGTCCACCGAGCGCTCCGCCACACCCTGCCCCCTCTCGGTGGCACCATGAGCCGGTGACCCACGCAATGCCGCGCCCCATCCAGGTCGTCGCCCACCGCGGCGCCTCGGAGGATGCCCCCGAACACACGCTGGCCGCCTACCGCAGGGCCATCGAGGACGGGGCCGATGCCCTCGAATGCGATGTCCGGCTCACGGCCGACGGCCACCTCGTCCTGGTCCACGACCGGCGGGTGAACCGTACGTCCAACGGCCGCGGCGCCGTCTCCGCGCTGGAGCTGTCCGATCTGGCCGCCCTGGATTTCGGCTCGTGGAAGGACCGCGAGGAGTCCCCCGACTGGGACTCGGACCCCGAGCGCACCTCCGTGCTCACCCTGGAGCGCCTGCTGGAGCTGGTCGCGGACGCCGGGCGGCCGGTGCAGCTGGCGATCGAGACGAAGCACCCGACCCGCTGGGCCGGACAGGTGGAGGAGCGCCTGCTCTTCCTCCTCAAGCGCTTCGCCCTGGACGCACCGCCCGCCGAGGGGCCGCACCCGATCCGGGTGATGAGCTTCTCCGCGCGCTCCCTGCACCGGATGCGGGCGGCCGCGCCGACGGTCCCGACCGTGTACCTGATGCAGTTCATCTCGCCCCGGATGCGGGACGGCCGGCTGCCGGCCGGCGTACGGATCGCCGGGCCCGGGATGCGGATCGTGCGCAACCACCCGGGCTTCATCCGCAAACTTCAGGCCGCGGGGCACTCCGTTCACGTATGGACCGTGAACGATCCGGAAGACGTTCAGCTCTGCGCTGATCTGGGTGTGGAAGCGATCATCACCAACAGACCGCGACAAGTTTTGTCACAGCTGGGCCGCTGACGTCCCGCTTTGCGCATACGCCTCATGCGAAACACCCGTTACGGGGTGTGCACCGGCGCATCCACTCCGCGTTCGTCGCCGCGAATGCGTCAGAGGGCGCCGGTCCGGCGGTTTCCGGTCCAGGCCATTGGGGCATCCAGACCATGCGTGGGGCTAAGGAGGTTCCGGGGGTGGCGTTGATGGTGGCACAAGAAGTGCCCACGTCGTCGTGCATGGACGTGTCCCATGGTCCTGCGGGCGTGGGCGAGGCGAGGCACCGGATGCGCGAGCAGTTGCGCATCAGCGGGGTGTCCGAATCGATCGTGGATGACGCCGTACTGATCCTTTCCGAACTGCTCAGCAATGCCTGCCGGCACGGCCGGCCGCTGGGCCTGCGGGAGATCGGCGACGGCGGGATCCACGCGTCGTGGCGCGTCGACAAGGCGGGGCGGCTGACGGTCGAGGTCACGGACGGCGGCGGACCCACCCGCCCCATCCCGGCCAAGCCCTCGGTCACCGCGCGGGGCGGGCGGGGGCTGAACATCATCAGCGCCCTGGCCCAGGACTGGGGTGTCCGGGACGGAGCGGCGGGTGAGGTCACCGTCTGGGCGACCGTTGCCTGTGGGCCCCGGCACGAGGATTTCGCTACGCGCGTCGCGCCCCCGGCGATCGATTTCAGTACGGTCTTCGAGGATCTGGATCCCTGATCCGACCGGTCCCCGACCGCGGGTGGACGGATCGCGGCCGTCCGGGAGCGCACGCCGACCGTGCTCCCGGCCGCACCCCACCGGTTGTGGCGGTACGAACGGCTAGGCTCGCGCCCAGACCGACGCCGTACCGCCGCAACCGGGAGACACCCACGATGGCCAAGAAGCGCCCCGCCGCGAAGTCCGCAAAGCCGCAGCTCAACAACGGGGAGATCCCGGTGGTGGGCGCTCGCGAGCCCTGCCCCTGCGGATCCGGGCGCCGTTACAAGGCCTGCCACGGCGCGGCCGCCGCGCACGCAGTGACCGAGCACGTGGCCCGCCCGTTCGAGGGCCTGCCCGGCGAGTGCGACTGGGTGGCGCTGCGCGAGCTCGTCCCCGCCGCCACCGTGCCGCTCACCCTCAAGGGCGGACTGCCCGAGGGCGTCCCCTCCGTCACGCTGGTGACCGTACTCCCGCTGGCCTCGCCGGCGCTGCGCCGCGAGGACGGCTCCGTCCTGCTCGGCCTGCAGAACGACTCGACCTCCGGCGACCTCGCCCGGGACATGGCCGACACCCTGGAGCGCGCGCTCGTGGCCGAGCCCGGCACCGTCGTGACGGCCCGCCGGGTTCCGGCCGAGGGTCCGCGACTTCAGGATCTCCTGTCCGCGGACGGCGGTTTCGAGCCGGTTGTCCACAGCGGCTTCGAATTCTGGATTCCGGAAGCCGAGGGCGCCCAGAACGCCTCCCCGGAGGTCGCTGCCTCCCTGGAGCGCGCCAACGCGGCCGCCATCCCGACCGTCAAGCTGACCGGCGTGGACGCCGCCTACTGGTGCGAGACCCCGGACAAGAACCACCTGCGCTGGGTCATGCCGCACCCCGAGGAGAAGCTGCTCGACGCGCTCGCGCGGCTGTCCGCCGCGGGCACGTCCTCGCTCGGCGAGGGCACCAAGCTCGTCGGTTCCTTCCGCGCCCACGGCCTGATGGTTCCCGTCTGGGACCTGCCGACCGGGGTCTCGGCCGAGGACGTGGAGAAGCCCGCCGCCGAGCTCGCGGAGCGCCTCGCCGCGGCCCTCGCCACGGACGCGCCGCTGACCGCGGAGGAGCGCCGGGCCCGCGGCGGCCTCACCAACCGCCAGGTCACCCTGAGCTGACCGGCGCTCCCCCGAGGGAGCGCGAGGGGGAGCACGAGAGGGTCACCGGTGACCTGTCACCGGTGATCGGAGTCACAACTCCCGCTAATCGCCTGCAAATCGGTGTCCGAATATCAGAGATCGAATTTGCGAACAGGCGATCTCTTGTTACCGTTCTTGTAGCCCGGTCGCTGGTGCATCCCCCGTCGCCAGCGACCGGGCCCTTGATTTTCCGGTGACGCTCAACCGTCGCCCGGTACCGGTGAGTTGCTCCCGGACCGCAGGAGCAGGGCCCCTTCATCATCCGGAACTGCAAATTCCGCTACGGCCGAGTAATCGGCCGGGACCCCGGCGGACTCCTCCCTCGGCGTCTCGCACATCCCCGGCTCGTCGCCCGCACCGACCCCGCAGCGGATCTGCACCGTGCGCCCCGCCGGACCCATCACCGTGAGCACCGCGTCGAGCGCGCGCCCGCTGGTGTTCCGGTAGTAACTGCGCCCCCACGTCCGGCCCTCGCCCGACAGGACGCAGGTCTGCGCCTCCACCCCCTGCGGGGAGGACAGTTCGGGGCCGCAGCGGGCGTCCGTACGCGGCTGCTCGGCCGGACCCGGACGGGCCGGCGCCGCCGCGGAGTCCTGCGTACGGGACCGGCCCGGGGCGGAACTCGCGCCTAGGCCGCCCGAATCGGCGGAACCGGATGCGCGCCCGAGGCCGAGGGTGGAGAGCAGGCCGCCACCCTTTCCGTCGCTCTGACCGGCGAAATCCGGCCCGGCGATCGCTCCCGCCAGCGGGAGCGACAAGATGATCAGCACACCGGCGCCGATACCGATCAGGCGGAGATTCATTCGCCGAAGATAGCGACGCGGGAATGGGGCACGGAGATCCCCGCGCCCAATTCCCTTGGAAACCCGTCTCGCTGACACCCGTACGAGTGATCCGTCCGTACGCGAGCCGGCTTCCGCGAGTGATCCGTCAGTACGCGAGCCGGCTCCCGCCGCCCGACGCCCCGCTGCTCTCCTCCACCAGCGCGTCCACGACCGCCTCCACCTCGGGCAGCCAGATCTCCCCGGACCGCTCCGGCTCGCGCTCCCACCGCACCTGGCCGCCGCCGATCGCGGCGGAGGGCGGGAGGAGCAAGTAGCCGCCCTCGCCGTGGAAACGCAGCGAGGAGGGCACGTGGTCCTTGGCGTAGAGGATCTCGCCGAGCCGCTCCAGCGAGTACGGCGCCACGAGCAGCGACCACCGCGTGGGCGTGGCCACGACCGGCCCCAGCCGCATCCCCTCGGCGTCCAGCCGTACGACGGCACGCGCGGCGGCCGCCGCGGGCAGGCTCACCGCGCAGGGTGCGCTCCCGCCGGTGGCCAGCAGGATCGGGGCGCCCGCCCGCTTGGCCCACCACCAGGCCACCATCCGGGGGTCGGTGGTGGCCGCGAGCAGCCCGGGGTCGAAGGGGTGCGCGCCGGGTACGACGCAGTCGGGATCGGGGCAGGCGCACCGGTCGCTGTCGGCGCCGGAGCATCCGACGCCCGGCAGCACGGGCCAGTGCCAGGTCTCGGCGCAGGTCAGCGCCGCGTCGAGAAGGGCCGGCGCATCACCCTGCGGCGGGGCGGGGCGCAGGGATTGCAAGCGATTGCGGAGCCGCTGGAGACGCCTTCCGAGGATCTCGCGCATGAGCGCTCGTTCCTTTCCGTTGAACGCCGAGGGCCACATCACACCATGTAAGCGGTGGTTCACCACACGTACACGTTTCGCGTCACTGTCCGCTTGAAGCAGGTTCACACGGTTCGTGCAGTTTTCTTACGGGTCCATGAAACGTCCGTCGGGGGCGGTGCGCGACCCGGGACCGTACGGGGGACGGCTGCCGTCGATGGGGACGACGGGCCGTGCCCGGCGGTTCCCGGCGGGCACCGGTCTGCGCCAACTCTCCCCGGGTGCAACGGATTACGTACCCGGACCGGCCGACTGACTCGCCCAGTCGACCGCAAAAACCGTCCGCTTCCCGCTTTTTCCGGCCAAGTTCTAGCCCCGGCCGAACCGTGAGTTGCCGCCCCACGGACACCAGTATTCCCACCTGGGCAATGCTGGACATCGCTCCTCGTGTGCGTGTAGATGTGGATTCATTGATAGCGGCGCAGCATGATCTGGGGGTTTGCGATGCTATATGGCGAATCGCACCAGCTGGAAAGGCGGACGCCATGAGCGCCCCGCATCTGCCGAAAGTGGCTGGAATCGATCCAGCTGTCACAGCGTCCCCGCACACTGTGGCGCCCACACCGGCGCCCACGGCCGTGTCCACCTCGACGAGCCCGCGACCGGCCCACACGCCGGCTCAGGGACCCGCCGCGAGCTCGGTCATTCAGGACCGTCTCGCCGGCATGGTCTCGGACCTCACCACCCTCCACGAGCTGACCGAGCGGCTCGCCCGCGCCGGTGACCTCACCTCCTCCCTCCAGGAGTTCCTGCGGGCGGGTGCCGCCCTCGTCGGCGCCCGGCGCGGTCTGATCGTCCTGGAGCCCTCCGACGGACTCGGCCCCACCAGCACGATCGGCCTCGGCCTCGGCCACGCCGACCTCGGCCACATCGAGACGGTGCCGCGCAGCGCCACCTCCTACGGCCGCATCCTCGACGGTCTGCCCGACGCCCACGGCGGCTCGGAGGTCCTGCCGGAGCCCGGTACGAACCCCGGCGCCGGCGCCGGCGGGTACGCCACCCCCGTCGACCCCCGTCACCGCGAGGTCGCCGCCCGCCTCGGCTACGCCGCCAGCTACGCGCTGCCGCTGACCGCCGAAGCCACCGGCCGGCTCGGCGCGGCCGTCTGGCTCTACGACGAGCAGGCCGAGCCCAACGACCGCCAGCGCGACCTGGCCGGGCTGTACGTCCGGCACGCGGCCGAGCACCTGGCCCGGATGCTGGAGGTGGAGCGCGCCCGGGCCGGCCTCGCCACCGTCGCCGAGGAACTGCTGCCCAGCCGGCTCCCCCGGATCTCCGGGGTCCAGCTCGCCGCCCGGCACCACACCGGCCCGCACGGCGGAGGCGACTGGTACGACGCGCTGCCGCTGCCGGAGGGCGCCCTCGGCCTGGCCGTGGGCTCCGTCACCGGCTCCGGGCCGAGCGCCGTCGCCGCGATGGGCCGGCTGCGCGCCTCGCTGCGGGCGTACGCCGTCATGGAGGGCGAGGACCCCGTCGCCGTCCTCTCCGACCTGGAGCTGCTGCTGCGCCTGACCGAGCCCGCGCGCTCGGCGACCGCGCTCTTCGCCTACTGCGAGCCCGCCGGCGGCCCGAACGGGAACGGCCGGGGCAGGAAGCTCGTCCTGGCCGGGGCCGGGCACGCCCCGCCCCTGCTGATCGGCGAGCGGCGCACCGAGTACGTGGAGACCACCCTCTCCGCGCCGCTCGGGATGCTGTCCTGCTGGGAGGCACCGAGCGTGGAGATCGAGCCCGCGCCCGGAGAAACGGTGCTGCTCTACACGGACGGGCTGCTCCGGCGCACCGGCGACCCGATGGACCGGGCGTACGCGCGGCTGCACGCCGCCGCCGCCGGGATCCCGCGCAGCGCCCGCGAGGACCCGGGCGCCATCTGCGACCACATCCTGCGCACGGTGCTGCCGGACGGCGAGGGGGACGGCCCGGCCGCCCCGGCGGACGCCCCCGAGGACATCGTGCTGCTCGCGGCGCGGTTCGAGTGACGAGAACACCCAGAACCCCGGGGACGCCGGGGACGCCAAGGTCGTGAGGGCAGGGCGGGGCGTGTGGCCCTGGTTTGGTGGATTTGTCACACGACCCGCCGGGGGGCGTCCGCTCGCACATACGATGGATGAGGTCCATACCCGGTCCGTGTCCGCCGTACTGAGGAGAAGACGTGGCTGACGAGCTCACCCCGGAGACCCCGGAAGAAGAGCAGCCCAAGAAGAAGCACAAGCAGCGCAAGAACGGGCTGTACCCGGGTGTCAGCGAGGAGCTCGCCGCGAGCATGCGCACGGGCTGGGCCGACACCGAGCTGCGCGGGCTGGAGCCGATCGCCCAGGCCGCGCACACCGCCGCCCGCCGCTCCGCACTGTCCCGGCGCTTCCCCGGTGAGCGCCTCGTCGTCCCCGCCGGGCGGCTGAAGACGCGCTCGAACGACACCGAGTACCCCTTCCGCGCCTCGACCGAGTACGCGTACCTCACCGGCGACCAGACCGAGAACGGCGTCCTGGTCCTGGAGCCCACGGGGGAGACCGGCCACCACGCCACCGTCTACCTGCTGCCCCGCTCCGACCGCGAGAACGGCGAGTTCTGGCTGTCCGGCAGCGGCGAGCTGTGGGTCGGCCGGCGCCACTCCCTCACGGAGGCCGAGCAGCTCCTGGGCATCCCGGCCAAGGACGTGCGCAAGCTCGCCGAGGAGCTGGCCGAGGCCGAGGGCCCGGTCCGCGCCGTCCGCGGCCACGACTCCGTCATCGAGACCGCCCTGACCGACAAGGTCACCAAGGAGCGGGACGAGGAGCTGCGCGTCTACCTCTCCGAGGCCCGCGCCGTGAAGGACGCCTTCGAGATCGGCGAGCTGCAGAAGGCCGTCGACTCCACCGTCCGCGGCTTCGAGGACGTCGTGAAGGTGCTCGACAAGGCCGAGGCCACCTCCGAGCGCTACATCGAGGGCACCTTCTTCCTGCGCGCCCGCGTCGAGGGCAACGACGTCGGCTACGGGTCCATCTGCGCCGCCGGCCCGCACGCCTGCACCCTGCACTGGGTCCGCAACGACGGTGACGTCCGCTCCGGCGACCTGCTGCTGCTCGACGCCGGTGTGGAGACCCACTCCCTCTACACGGCCGACGTCACGCGCACGCTGCCGATCAGCGGCACGTACACCGACATCCAGCGCAAGATCTACGACGCGGTGTACGCCTCCCAGGAAGCCGGCATCGCCGCCGTCAAGCCGGGTGCGAAGTTCCGCGACTTCCACGACGCCTCGCAGCACGTGCTCGCCGAGAAGCTCGTCGAGTGGGGCCTGCTGGAGGGTCCGGTCGAGCGCGTCCTGGAGCTCGGTCTGCAGCGCCGCTGGACCCTGCACGGCACCGGTCACATGCTCGGCATGGACGTCCACGACTGCGCCGCCGCGCGCACCGAGGCGTACGTCGACGGCACGCTGGAGCCCGGGATGTGCCTGACGGTCGAGCCCGGTCTGTACTTCCAGGCCGACGACCTGACCGTGCCCGAGGAGTACCGCGGCATCGGCGTCCGGATCGAGGACGACATCCTCGTCACCGAGGACGGCAACCGGAACCTGTCGGCCGGGCTGCCCCGCACCTCGGACGAGGTCGAGGCCTGGATGGCGCGGCTCAAGGGCTGACGCCACCGACGCCACCGCTCGTACGCGCCGATGGGCGGGACCCTGCACGGGTCCCGCCCATCGGCGCGTCCACGGCGTGCCATCGGCGCGTCCACGGCGTGTTCGGCTACGACTCGTTCGGCTACGACACCTTCAGCAGGGAGTCGTCCCGCCACTTCAGCATCTTGTCGAAGCTGACGACGGCGCCCCGGCCCGGCCGGTTGCGGAAGCGGACGTGGTCGGCGAGCTCCTCGATCAGGTGCAGGCCCCGGCCGTGCTCGGCCAGGGAGGGTCTGCGCCGGGCCACCGTCGCGGCCGGGAACCCCGGCCCCGAGTCGCTCACCTCGATGCGGCAGCGGTCCCCGTCGAGATAGGCCGTGACGTGGTACGCCCCGGTCCCGTCGGGGGACCCTGCGCCCGGGGCCGTTCCGTCGGCGGGGCCGGAGCGCGGGACGGCTTCGCGGCCTCCGTGCTCCACGGCGTTCGCGCACGCCTCGCTCAGCGCCACCGACAGGTCGAAGGAGATGTCCGGGTCGACCCCCGCCGTCTCCATCGTCCCCAACAGCAGTCGCCTCGCCAGGGGCACACTCGCTGCTTCGCGCCTCAAGTGGAGAGACCACCAGATGCTCATACGGTTACCTATTGCCGCCAAGGGCCAGGGCTAAGCCCCCGAGGGCCGACGGAGCCCTCGTTCGGCCGATGCGACGCTCCCGGGCGGCGGTGTATGCGGGTGCGGGCCGCCGGGTCCGCGCCGCGGCCGGGGGAGTGGCCGGGGCCGCCCGGCCGGAGGCACGCCGGACTTCCGTGCGCGGGATTGCAAAGCTGCTGTCGCACCTGCCGTATGCGCCGCCTAAGGCCAGTGCGATGATGGCCCGGCCATGACTGCCCCCCACGCGACGCAGGCCGGACCCGGCCTCAGGCTGATCCGGGCCGCGGTGTTCACCGCGGTCTGTGTCGTGCTGTCCGCGGCCGGGCACGCACTGGCCTCCTGCGCGACGGTGCCCTGGTGGTCCCTCTGCGCCGGCTTCCTCGCCGTCTTCGCGGGTGCGGCCGCCCTCGCCGGGCGCCGCCGCTCGCTGCCCGGCATCGCCGCCGCGCTGGCGGGCGGACAGCTCGCACTGCACACGCTGTTCGGCCTCGGCCAGCACAACGCCACGCCGGGCGGCGGCACCTCCCCGGACACCTCGCTCGCGGCCCTGGCCGCGCAGCTGGTGTGCGGGGGCAACTCCGTCCCGATCCACCCGGCGGACGCCCGGCGGATCGTGGAGAGCGCCGGGCTCGCCCCGGACGCCATGGCCGCACAGGGGCACATGGCCCACGCCCACATGGGGCAGGGCCTGGCGGAACCGGCCGGCGCACTGGTGGGGCTGCTCAGCCCGGCCATGCTGATCGGGCACCTGCTGGCCGCACTCGCCGCCGGCTGGCTGCTCGGACGCGGCGACGCCGCGCTGTTCCGTCTCCTCGAACTGTCCAGGCTCTCCGCCGGAGCCGGGCCGGTGCGTCCGCTGCGCGCCGCGCTGGCCTACGTACGAGCCCTCGGTGCGGGCCTTCAGGACCGGCCCGCCCGTACCCCCCGGGCAGCGGGCACCGGGACCGGACCCGTGTCGTCCACGGGCCGGGACGCACTCCAGCACACGGTGATCAGGCGCGGGCCGCCGGCGGCATTCGCCCTCGCAGCCTGAAGCGGCACCCTCCTCCCCGGGACTCACGACGGGAGCACCGGTGCCGCGAACTCCGTGCGCGCCGCGCGCGGAGCCACCGTCACCACAGCTTCCGTGGAGTGTTTCTGCCGTGAAGACCTCTCGCGTCTCCTTCGCCGCCGCCCTCGCCGCCGGTTCCGTCCTCCTCCTCTCCGGTACCGCCTTCGCCCACGTCGGCGTGCAGCCCATCGGGGAAGCCGCCAAGGGCGGTTACGCGACCCTCAACTTCAAGGTCCCCAACGAGCGCGACAACGCCGCGACCACGCAGCTCGAAGTCAACTTCCCCGTGGACCAGCCGCTCACGTCCGTCATGCCGCAGGACATCCCCGGCTGGACCTCCACCGTCGAGAAGACCAAGCTCGACAAGCCGCTCACCGTGCACGGCAAGCAGGTCAACGAGGTCGTCACCAAGGTGACCTGGACCGGCGGCAAGATCGAGACCGGCAAGTTCCAGCAGTTCCCGGTCTCCGTCGGCAAGCTCCCCGAGAACGCCGACCAGATGGTCTTCAAGGCGATCCAGACCTACGACAACGGCGAGGTCGTCCGCTGGATCGAGGAGTCCAAGGAAGGCGCCGCCGAACCGCAGAACCCGGCCCCCGTCCTGAAGCTGACCGCCGCCGCCGCGGGTGACCACCACGACGACGACGCCAAGAAGCCGGCGGACGAGGCGAAGAACTCCGAGGCCGACCACAAGGACGGCCACGAGGAAGCCGCGGCCAAGAGCGGCTCCGACACCACCGCGCGGGCCCTCGGCATCGCCGGCATCGTCATCGGGCTCGGCGGCGTGGCCTTCGGTGTCGCCTCGCGCCGCCGCACTTCCTGACCGCCCGGCATCCCGAACCGGGGATCCGCGCAGCCGGCCGGCCGTCCGGGCCGGCCGGGCTCGCGGATCCACCCGTACCACCCCCGATCTCAGGGACTTTCCCATGCGCACCACACGTGTGACGCTCGCCGCCCTCGTGGCGGCGGCCGCCCTCACCCTCACCGCCTGCGGTGGTGAACCGGCCAAGAACGGCCAGGTCACCCAGATCAGCGAGAGCCAGGCGAAAGCCGGGTCCGCCACCGTGCTCGACCGCCCCTTCGACAAGCCGGACGTCGTCCTCACGGACACGACCGGCAAGCCGTTCAACCTGCGCGAGCAGACCAAGGGCAAGCCGACGCTCATCTACTTCGGCTACACCCACTGCCCCGACGTGTGCCCCCTGACGATGAGCAACATCGCCGTCGCCAAGAAGGCACTTCCCAAGGCCGACCAGGACAAGCTCCAGGTCGTCTTCATCACCACCGACCCGGAGCGGGACACTCCCGAGTCCCTCGGCACGTGGCTCAAGGGCCTGGACCCGGCCTTCACCGGGCTCACCGGGGACTTCGCCACCATCCAGGCCGCCGCACGCACGCTCGGCATCGGTATCGAGGCAGCCAAGAAGGACGCCTCCGGCAACGTCGTCTCCATGCACGGCGCCCAGGTCATCGCCTTCTCGCCCAAGACCGACGAGGGGTACCTCCTCTACGGCGAGAGCACCACCGTCGATGACTACACCAAGGACCTGCCGAAGGTCGTCAAGGGAGAGAACCCGTGAACACCCGCACCACCCGCACCCTCGCAGCCGCCCTCTCCCTGACGGCCGCGCTCGCCATATCCGGCTGCTCCTCGGACTCCGACTCCGCGTCCGCTTCGGGCGGCGCCCCGAAGCTGACGGTCAGCGGCGGTTACATGCCGGAGCCCGTGAACAACGAGATGGCCGGCGCTTTCATGGTCATCAAGAACGATTCCAAGACGGCCGACAAGCTGACCGGTGCCACGAGCCCGCTCTCCGACGATCTCCAGGTCCACGAGACCAAGGACCAGAAGATGCAGCAGGTTCAGTCCATGGACGTGCCCGCGAACGGCGAGCTGAAGCTGGCGCGCGGCGGCAGCCACATCATGTTCATGGGGCTCAAGAACACCCCCAAGGTCGGCGACAAGGTCACCGTCGAACTGCGCTTCGAGAAGTCCGGCCCGGTCAAGGTCGAGCTGGACGTCAAGGAGCGGACGTACAAGGCTCCGACATCCTCCACCGATGGCAACGCCCACTGACGGACCGAGGGACTGACACGCCATGACGGCCACCGCCCCGACCCCATCCACGGCCCGCGTCCGCGCCACGGCACTCCTGCCGCGGCTCACGCTGGTCCTCGCCGCACTGCTGGCAGCCTTCTTCGCCGCTGCCGGACCGGCTTCGGCACACGCCGCGCTGACCGCGAGCGACCCCACGGACGGGGCGGTGGTCGCCACGGCGCCCGCCCAGATCACCCTCTCCTTCTCGGAAGGGGTCGCCATGAACGGCGACTCCATCCGCGTCCTGGACCCGCAGGGCAAGCGAGTCGACACCGGTGAACTGCGCGACCTCTG
This sequence comes from Streptomyces sp. NPDC002104, assembly GCF_053593795.1. Taxonomy (NCBI): domain Bacteria; kingdom Bacillati; phylum Actinomycetota; class Actinomycetes; order Kitasatosporales; family Streptomycetaceae; genus Streptomyces; species Streptomyces sp. NPDC002104. Next base: position 107,925 of record NZ_JBSFDF010000002.1, on the reverse strand, counting down.
CAGCGGGAACCTCATCCGCTACGGCACTGCCCTGCGCCCCGGACTGCCGGACGGCACCTACACCGTCGCCTGGCAGGCCATATCCGCGGACAGCCACCCGGTCTCGGGCGCCTTCACCTTCTCCATCGGAGCCCCCTCCGAGACCAACGTCTCGCTGCCCTCGCGGACGGCGGGAGACGGTCCCGTCGCCGTGGCCTACGGCATCGCGCGCTACGTGGCCTACGCCGGATTCGCCGTGCTCGTCGGCGCCGCCGCCTTCATCCTCCTGTGCTGGCGCCGGGGCGCCGCGCAGCGGCCGATGCAGCGGCTGGTCGTCCGTGCCTGGGTCGCGCTCACCGTGGCCACGCTGGTGATGCTGCTGCTCCGCAACCCCTACACGGGGTCGGGGAACTTCGCCGACGCCTTCGACCTGGCCGGGCTGAAGGCCGTCCTGGAGACCAAGTCCGGGGCCTCGCTCGTCTCGCGGCTGCTTCTCCTCGGCGCCGCCGCGCTGTTCATCACCGTCCTGTTCGGCTCCTACGCCCGGCGCCACACCTCGGGGGACACGGACGGGACGTCCGGGACGGACGGGACGGACCGTACGGATACCTCCGGCGTGTCCGAGGAGGACGCCAAGGGGGAGAGCGACCTCGTCTTCGGACTCGGCATCGGCGGGACCGTCGTCGCCGGCGGCATCGCCGCCACCTGGGCGTTGTCCGAGCACGCCTCGACCGGCATCCAGCCCGCCCTCGCCATGCCCGTCGACATCCTGCACCTGCTGGCCGTCGCCGTATGGCTCGGTGGGCTCACCGCGCTGCTCGTCGCACTGCACAAGGTCCCCGGGATCGAGCGCACCGCCATCCGGCGCTTCTCCACCGTCGCCTTCACCAGCGTCGTCGTCCTGGCCGTCACCGGGACCTACCAGTCCTGGCGCCAGGTGGGCAGTTGGTCCGCGCTGACCGGGACCGACTACGGCCGGCTGCTCCTCGTGAAGATCGGCCTCGTCGCCCTCGTCGTCGCCATCGCCTACACCTCCCGGAAGTGGACCGCACGGCTGGCCGGGGAACGGGGCGAGAGCGAGGGGGAGCGGGAGGGCACCTCCGATGTTTCACGTGAAACATCGACCGTGACCGTCCCCGACACCCTCTCTTCCGACCCCCGGCGCGCCGCGCAGCTCGCGCGCCAGGGCGCCGCCCGGCGCACCGCTCGGGAGAAGCAGGTCCGCGACGCCGACCCCGACCGCACCGGCCTGCGCCGCTCCGTCCTCGCCGAGGCCGGAGTCGCCGTGGTCCTGCTGGCCGTCACCACCGTCCTCACCAGCACCGAGCCCGGCCGTGCCGCGGAGCTGGAGGCCGGCCGCGGCTCCACCGCCACGGCCGTGCCCGACCGCGCGGTCAAGGTCACGCTGCCCTTCGACACCGGCGGCCAGAACGGCAAGGGCTCGGTCAGGCTCCAGCTCGACCCCGGCCGGGTCGGCGCGAACTCGCTCCACGTGTGGGCCGAGACCCCCGACGGCAAGCCGCTCGACCTGCCCGAGCTGAAGGTGTCGTTCACCCTGGAGGCCAAGGAGATCGGCCCCCTTCCGGTCCTTCCCGAGCGCGCCGCTCCCGGGCACTGGACCGCATCGGGGGTCCAGCTCCCGCTGACCGGCGACTGGCGGATCGACGTGACGGTCCGCACCTCCGACATCGACCAGACGACCGTCCAGAAGAACGTGAAGATCGGCTGACCAGCGTGACCCAGAACAGCGGGACGACCCGGAGCACCAAGAGCGCCAAGAGCGGCGAGAGCAGTGAGAGCGCCGCGAGCGGCGAAAGCGGCGGAAGCGGCGGAAGCGGCACCGAACGCCCCGGCATCGAGATCTCCCGGCGCCGCCTGCTGGGCACGGTCGGCGCCGCGGGCGCGGCCGGGCTCGCGCTCGGCGCCGCCGGCGGAGCCCTCGTCCAGTCCGGGATCTCCGGGTCCGGTACGGCAGGCACCGGCGGCGCTCCCGGCAGTCTCGGCGCGACCCGGGTCGCCTTCCACGGGGATCACCAGGCCGGGATCACCACCCCCCTCCAGGCCAAGGGGCACGTACTCGCCTTCGACCTGGCGCCCGGTGCCGGGCGCACCGAGGCCGCCGCGCTGATGCGGCGCTGGTCCGACACCGCCCGGCGGCTGACCGCGGGCGAGACCGCCCCGGTCGCCGACACCGGCATCGCGCTCGGCTCCGGCCCCTCCTCCCTCACAGTGACCTTCGGCTTCGGTCACTCCTTCTTCGAGCGCACCGGCCTCGCCGCGCGCCGTCCCGCCGCCCTCGACCCACTGCCGGACTTCTCCGCCGACCGGCTCGACCCCCAGCGCAGCAACGGCGACCTCTGGGTCCAGATCGGCTCCGACGACGCGCTGGTCGCCTTCCACGCGCTGCGCGCGCTGCAGAAGGACGCCGGCGAGGCCGCCCGGCCGCGCTGGCAGATGAACGGCTTCAACCGTTCTCCCGGTGCCACCGCCTCCCCGATGACCGCCCGCAACCTCATGGGCCAGGTCGACGGCACCAACAATCCGAAGCCCACCGAAGCCGACTTCGACCGGCGGATCTTCGTCCAGGGCGGCGGGCCCCCGGAGCACGCCTGGATGGCCGGGGGCTCGTACGCCGTCGTACGCCGCATCCGCATGCTCCTCGACCACTGGGACCAGCAGTCGCTGGCCCAGCAGGAACAGGTCATCGGCCGTACGAAGGCCACCGGCGCCCCGCTGACCGGGGGCGGGGAGACCACCGCACCGGCCCTCGACAAGATCGGCGCCGACGGGAAGCCGGTCATCCCCGCGAACGCGCATGCCCGGATCTCCGCACCCGCCCAGAACGGCGGAGCGGCCATGCTCCGGCGTCCCTTCTCCTTCCACGACGGGATCGCCGCCGACGGAACCCCCGACGCGGGGCTGCTCTTCATCTGCTGGCAGGCCGACCCCTCCCGCGGCTTCGTCCCCGTCCAGCGCAAGCTCGACCGCGGCGACGCCCTGTCCGAATTCATCCGGCACGAGTCGAGCGGTCTGTACGCGGTGCCGCCCGGCGCACGCGCCGGGGAGTACGTGGGGCAGCGGCTGCTCGAAGGGTGAACAGCCCGGGTGGCGTCCGGGTCCCGGCATTAGGCTGATCGCATGTCGGCCACCCGCTTCACCTATCTCGGTCCCGAGGGCACGTTCACCGAAGCCGCCCTTCGCACCCTCCCCGAAGCCGCGACCCGGGAGCTCGTCCCGATGGTTTCGGTCCCGGCCGCTCTGGACGCCGTGCGCAACGGCGAGGCCGCCGCGGCCCTCGTCCCGATCGAGAACTCGGTGGAGGGCGGGGTCACCTCGACCCTGGACGAGCTGGCCGCCGGCGTGCCGCTGATGATCTACCGCGAGGTGCTGCTCCCCATCGCGTTCGCGCTCCTGGTGCGGCCCGGCACCCAGCTGTCGGACGTCAAGACGGTCACCGGGCACCCGGTCGCCCAGCCGCAGGTGCGCAACTGGCTGCGGTCGAACCTGCCCGACGCCCTGTGGGAGTCGGCGGCGTCCAATGCCGACGGTGCCCGGCTGGTGCAGGAGGGCCGCTTCGACGCAGCCTTCGCGGGAGAGTTCGCGGCCGCGACCTACGGGCTGGTTCCGCTGGTCACCGAGATCCACGACGCGCAGAACGCCGAGACCCGCTTCGTCCTCGTCGGACGTCCGGCCCGTCCGGCCGCGCCGACCGGCGCGGACAAGACCTCCGTCGTGCTGTGGATGGGCGACGACCGGCCCGGTGCGCTGCTGGAGCTGCTCCAGGAGTTCGCCGTCCGCGGGGTGAACCTGATGCTGATCCAGTCCCGGCCGACGGGTGCGGGGATCGGCAACTACTGCTTCGCCGTCGACGCCGAGGGGCACATCTCCGACCGCCGGGTCGGCGAGGCCCTCATGGGCCTCAAGCGCACCTGTCCCCAGATCCGGTTCCTCGGCTCCTACCCGCGCGCCGGTGTCGCTCAGGGTGACGTCCAGGCCGCCCGGGCCGGAACCTCCGACGGCGACTTCACCGCGGCCTCGGACTGGCTGACGCGGTGCCTCGACGGGCGCCCGTAGCGCTCCGTCCACTGTCCACAGAGTTATCCACAGGGATCGGTGCAGACCTGGGGACAAGTCGACAGAGCAACACGACAAGGTCGACAAATCGGTCGGGTGGCACAGGTTTCGCGCTGACGAGCGGGAGGTGAACGGCGTCACCCGTGTATCACCGATCAACTCTTTGGGGCGAGTCATTCCCACCCGAATGAGTGTGTGAGGGTGGTTTGAACCCTGATTGGGTCCGCTCGCCCCGCAGTCGGGATTGAACTATTCCTGTGTCCACAGATCCCGCGCACAGCCTGTGGATAAGCCGGTCGCCTGGGGAATTCCTGTGGACAAGGAAGACCCGTCCACCCTGCTCAGGGGCTGCCCGATCGCTACCCCGGTGCCCCTTTTCAGGGAATGGGGCCGGTTTTATCGGGCCCGGCGGAACGGATGCTTCCGGTCCCGCTCCCGAAGTTTTCCATTCGCGGCAATTAGGACAAAGCGACACGCAGCGTGATATCGGTGCGATCCCCCGAAGCCCGGCCCGGTAGCCTGGAGGGGTGATTGACCTCCGGCTGCTCCGTGAAGACCCTGACCGTGTCCGCGCCTCGCAGCGCGCCCGTGGAGAGGACGTCGCCCTCGTCGACGCACTGCTCTCCGCCGACGAGCGCCGCAGGTCCTCCGGCATGCGATTCGACGAACTCCGCAATGAGCAGAGGTCGCTCGGCAAGCTGATCCCCAAGGCCTCTCCGGAGGAGCGGGCCGAGCTGCTGAAGAAGGCCGATCTGCTCAAGCAGGACGTCAAGGCCGCCGAGGCCGAGCAGAACGAGGCGGACGAAGCCGCCAAGCAGCTGCTCCTGAAGCTCGGCAACATCGTCCACACGGACGTGCCCGTCGGCGGCGAGGAGGACTTCGTCGTCCTCGAGACGCACGGCACCATCCGCGACTTCGGAGCCGAGGGCTTCGAGCCCAAGGACCACCTGGAGCTCGGCGAGTCCCTCGGCGCCATCGACGTCGAGCGCGGCGCCAAGGTCTCCGGCTCGCGCTTCTACTACCTCACCGGCATCGGCGCCCTGCTGGAGCTCGCCCTCGTCAACGCGGCCATCGCACAGGCCACCGAGGCCGGCTTCACCCCGATGCTCACCCCGGCGCTGGTCCGCCCGCGCGCCATGGAGGGCACCGGCTTCCTCGGCCAGGCCGCGGAGAACGTGTACCACCTGGAGGGCGACGACCTCTATCTGGTCGGCACCTCCGAGGTCCCGCTCGCGGCGTACCACATGGACGAGATCATCGACGCGGACAAGCTGCCGCTGCGCTACGCCGGCTTCTCCCCGTGCTTCCGCCGCGAGGCCGGCACGTACGGCAAGGACACCCGCGGCATCTTCCGCGTCCACCAGTTCGACAAGGTCGAGATGTTCTCGTACGTCGCGCCGGAGGAGGCCGAGGCCGAGCACCAGCGTCTCCTCGACTGGGAGAAGCAGTGGCTGACCAGCCTGGAGCTGCCGTTCCAGGTCATCGACGTCGCCACCGGCGACCTGGGCTCCTCCGCCTCGCGCAAGTTCGACTGCGAGGCGTGGATCCCCACCCAGGGCAAGTACCGCGAGCTGACCTCCGCCTCGAACTGCGACGGCTTCCAGGCGCGCCGCCTGTCGGTCCGCTACCGCGACGGCAAGAAGACCGCTCCGCTGTCCACGCTGAACGGAACGCTGTGCGCGGTCCCGCGCACGATCGTGGCGATCCTGGAGAACCACCAGCAGGCCGACGGCACGGTCCGGGTTCCCCCGGTGCTCCGGCCCTACCTGGGCGGTCGGGAAATCCTGGAGCCGATCGCCAAGTGAGCACGGCCCCGTTCCCGTACAAGCTCGTCGCGACCGACCTCGACGGGACGCTGCTGCGCGGCGACGACACCGTCTCGGAGCGCACCCGTGAGGCCCTCCTCGCGGCCACCGCGGCGGGCGCAGCGCACATCATCGTCACCGGCCGCGCCGTGCCGTGGACGCGGCACGTCCTCGACGACCTCGGCTACAAGGGCATCGCCGTCTGCGGCCAGGGTGCGCAGGTCTACGACGCGGGCGCGCACCGGCTGCTGACCTCGGTGACGCTCGACCGGAAGCTGGCCGCGCTGGCGCTGGAGAAGATCGAGGCCGAGGTGGGTCCGCTGGCGCTCGCCGCCAGCCGGGACGGAGTCGAGGGCGAGGTGCTGTTCGGCCCCGGCTACCAGGTCCAGGAGGGCCTTCCCGCGATCTACCTGGAGGACACCGCCGAGGTCTGGTCCGCTCCGCTGAACAAGCTGTACATCCAGCACCCCGAGCTGGACGAGGACGCCCTGGTCCAGGTGGCCCGGGCGACCGTGGGCAGCCTGGTCGGCATCGTCATGGCCGGTCCGGGCATCGTGGAGATCCTGCCGCTGGGGCTGACCAAGGCCACCGGCCTCTCGCTGGCCGCGCGCCGGCTGGGGGTGAAGGCGGCGGAGACGATCGCCTTCGGCGACATGCCCAACGACATACCGATGTTCGGCTGGGCCGCGCACGGAGTGGCGATGGCGAACGCGCACGCGGAGCTCAAGGCGGTGGCCGACGAGGTCACCACCTCGAACGAGGAGGACGGCATCGCCGTGGTCCTGGAGCGTCTGCTGGGCGCCGCGTAACCCGGCGGAAGACGAACGGAAGGTCCGGAACGGCCCGCGCCGCGAGGCGCGCTCGAAGTGGCTGTTCCGGACCTTCTTGTTGCTCCCCGCACGGCTCACTCTGCCCCTGCCGCACGCCTCGTACCAGTGATTTTCCGTGCGTCAGCGGGGCTCGTGGTGCGGGTTCGGGTGGCGGGTCAGCGGCCAGGCGAGGAGGCCGACGGCGAGCGCGATGGCGTGGCCGAAGTCGGTGAAGGTGCCGTCGCTGGCGAGCGGGAGCCCGAAGAAGGCCACGACCCCGGCCAGGTAGAGCCAGCGCCAGGGGCCGGGCAGGCGGTACGTGAGCACGCCGACGGCGGTCGCGAGCCCGTAGCTGACCCCGATGTCGACGACGTGGACCATGCTGCGCGGGGCGCGGTGGTCCTGGATGGCCATCAGGACCAGCTTCTGGCTGATCAGCGTGGCCGTGATGTGTCCGGTCGCGACGATGAAGAGCCAGCGCAGGGTGCCGAGCCAGCGTTCGACATTGGCCTGGAAGACCTCGAAGAGGACGAAGTAGAGCGGGAGCGAGGCCGGGTCCTCGATCCAGAACGCGCTGCTGAGCAGCGCCCGTATGGGGTGCCGGGCGAGCTCGTGGATATTGCTGCTGTTGCGGTGGAGCAGGACGTGCTCGAGATGGTCGGGCACGATGACGACCACGATGCTGGTGACCACGATGATCAGCAGCCAGATGTGGGTACCGGGCGCGGAACGTATCCAGGACCGTACCGGCCTGGACGCTTCGGGCTCCGTGTACTCGATCATGCACCGATGGTCTCGCGCAAAGCTGTGCCCCGCCTGGCCGGTGGGCCGGGCGGGGCACTGTTTCACGTGAAACATCCGCTGCCGGCGTCGCGGGGACGCCGGTGCGCGGGTCCTACTCCTCGCCCGCCAGGGACAGGCGGCGGAGCTTCTGGCCGGCGTAGAAGGTGGCGCCGACGGTGACCGTGACGAGCAGGATCACCGCGGTGGGCAGCCCGACGGTGGCGTCCACGTAGCCCTCACCGGCGACCTTCTGCGCGAGGGCCAGCGACCACTGCTGGACGCTGAGGGTCTTGGCTCCGTCGACCAGGCTGCCGAAGAGCGACTCCCAGATCAGGGCGTAGACCAGGCCGAAGACGACGGCGTGCCGGCTGACGGTGCCCAGCAGCAGGAACAGGGCGCTGTAGGCGACCGAGGCCACGAGCGCGGCAATGGTGTAGGCGACGGCGATCTGCTGGCCGTTGCCGTTGAGGATGTAGCCGGCGATCAGGGTGGGGATCGCGGAGAAGACCATGGTCACGGCGATCGCGACGGTCAGCTTCGTCAGGATGATCGTCGGGCGCTTCACCGGCTTCGAGAGCAGGTAGACGATCGAGCCGTCGTCGATCTCCGGGCCGATGGCGCCGGTGCCGGCGATGACGCCGATCAGCGGGACCATGGTGGCCAGGGCGAATCCGCCGAGGAGATCGGCGGCGACCTTGTCGTCGACCCCCGCGAAGGCGCGCACGGCGATGGAGATGGCGATCAGCAGGACGGGCAGCGCACACAGGATCAGTGCGCGGCGGCGGCCGAGCAGGGCCCGGTAGGTGAGCCGGGCAACGGTGGGGTTGTACATGGTGCCAGCTCCTTCAGGCCGCGACGAGGTAGGAGAAGACCGACTCGAGGGACTCGTCGGAGGGCGAGACCGTCAGCAGCCGGATGCCGTGCTCGCGGGCGACCCGCGGCAGCAGCTCGGTGAAGCGCCCGAAGTCGACGGCCTGGATGCGCAGGGCGCCCTCCTTGAGGTCCACCTCGATCCCGGCGGTGGACGGGTCGGCGATCAGGGCCGCGGCGAGGGCCCGGTCGTCGGAGGAGCGGACGAGGTAGCGGTGCGGGCGGTCCGTCATCAGGCGGCGGATCTTGCGGAAGTCGCCGGAGGCGGCGTGCCGGCCGGCGACGACCACCTCGATGTGGGAGGCGAGCTGTTCGACCTCCTCCAGGATGTGGCTGGAGAAGAGCACGGTGCGCCCGTCGTCGCCCATGCGCCGCAGCAGCTCCATGAGCTGCATGCGCTGGCGCGGGTCCATGCCGTTGAACGGCTCGTCGAGCAGGAGCACCGAGGGGTCGTGGACCAGGGCGGAGGCCATCTTGACGCGCTGGCGCATGCCCTTGGAGTACGTCGAGATCTTGCGGTCCTGGGCGTACTCCATCTCGACCGTGGCCAGCGCCCGCTGGGCTGCCGCCTCGTCGAGACCGTGCAGTTCGGCGTTGGCGACGACGAACTCCTTGCCGGTGAGGAAGTCGTACATGGCCTCGCGCTCGGGCACGACGCCGATCTGCTTGTAGACCTGCTCGTTCTGCCAGATCGGGGTGCCGTCGAGGGTGACGGTGCCCGTGGAGGGGGCGAGGAAGCCGCCCATCATGTTGATGAGGGTGGACTTGCCGGCGCCGTTGGGGCCGAGCAGGCCGGTGACTCCGGGACCGATGCGCATGGTCACGTCGTTGACGGCGACGACGTTCCCGAACCAGCGGGAGGTGTGGTCGATGTCGATGATGGTCACAGCCCGGCCTTCCGGTAGCGGGCCATCAGGGCGGCGTAGGAGCCGGCGATGAGGCCGAGGATGACGAGCAGGTAGACGAAGCCGGCGGCGGTTCCGGGGCCCTCGCTGCCGGGGAACCCGGAGTCGGCGCCGAGGAAGGCGGTCTGCAGGCCGTCGATCAGGCTCATCGGGGAGAACAGGCCCAGCCATTCGATGACCCCGGTCGAGCCCGTCTCGTAGGCGATGGCCTGGACGACCGACACGGCGCCGTAGGGGATCAGGAGCACCGCGATGATGGCGGCGACGCCGAAGCCGCGGCGCGGGGTGAGCGCGGCCATGACCAGGCCGAGGCCGGAGAAGAGCAGCGACAGAAGCAGTACCGACACCAGTGCCTGCCCGAATCCCTTGGTCTGGTCGGCGAAGTCGAACTTCGCCAGGAGCGAGCCGATCCACATGATCAGCAGCGGGGTGGCCGTGAGGACGAACAGGGCCGAGGCCATGGCCGCGAACTTGGCCAGGACGTAGTCGACGCGCTCGATGGGCCGCGAGAAGTAGAGCGGCACCGTCTTGAAGCGCAGGTCGCGCGAGACGGACTGCGGCGCCTGGGAGGCCAGGTAGAGGTAGACGATCACCTGGGTGGTCATCGCGTACGTCGTGTACTTGATCGGCAGCGCGGTGGAGCCGGGCACCGTGATGGCGACCGCGACGAGGATCAGCGCGGGCACGCACATCACCGCGAAGAGCAGCATCGGCAGCACCTTCGACTTGGCCGAGCGGCCGAGTCCGTAGGCGCCGCGCAGGGACTGCGCGAAGAGCGACGTGCGGGCGTAGGAGCGGCCGAGCCGGGGGCCGTCGTAGGACCGGTAGCCGATGTTGTGGATCTGGGTCGAGGTGTCAGGCGCCATCGGAACCGGCTCCCTTCTGCTGGGTGGCGGCCCAGGCGGCGGCCTGGGCGGACTGGGCTGCGAACTGCTCGGACCGGGCGGCCGCCGCGTCGCTGTCGCGGAAGACCTCCGCGATGTGGTGGCGGCGCTGTTCCATGCGGACCAGCCCGATGCCGAGGTCGGCCACCGTGTCGCGGACGGTGTCGTACGTGGCCTCGCCGGTGGCTTCCACGAGGAGGATGTGGCCGGCTCCGGGCAGGCCCTCCTCCTCGCCCGCGTGCAGGGTCAGTCCGGCCTCGGTGAGCGCCTTGCGCAGGGCGGCGGTGCCGTCCGGGTGGGCGTCGGAGTCGGTGACCTCGACCGCGAGGGTCGTGGTGGTCTGGGTGAAGTCGCTGGTGGAGCTGGAGCGCAGCAGCTTGCCGCCGTCGACGACCACGACGTGGTCGCAGGTCCGCTCCAGCTCACCGAGGAGGTGGGAGGTGACCAGGACCGAGATGCCGAAGTCGGTGTAGACGCGTCGGATCAGGCCCAGCATCTCGTCGCGGCCGACCGGGTCGAGGCCGTTGGTGGGCTCGTCGAGGAGCACCAGCTGCGGGTCGTGGACCAGCGCCTGGGCGAGCTTGACGCGCTGCTTCATGCCGGTGGAGTAGCCGCCGATGGGGCGGTAGCGCTCCTCGTACAGCCCGACGTGGCGCAGGGTGTCCGCGGTGCGCTCACGGGCGGCGGTCGGCGGGAGCCCCGACATGCGCGCCATGTGCACGACGAACTCGGTGGCCGAGACGTCGGGGGGCAGGCAGTCGTGTTCGGGCATGTAGCCGACGCGCTCGCGGATCGCGCTGCCATGGGTGGCTACGTCGAGTCCGAGCACGGCGGCGGTGCCCTCGGTGGCGGGGGACAGTCCCAGCAGAATCTTGATCAGCGTGGACTTGCCGGCTCCGTTGGCGCCCACGAGCCCGGTAACTCCGGGTCCGATGTCCAGGGAGAGCCGGTCGAGGGCGGTCACTCGGGGGTACCGCTTGCTCAGGCTTTCGGTCGCGATGACAGTCACGTGAACGACGTTAGTGGCGCGCCGGGCCCGGATCGTCAGACCTGGAGCTCGATCCTTTCTCCGCCTTCAGGACTACGGACCCCGACATAAGGCTGACGTGAGGCTGATGCGTACCGGACAAGTTTGTCCACAGGTCCGTGCACGGGCCTTGACGTGATCTCCGGTCATTGTCACATTCATCAGTGTCAAGTTACGGGCGCGTACGGCTACATGGACGGACGGCTGGCATGGCTGGGGACACCAGGCAACGCACGAAGCGACGCACCACGGAACTCTCCGCCGAACTGCGCGGGTTCAAAGAGGTGCAGCGCCTCTCCTACGAGTGCGCAGAGGCGGTCGCGGCGCAGCTGCGTCCCGGCGTGACCGAGCGCGAGGCCGCGCGGATGCAGCGCGACTGGCTGCGCGAGCGCGGGGTGCGGGACTGGTTCCACATGCCGTTCGCGTGGTTCGGGGACCGGACCGCCTTCACCGGCTTCAAGATCCCCCTGCAGTTCTTCCCGACGAACCGGGCCCTGGAGCCGGGGATGCCGTTCATCCTCGACATGGCCCCGGTCTACAAGGGCCACACCGCCGATATCGGGTACTCGGGCAGCCTCGGCCTCAACCCGGTGCAGGACCGGCTCATGTCCGACCTGCGGGCGCACCGCGCGCTGATCCTCGACCAGGTCCGCGAGCGCCGCTCCCTGCGCGACATCTACGAGGAGGTGGAGCGGCTGATGATCTCCCAGGGGTACGCGAACCGGCACCGGGCCTACCCCTTCGGTGTCATCGCGCACAAGATAGACCGGGTCAAGGAGCGGAGCTGGGCACCGACCGCGTTCGGGTTCGGCACCCAGGCCCTGAAGGGGCTGGCCTCCGACGCCCTGCGCGGCCACCGCGAGGGCTGGTCCCCGCTGTGGAGCCCGTACCGCTTCTCCGACCACCCGCCGCAGCCCGGTCTGTGGGCGGTGGAACCGCACCTGGGCTTCCGGGGCACCGGCGCGAAGTTCGAGGAGATCCTGGTCGTCACCGACTCCCGGGACCCCGAAGAGAGCGCGTACTGGCTGGACGACGATCTGCCGCACGTGCGGCGCTGGGCTGAGGAGAAGGCGGCATGAGCGCAATGACGGACGCGGGCCTGGCGGGCGCGCGCGAGCGCTGGGTGAGCACCGGCGGGGTGGAGCTGTGCGTCGTCGAGCTGGGCGACGCGGACCGGCCGACCGTGGTCCTGGTGCACGGATACCCGGACAGCAAGGAGGTCTGGTCGCAGGTCGCCGAGCAGCTGGCCTCCCGGTTCCACGTCGTGCTCTACGACGTACGGGGACACGGGCGCTCGACCGCGCCGCAGCCGCTGCGCGGCGGGTTCACCCTGGAGAAGCTGACGGACGACTTCCTCGCGGTCATAGACGCGGTCAGCCCGGACCGCCCGGTGCACCTGGTCGGCCACGACTGGGGTTCCGTACAGGGCTGGGAGTTCGCGACGGTCGCCCGGACCGAGGGCCGGATCGCCTCCTTCACCTCCATGTCGGGGCCCTCCCTGGACCACTTCGGGCACTGGATCAAGAAGCGGATGGCCCGGCCCACCCCGCGCCGGGCGGCCCAGCTGCTGAACCAGGGCGCCAAGTCCTGGTACGTGTACATGCTGCACACCCCCGTGCTGCCGGAGCTCGCCTGGCGCGGGCCGCTCGGCAAGCGCTGGCCGAAGATGCTGGAGCGGCTGGAACAGGTCCCGGCCGGGAACTACCCGACGGCCTCCCTGCCCTCCGATGCCGCGCACGGTGCCTGGCTCTACCGGGACAACGTCCGGCCCCGGATGCGCCGGCCGCGCGCCGACGCGTACGCCCACGTACCGGTGCAGCTGATCACCCCCACCGGGGACGCCTTCCTCTCCGAGCGGCTCTACGACGAACTGGAGCTGTGGGCCCCCGATCTGCTGCGCCGCACCCTGCCGGCCAAGCACTGGGTGCCGCGGACCCGGCCCGACCAGCTGGCCGCATGGATCACCGAGTTCGTCACCTCCCGGGAGGAGCCCGCCGCGCGGGCGCCGGAGCAGAGGGCCCCGGGCCGGTACGCCGACCGGTTCGGCGGGCAGCTGGTCCTGGTCACGGGAGCCGCCAGCGGCATCGGCCGGGCCACGGCCTTCGCGTTCGCCGAGGCCGGCGCGCGCGTGGTGTGCGTGGACCGGGACGCCGAGGGCGCCGCCCGTACCGCCGACATGGCGCGGCTGGTCGGCGCGCCGCAGGCCTGGGGGGAGTGCGTCGACGTCAGCGACGAGCAGGCCATGGAGAAGCTCGCCGCGAAGGTCGCCTCCGAGTACGGGATCGTGGACGTCCTGGTCAACAACGCCGGGATCGGGCTGTCGGGCCCGTTCCTGGACACGACCGCCGAGGACTGGAAGAAGGTCCTCGACGTCAACCTGTGGGGCGTCATCCACGGCTGCCGGCTCTTCGGCAAGCAGATGGCCGAGCGCGGTCAGGGCGGGCACATCGTCAACACCGCCTCCGCCGCCGCCTACCTGCCGTCCAAGACGCTGCCCGCGTACAGCACCTCCAAGGCGGCGGTGCTGATGCTCAGCGAGTGCCTGCGGGCGGAGCTGGCCTCGAAGTCGATCGGGGTGTCGGCGATCTGCCCCGGCATCGTCAACACCAACATCACCGCCACCTCCCGCTTCGCCGGAGTGGACGAGGCCGAGGAGAAGCGGCGCCAGCAGAAGTCCTCGCGCCTCTACGGGCTGCGCAACTTCCCGCCGGAGAAGGTCGCGGACGCGATCCTGCTCGCGGTCGTGAAGAACCAGGCCGTGGTGCCGGTGACTCCCGAGTCCAAGGGGGCCCTGTGGATGTCCCGGTTCGCGCCGGGGACCCTGCGGCGGTTCGCGAAACTGGAGCCCAAGCTGTGAGCGGGGCGGCGGGCGCGGGCGCGGGCGCGAGCGCGGCGGCAGGCGCGGGGGCGGCGGCGGGCGCGGGCGCGGGGGTGGGCGGGGCGGCGGACGTGGGCAGGCCCGCCCGGTACGCGATCGCGCCGCGCCGGGTGGCCTTCGACTGGAAGACCACCCCTCTGCACTGGATACCGGACGAGCCCACCGCCACCCACGTCATCAACGTGCTGCACCTGCTGCTGCCGGCCGGTGAGCGGTGGTTCGTGAAGGTCTTCAAAGAGGGCCTTCCCCTGATCACGGACCCGAAGCTGCGCGGCGACGTGAAGGGGTTCATGGGCCAGGAGGCCACGCACAGCGTGCAGCACTCCTGCGTCCTGGACCACCTCGCCGAACAGCGGCTGCCCACCGAGGCGTACACGAAGTACGTGGACTTCCTCTTCGAGAGGCTGCTGGGGGAGACCCCGCCGTTCGGTGCCCCCGTCACGGCGCAGGAGTGGCTGCGCTTCCGGCTCTCGCTGGTCGCCGCGATCGAGCAGTTCACGGCCGTCCTCGGGGACTGGGTGCTCGGCGCCGAGGGGCTGGACGCGGCCGGAGCGGACGAGATCATGCTCGACCTGCTGCGCTGGCACGGTGCGGAGGAGGTGGAGCACCGCTCGGTCGCCTTCGACATGTACCAGCACTGCGGCGGCGCGGGCCTGCCCCGCTACGCCCGCCGCGTCGGGGGCATGCTCGTGGTCGCGCCGGTGATGGGCTGGCTGTGGATCGCCGGGGCCTCGTACCTCCTGCGCAACGACCCCGAACTGCGCGGACGGACCCGCTATTCGCTGCGCGAGCACCAGCGGGCCGTGGCCAAGGGTCTGCTGCCGACTTGGAGAGAGCTCGGCACGGCCATACCCCGCTACCTGCGGCGGTCGTACCATCCCTCGCAGGAGGGCTCGCTGCGCAGGGCGGTCGAGTACCTCGCGGCTTCACCTGCCGCCCGGTCAGCTGTGGGCGCGGTCGGCCGAGCCGCCATGTCGTAGGGAGCCGGGATTGTCCGAGCAGGCAGTAGCCGAGTACCGGATCGAGGATCTGGCGCACCACAGCGGTGCGACCGTCCGCACGATCCGGGCGTACCAGGACCGCGGTCTGCTGCCGAAGCCGGAGCGGCGAGGCCGTTCCAACGTCTACCGGGACACGCATCTGGCGCGGCTGCGCCAGATCGCCGACCTGCTCGACCGCGGGTACACCCTGGCCTCCATCAAGGAACTCCTGGAGGCCTGGGACGCGGGCCGCGGGCTCGGCGGGGTCCTCGGGCTGGTGGCCGAGGTGCACGGGCCGTGGACGGACGAGGAGGCGGCCCGGATCAGCCGGGACGAGCTGAACGAACGGTTCGGCGGGAAGCCCGACGACGAGGCGGTCGGCGAGGCCTGCGAACTGGGCGTGCTGGAGCGGATCCCGGGACGCCCCGACCAGTTCCTCGTGCCGTCCCCGCAGGAGCTGTCCGTGGCGGCCGAGCTGTATGCCGCGGGGGTCCCGCTGCCCGCGATCACCGGTCATCTGCGGGAGCTGCGCGGGCAGGTGGAACTCATCGCCTCGCGGTTCCTGGAGTTCACCACGGAGCACGTCTTCGCCCGGTACCTGGGGGCCGTGCCCCCCACGGACTCCGACGCGGCCGAAGCGGCGACGATGGTGCGCAGACTGCGGCCGCTGGCCCAGCAGACGGTGGACGCGGAACTGGCCCGGGCGATGCGCCTCTTCGCGACCCGGCACCTGCAGCAACACCTCGGGGCCCTCGGAAGCACCCAGCCGTCGGGGCCGGCCCCGGTGGCACTGCCGGCGGCGACCGTGCGGGCGGTGCAGGAGCTGGTGGGGCCCGACCATGTGGCGGAGTTCGTCCGGGCCGCCACGGAGCGGGAGTTGCAGGCCCGGACGATGAACGATCTGGCCAGTCGCGGCGGCCGGTAGTGCTCGCTCAGTAGTCCACAGGCCGGATCACGCTTTTGCCGTCGAAACCGGGCCAAAGGGCTGTGGACAAGTCCGGCCGACCTGTGGGGAACTCGTACCGGAAGGTCAGACGACGGCCTGGAACGCCGCTCCCGGCGTGCTGGTTTCGGCCACCGGGACGGAGCCGGCAGCGGGAGCCGCGGCGACGACCCGGCCCGTGGTGACGACCGCGTCGGCCGTGTCGGCGGCCGCCCGGCGGGTGCTCCCGTAGAGCACGGCCGCGAGGACCAGGCCGAGGATCCCCCCGACGAGCTGTGCGGCGACGAACCCCGGCAGCGACTGCGGTGCGATACCGGTGAAGGAGTCGCTGAAGCTGCGCCCGATGGTGCCGGCCGGGTTCGCGAAGGAACCGGAGGAGGTGAACCAGATCGCGGCGGCGATGTAGGCGGCGACCGCGGCCGGGATCAGCTTCGGCCGGCCGATGCGGCCGAGGCCCTGGATGACCAGGACCAGCCCGGCGGTGGCCACGACCTCCCCGATGAGCAGGTGTCCGCCGTCGCGGACCTGGGTGGAGAAGGTTCCGGGGACGCGGCCGAACATCGCTTCCGCGAGGACCGCGCCGCCTATGGCCCCGGCGGTCTGCGCCGCGACGTAGACCAGGGCTTCCCGGCCTTCGACCCCTTCGCCGCCGCCGCGCCGCCCCCACCAGTCCGTGAGGGTGACCACCGGGTTGAGGTGGGCGCCGGAGAGCGGCCCGAAGAGCGTGATGATCAGCCCGAGCCCGATGGCCGAGGCGAGCGAGTTGGCGACCAGGGCGACGCCCGTGTCGGAGGTGAGTGCCGCGGCCTGGATTCCCGATCCGATGACGACCACGAGGAGGGCGGCGGTGCCGACGAGCTCGGCGGTCGCACGCCGCAACAGAGACGCACTGTTTGTCATACTTTTCTTCCCCTTGAGTGGCAGTTCAGCGGAAAATGTATTCCGTATCTTGGAAACGCGATAGAGGGAGTCCAGGTTCGGGAGAAGGGCGAAAAATCGCTGCGCCGGACCCGGCCGAGCCGTCACGCTGGGCGAATGGATGACAAGCGCACCGTCAAGGTGTCCAAATACGTCTCGAAACACCTCCGTCATCAGCCGGAACGCATCGGACTGGTGCTCGACCCGCAGGGCTGGGTGGAGATCGACGATCTCCTGAGTGCCACCGCCGCCCACGGCTTCCCCATCAGCCGGACCGAGCTCGACCACGTGGTCGCCGCCAACGACAAGCAGCGCTTCGCCGTCGACGGCAGCCGGATCCGCGCCAGTCAGGGGCACACCGTCCCCGTGGACCTCGGCCTGCCGGAGGCCGAACCGCCGGCGTACCTCTACCACGGCACCGTCGCGGCCGCCCTGGACGCGATCCGCGCCGAGGGACTGCGCCCGATGGCCCGCCACCACGTCCACCTCTCCCCGGACCGGGAGACCGCGACCCGCGTCGGCGCACGGCGCGGCCGGCCGGTCGTCCTGGCCGTCGACGCGGGGGCGATGCGCGCCGCGGGCCACGTCTTTCGGATCAGCGCCAATGGAGTGTGGCTGGCGGACTCAGTGCCGCCGCAATTCCTTCGCTTCCAATAAACGGAAGGATCCACGGAAGGATCTTCGAAGGAGCCCCTCGGGCCCGGAATTCACGGAGGGATTGTCAGATCATCCCCCTACGCTGTTCCTCACTCCGGGATCTGTGAGGGGGGTACCTCGCGGTCGCCGAACACCCCTTACCTGCACGCGAGGTGACACCCCATGATGTCCGAAGAGCCGCATCCGAACACCTTCCAGGTCGATCTGCGCGGCCTGGTCGACCTGCTCTCCCACCACCTCTACTCCAGCCCCCGCGTGTACGTCCGCGAGCTCCTCCAGAACGCCGTCGACGCCGTCACCGCACGCCACGCCCTGGACCCCGCCGCCGCGATCCGCATCCGGCTGTCGGCGACCGGGAACCGGGTGACCATCGAGGACAGCGGCATCGGCCTGACCGCCGACGAGGCCCACTCCCTCCTCGCCACCATCGGACGCAGCTCCAAGCGCGGCGGCCCGCACGGACTGGAAACCACCCGCCAGGAGTTCCTCGGCCAGTTCGGCATCGGCCTGCTCGCCTGCTTCGTCGTCGCCCGCGAGATCCGCGTGATCACCCGGTCCGCCCGCGATCCGCTGGCCGCGCCCGTCGAATGGCTGGCCACGGACGACGGCTCCTACACCGTCCGCGAACTCCCCTCCGAAGCCCGCCCGGAGCCCGGCACCACCGTCGTCCTGGAGGCGCGCCCCGGCGCCGAGGAGTGGACCATCCCGGCCAAGGTCGAACAGCTGGCCCGCGACTACGGCTCCCTGCTGCCCTACGACATCACCTTCGACGACGGCTCCGCCTCCGGACCCCGCCCGGTCACCGACCGGCCGGCCGTCTGGGACCGGCCCTTCCCCACCCCCGCGGCCCGCCGCGTCGCGCTCGCCGGGCACTGCGCGCAGCTCTTCGGTTTCACCCCGCTCGACAGCATCGACCTCGACCTGCCCGTGGCCGGAGTGCGCGGGGTCGCGTACGTCCTGCCCGAGCCGACCAGTCCCGCCCACCGGTCCGGACACCGCGTCCACCTCAAGGGCATGCTGCTGACCGACAAGGCCGACAACCTGCTGCCCGACTGGGCGTTCTTCGTCCGCGCCGTCCTCGACACCGACACCCTGCGGCCCACCGCCTCCCGCGAGAACCTGTACGACGACGAGACCCTGGCCGCCGTCCGCGAGGCCCTCGGCGCCCGCGTCCGCGCCTGGCTCGCCGAGCTCGCCACGGCGGAACCCGACCGGCTGGCCGCCTTCCTGGCCGTCCACCACCTCGGGGTGAAGTCCCTCGCCCGGCACGATGCCGAGCTGCTCGGCCTGATGCTGCCCTGGCTCCCGTTCGAGACCAGCGACGGTTCGATGAACCTGGAGGAGTTCAGCTCCGCGCACACCGAGATCCACTTCACCCGGACCGTGGAGGAGTTCCGCCAGATCGCCCCGATCGCGGCGGCCCACGGGCTCGGAGTCATCAACGCCGGCTACACCTACGACGCCGACCTGCTGGCCCTGCTGCCCTCCGTACGGCCGGAACTCAAGGTCACCGAGCTCGACGCGGGAGCGGTCACCGAACGGCTCGATCCGGTACCGACCTCCGCCGAACTGGCCCTGGCCCCCTTCCTGGCCACCGCCCGCACCCGGCTGGAACCCCAGAGCTGCGACGTCGTCCTGCGCGCCTTCCAGCCCGCCGCCGTCCCCGCGCTCTACCTCGACGACCGCCAGGCCCGTCAGGAGCGGGACCGCACCGCCGCCCTCGAAACCGCCGACTCGCTGTGGAGCGGCATCCTCGGTTCGCTGCGCGGCTCCGCCCCGCGCGCCCGCCTCGTGCTCAACCACAACAACCCGCTCGTCCGCCGGATCGCCGCCCTCCCCGACGAGGCCCTGACCGCCACGGCCGTCGAATCGCTGTACGGCCAGGCCCTGCTGAGGTCGCAGCGGCCACTGCGCGCGGCCGACACCACCCTGCTCAACCGGGCCTTCCTCGGACTCCTGGAATGGGCGACGCACCCGGCCGGCGGCACGGACGGCGCGAACTCCACGCACAGCACCGGCAGCACCGACGGCACCGGCAGCACCGACGGCACGGACACCACCGGCACCCAGGAGGAGCAGAAGTGAGCACGATGACGCGCGAGGAGATCGAGCGCGCGCTGGCCGAGAACCGCCAGGCTCCGGGCGGGACCGCGCGCAACGCGCACGCCGAGGCCCTGTCCACCGCCGCCGAAGCGACCGGGGACCGCCCGCTGTTCCGTGCGGCGCTGGACAACCTGATCAACGCCTACCTGTACAGCTCCGAGTCGCCGAAGATGCTCGTCCCCTTCGCCCGGCTGCTCCAGGAGTACGACAAGGACCCCGGCGCCTTCGACGAGTGGGACGCCCACTCGCTGTTCTGGCAGTTCAAGTGGATCGCCGGCGCCATCGGCAACTCGCCGGAGATCCCGCTGGAGTCGGCCGCCGGCTGGCTGGACGAGATGGAGCGCCGCTACCGCATCGCCGGCTACGGCGAGCGCCCCGTGCGCGAGGCCGAGCTGTGGTTCGCCGACGGGATCGGCGACGACGAGCGGGCCGCACGCGCGTACGCCCGCTGGCAGGCCGCCGACCGCGACGACATGAGCGACTGCCACGCCTGCGAACTCAACAGCCAGGGCCAGTACGCCATGCTGCGCGGTGACGACACCGAGGCCCTGGAGGTCTGGCAGCCGGTGCTGTCCGGCGAGCAGACCTGCGCCGAGGAACCCCACCGCGTCCTGGCCACCTCGCTGCTGCCGCTGGTGCGGCTCGGCCGGTTCGACGAGGCCCGCTCGGCGCATCTGCGCGGATACCGGCTGGCCCGGGACAAGGAGAGCCTGCTGCCCTCGGTGGGGCGGCACATCGAGTTCTGCGCGCTCACCGGGAACGAGTCCCGCGGTCTGGAGATCCTCGCCGAGCACGCGGCGCACGTGGCCCCGCTCGCCAACCTCTCCGACCAGCTGGCCTTCCACGGCGGGATCCTCGTCCTGCTGCGCCGGCTGACGGAGCTGGGCCACGGCCGGAGCCCCGCCGTCCCCTACGAGGGCACCCCGCGCACCGTGACCGAGCTGTACGAGGCCCTGCGCGCGGGCTCCCTCGGCATCGCCCGCCGGTTCGACGCGCGCAACGGCTCCACCCGGGTCTCGGAGCGGTTCCTCGCGCGGATCGGCGCGGCCCCGCTGACGGCGTCCCTGCCGCTGGGCGTACGGAGCTCCGCGCTCGCGGCGCTCCCGCGGCCGAACCCCGCCCCGGCCCCGGCCCCCGTCCCCACGGCGGCCCCGGCCGAGGGCTTCGCGGAACTCGTGGCACGGGCCCGGGCCGCACGCGACCTCGGGCACCCCGGCGCGGACGCCCTCTGGGAGGAGGTGGCCCTGCGCCCCGAGGCGGCGGACGGATCCGATCCGCTGGCCGCCGCCGACGTGGCGGACCACCGGGCCCTGGCGGCCGCCCGGGCCGGCGCCGCGAACGCGCCCGAACTGCTGGCCGGCGTACGCGAGCGGTACCGGGAGCTGGGGCTCGCGGAGCGGGCGGCCCTCGCCGAGCTGCGGCTGGCGACCGTGGCCGCGCAGTCGGGCACCGCGGCGGGGGAACTGCGCGCCCTGCTGGCCGTCGCCCTGCGCGCCGCCGAGGCGCTGGACGCGACCGAGCCGCTGCGGACCCGGCGGATCGCCCTCGCGGAACTGACCGGGATCCGGGTGGAGTCGTACCTGCGCTCGGTCGAGGCCTCCGAGGCCGAACACGGGCACGGTGACGGTGAGGGCCACGGCCACGATCACGGGAACGGCCACGCCGCGGGGCACGGGCACGGCGAGCTGGCCGCCTTCGCCGATGCCTACGCCGCCGCCCTGCCCGACCTGGCGGCGGAGGCCGAGGAGATGCAGGGCCGGCTCGCCCTCTCGCAGGGCGACCCGGAACGTGCCGTGGCCCTGCTCGCCGGATCCGCCGGCCGGTCGGTGGCCTCGGGCCGGCCGTGGCTCGCCGTGGATCCGCTCGTGCTGCGGGCCGGCGTGCTGATGTCGCTGGACCGCGCGGCGGAGGCGGAGGAGTCGGCCCGCGCCGGGCTGGCGCATGCCGCCGAGGTGACCGACCCCGAGGCGCAGGGCGTCGTACGGCTCACCCTCGCGGACATCCTGCTGGGGCGCGGCGAGGCCGACGCGGAGGCCGCGCGGCACGCTCTGGAGGCGGCGCACTGGTTCGACCAGGCCGGGCTCACCGCCGACGGCGGCGCCCAGGCCCGGCTGCTGCTCGCCCGGTGCCACGCCCGCGAGGGCCGTACCGCCGAAGCGGCCGAGGTGCTGCAGTCGACGCTGCCGGACCTGCTGGAGCACGGTGAGGGCCAGGCCGTCTCGGTACGGGAGTTCCTGGGCGACCTGCTGCGCGAACTGCACGACCCCCGGGGCGCGGCCGAGCAGTACCTGCTGGCGGCGGAGCTCGCCGAGGACTGGGAGGACCCGCGCCCGCAGGCGAACTTCGCCCAGGCCGCCGCCGATCAGCTCTCCGAGGCGCGGCTGCTGCCGGAGGCGGTCGCCGCGTACGAGCGGGCCCTGGACCTGCGCAGGCGGTCGAAGGACGCGCCGGTCGCCGAGGTGCGGATCCTGCGGTCGCTGGCCTGGCTGGGGCTGCGCGAGGAGGTCACCGACGCGGCGGTCGCGGGGGCCCGGGCCCGGATGGAGGAGGCGGCCGGGGTGCTGACCGCCGCACTGGCGCAGGCCCCCGACGCCCCCGGGGCCCCCGACGCACGGGCCGAACTCGCCGAGACCTGGAACCAGCTCGCCCAGGTTCTCGACCGCCGGGTCCGCGCCGACGAGGAGGCTGATGAGGAGGCGGACGACGCGGCGCACGAGGGCGAGGTGCACGGGGACGAGGTGCACGAGGGGTCGCCCGAACCGCTGGGCGCCGCGGAGCTGGAGGCGCTGCGGCTGGAGGAGATCGTGCTCTGGGAGCGGGCCGCCGCCCTCCACGCGGAGCTCGGCCCGGAGCACCTGCAGGCCCGGTTCCAGTGCGTGAACAACGCCGCCTGGACCGAGCACGAGCTGGGCCGGCCCGAGGACGGCGCCGCCCGGGTCTCGGCGCTGGCGGCCGAGGTCCGCGCGCTGCCCGAGGGCGTGGCCCCGGAGTGGCTCCTGGAAAGCGCCGAACGCACCGCCGAGCACCTGCTGCGCGCCTCGTCCTGAGGCGGCGCCCTGCCGTCGCCCCGGAGTACGGGGCGACGGCGGCGGCAGCGAGCGGCGCGGATCGGCTGCCACGCGAGGACCCGGCCCGACAGTCGTAGGCTCACAGGTATGACCTTGCGCCTGAGCACCGTGATCCTTCCCGTCAACCGCTGGCACGAGGGCGGCCGTGACCGCTGGCAGCGGGCCGAGGAGCTGGGCTTCCACACCGCGTACACCTACGACCACCTGTCCTGGCGGACCTTCCGGGACGGCCCGTGGTTCGGCGCCCTGCCCACGCTCACGGCCGCCGCGGCGGCCACGGAGCGCCTGCGCCTGGGCACGCTCGTCACCTCGCCGAACTTCCGGCACCCCGTGACGCTCGCCAAGGAGCTGATCTCCCTGGACGACGTCTCGGGCGGCCGGATCACCCTCGGCATCGGGGCCGGCGGCAACGGCTTCGACGCCACCGCCCTCGGCCAGGAGGCGTGGACCCCGCGCGAGCGCGCCGACCGGTTCGCGGAGTTCGTACCTCTCCTGGACCGCCTCCTCACCGAGGACTCCGTCACGCACCGGGGCACGCACTACTCCGCCGACGAGGCCCGCAACATCCCCGGCTGCGTCCAGCGCCCCCGGCTGCCCTTCGCGGTGGCCGCCACGGGGCCGCGCGGCATGAAGCTCGCCGCCCGGCACGGCCAGGCGTGGGTGACCACCGGCGATCCGAAGCTGTTCGCGGAAGGCACCCCGGAGCAGTCGGTGGAGGCCATCCGCGGCCAGATCCAGCGGCTCGGCAAGGCCTGCGCCGAGATCGGCCGGGACGCGGCCGAGCTGGACAAGATCCTCCTCACCGGCTTCACGCCGGAGCCGGGCCGCCCCCTGGAGTCCCTCGACGCCTTCGTGGACTTCGCGGGTACCCACCGGGAGCTGGGCATCACCGAGATCGTCATCCACTGGCCGATCCCCGATTCGGACTTCGCCTCCGACCAGACCGTCTTCGAGAAGATCGCCACCGAGGCCCTCGCCCAGCTGGGCTGACCACGAGGAGGCCGGGGGACGCCAGGGCGATCCCCGGCGCTCCCCGGCGCTTGCGGGTGTCACGGTGTGGGAGCGAGACCCGGCTGGTCGAAGGTGTCCGGCACGGGCAGGGTCGTCCAGCGGTCCACCGGCCAGGCGAGCACCACGGCACGGCCCACCACGTCCGTCACGGGCACCATGCCGCCGCGGGGGTCGCGCTGGTGATAGCGGGAGTCCTGCGAACTCTGCCGGTGGTCGCCCATCACCCAGATGTGGCCGCTGGGCACCGTGACCTTGAACTGACCGTCCGCATCCGTGCTGCAGGCGGTGTTCCCCTCGAAGACGTACGGCTCGGTGAGCGGCTTGTCGTTCACCTTCAGCGGTCCGGTGCCCTCGCATTCGACCGTGTCGCCGGCGACGCCGATGACCCGTTTGATCAGGTGGTTCTCTCCCGCCGCGGGCATCAGCCCGATGGTGCTCAGGAACTTCTGGGCCACATTCGGTTCCTGCACCGGCTGCCCCTCCAGCCAGTCGCCGGGATCGCGGAAGACCACGACCTCCCCCCGGGCGGGCTGCGAGCCGAACCACGGGGTGAGCTTGTCGACCAGGACCCGGTCGTCCTTCTGCAGGGTGTTCTGCATGGAGCCCGAGGGGATCAGGAACGCCTGGAGCAGGAACGTCTTGATCAGAAAGGCCAGTACCAGGGCGACACCGAGGAGGAGCGGCAGCTCCATCCAGAAGGGGCGGCGGCGCTTCGGCCCGCGACCCGCGGCAGGTGCGGCCTCGTCCGCCGGTGCGGCCCCGCCCGCAGGCCCGTCCTGGGGACCCTCCCGGTCGGATCGCGCCACGCCCACCAAGTCCCCCATGCCGCCCCCGCCTTCGTTGCATTTCCGCCGTGTCCACGGACCCTACGCCCGATACCTCCCGGTGGAGGGCGCCGTTGGTCCCGCCGCCGCGGCCGGAGGACCTACGGCGCGTAGAGCAGCACGCGCAGGACCTCGCCCAGCAGCACCGGTTCCCGCTCCGGGTGGTGGGTGCCCTCCCGGTCGCACACCGTGCACAGGAGCATCGCCAGGGTCGCGACCCACTTGGCGTGCGGGCCGCCGCAGGCTTCGCAGTCCCGCGTGCGGGCTGAAGGGATGAGCACGTCGCCCCCGAGTGATGTGGTCGGAACCGGCACCGGGCCGGCAGCGCGAAGGGGAGCGGAACCGGCGATGAGATCCTTCCACCGCCCACTGACAACCATGTGGCGATGTTTCACGTGAAACATCGCCGACCGCCGGCATGGGCGAAGATGGAGCCGTGACCTCGGCTCCCCAGCGCCCGGACGGGCCAACCCCCGCGACCCGGCTCATCGCCACCGACCTCGACGGCACCCTGCTGCGTGACGACAAATCCGTCTCGGAGCGCACCGTCGCCGCACTCGCCGCCGCCGAGGAGGCCGGCATCGCGGTGTTCTTCGTGACCGGACGCCCGGCCCGGTGGATGGGCGTGGTCAGCGACCACGTTCAGGGCCACGGCCTCGCCATCTGCGCGAACGGCGCCGCCGTCGTCGACCTGCACGCCATGGACCGGCACGCCGCCGACGGGCACACCTCCGAACGGCAACCCGCGGGCCGGGAGTTCGTGCAGGTCAGGCCGCTGCCCCGGATCACCGCGCTCAAGGTGGTGGAGGCCCTGCGGGCCGCCGCCCCCGGTTCTTCCTTCGCCGTCGAGCTGACCACCGGCATCAACTACGAGCCCCAGTACCCGCAGTTCTTCCAGGACCCGGGCGCCAATGTCGCCACCGCCGAGGCGCTGCTCCTCGAGACCACGGACGACGATGCGGCGCCCGTGCTCAAGGTGCTCGCGCACCACTCCGAGCTGGCTCCGGACGAGTTCCTGACCCTGGCGCGCTCCGCCGCCGGCGCGTACGCCTCGATCACCCGCTCCAGCCCGACCTCCCTGCTGGAGATCAGCGGCCCGGGTGTCTCCAAGGCGAGCACCCTGGCCCTGTGCTGTGCGGAGCGCGGCATCTCGCCCGCCGAGGTGGTCGCCTTCGGCGACATGCCGAACGATGTGGAGATGCTCGGCTGGGCCGGCACCTCCTACGCGATGGGCAATGCCCATCCGGATGTGATCGCGGCCGCCTCGGGCCGTACGGTCGCCAACAACGAGGACGGCGTCGCCCTGGTCATCGAGCGCATCCTGGCCGACCGGACGCCCCCCGCCGGGGCATAGCCCGGCAGGGCTTGGCTCCCGCGGGGCTATGCCCCGGCCGGGGGCGGCTACAGCAGGACGGGACTACAGCGGGGCCTCCCACACCAGGGTGGTCCCGCCGCCCTCCTCGCCGAGGCCGGGGCCGTACGAGCTGGACCCGCCGAGCGATTCGGCCCGCCGGCGCAGGTTCCGCAGCCCGCTGCGCCGTCCGCCCTCCGGGATGCCCACCCCGTCGTCGGCCACCTCCAGCCGGACCCCGGGCCGGCCGTCGGCCAGGCTGACGGTGGAGTCGAGCACCACCTCGATCCGGGACGCCTCCGCGTGCCGGAACGCGTTCGACAGGGCCTCGCGCAGGGCGGCGATCAGGTTCTTGCCGACGAGTTCGCCGACGACCGCGTCGATCGGTCCCAGGAAGCGGTGCGCGGGCTTGAAGCCCAGCGGCACGGCGGCCATGTTGATCTCGCGCAGTACCCGGGTGCGCAGACCCGAGGGGGCCTCCGCCGGTCCCTGCTGGAGCGCGAAGATCGCGGTGCGGATCTCCTGGATCGTCACGTCGAGCTCGTCCACGGCCTTGCCGACGCCGTCGCGGACCTCGGGCACGATCGACCGGCGCTGGGCGCCTTCGAGCATCATCCCGGTGGCGAAGAGCCGCTGGATGACGAGGTCGTGGAGGTCCCGGGCGATCCGGTCGCGGTCCTCGAACACCGCGAGGCGCTCCCGGTCCCGCTGCGCCTCGGCCATCATCAGCGCGAGGGCCGCCTGCGAGGCGAACTGGGTGGCCAGGGTCCGCTCCGCCTCGGTGAAGGGCCGCTTTCCGCGCGCCCGCGGCGTGACGAGGGCTCCCAGCACGCGGCCCCCGCTCTGCAGCGGAAGCATCATGCAGGCCCCGTACTGGCTGGTCAGGCGGCTGATCATGCGCGGGTCGGAGGAGGCGTCGTCCACGAAGACCGGTTCGCCCGCCAGCAGCTGGGCCACCACCGGGCTCTCGGCCGGGATGACGATGCCCAGGGAGGTCGCCGGGTTCTCGGCGGAGACCGCGACGATCTCCATGCCGCCCTCCTCGGCCGGCAGCATGACGATCCCGGCGGCGGAATCGGCGAGGCGGCGGGCCTGCTCGGCGACGACCGCGAGCGCGTCGTCCGCGTCCCCGCCCGACAGCAGGGCCGTGGTGACGGCGACCGACCCGTCGATCCAGCGCTCCCGCTGGGTGGCGGCCTCGTAGAGCCGGGCGTTGCCGATGGCGATGCCCGCCTCGGTGGCCAGCACCCGGACCATGTGGACGTCGTAGTCGTTGAACTCGCCGCCGCCGTTCTTCTCCGCGAGGTAGAGGTTCCCGAAGATCTCTCCCTGGACCCGGATCGGCACTCCGAGGAAGGTCTTCATCGGCGGGTGATGGGCGGGGAAGCCCGAGGAGCGCGGGTCCTTGGTCAGGTCGGCGAGGTGCACCGGGTCCGGGTTCGAGATCAGCGCGCCCAGCAGGCCGCGCTTGCCGTCCGGGCGGTGCCCGATCTTCCTCGCCACCGAGTCGCTGATCCCGAAGGTGACGAAGTCCGAGAGCCCCCGGCCCTCGGTGTCGACCACGCCGATGGCGGCGTAGCGGGCGTCCGCGAGCTCGGCGGCCGTCTCGCAGATCCGGTCCAGCGTGGAGTGCAGTTCGAGGCCGGTGCCGACCGACCGCATGGCCTCCAGCAACTGCGGCACCCGGGCCGTGAGCTCCGTGGACAGCCCCTGGAGACTCCGGGTGGCCGCGGTCGCGGCCTCCATCGGGTCGGGCGTTTCCGGTGAGGACTCCGGCGGGTACTCGGGCGATTCCTGGGACTCCTGCGCTGACATGCCCTTGAGCCTAGTTAGTCCCGTTTAGCGAGGAAAGTCGAGCCTGCACGGAGTCGCCCGTCCCGTCCGCTTCCCGCTCCCGCCGCAGCAGGGCGCGCAGCGGACCGGGGGCCTCCGCCAGCTCCGCGTACGGACCGCGCTGGACCACGGTGCCGCCGTCCAGGACGAGCACCTCGTCGACCTCCTCCAGCCCGGCCAGCCGGTGCGTGATCAGCACGGTGGTGCGGCCCTCGGTCGCGGCCAGCAGGTCCGCGGTCAGCGCGTCGGCCGTGGCCAGGTCCAGGTGCTCGGCGGGCTCGTCCAGGACGAGGACCGGGAAGTCCGCGAGCAGCGCCCGCGCCAGGGCGAGGCGCTGTCGCTGCCCCCCGGAGATCCGCTCGCCGTGCTCGCCGACCAGCGTGTCCAGCCCGTCCGGGAGCCCCTCGGCCCACTCCAGCAGCCGGGCCGCCGCGAGGGCCTCCCGCAGCCGCGACTCGTCGGCTCCCGGGGCGGCCAGGCGCAGGTTCTCCCGTACGGAGCTGTCGAAGATGTGCGCGTCCTGGGCGCAGAGGCCCACGATCCGGCGCACGTCGTCCCCGTCGAGGGCGCGCGCATCGGTCCCGCCCAGGGTGTACGTGCCTTCGTGCTGGTCCAGGAAGCGCAGCAGGACCTGGGCCAGCGTGGTCTTGCCGGCCCCCGAGGGCCCGACGACCGCGATGCGGCGGCCCGCCTCCAGGGTCAGGTCGAGCCCGCTCAGCGCGTCCCTCTCCTGCCCGGGGTGGCGGGCGGCGAGCCCCGTCAGCCGCAGGGGGAAGGGAGAGGCGGGCAGGGCTTCGGGCCGCTCCGGCTCGGTGACCGGGGCGGGCGTGTCGATGACTTCGTAGACCCGCTCGGCGCTGCGCCGCACGCGCTGGCGGTACTGGACGGCCTGCGGAAGCCCGCTGACGGCCTCGAAGGCGGCCAGCGGGGTCAGGACGACCACGGCCATGGCCACCCCGGACAGCCGGCCCCCGGCGACGGCATCCGCCCCGACGGCGGCCGCGCACACCACGGTCACTCCGGTCACCAGGGCCGACAGCCCGCTCCCGAGGCCGGTGACGGCGGCCGCGCGGGCCGCGATCCCGGTCAGCGTGCGGTCGCTCTCCTTGGCGGCGGCCCGGCGCCCGCCGAGCGCTCCGGCGACCGTGAGCTCGGCGGTTCCGGTGAGGAGATCCGCCACACGGGTGGCGAGCTCGCCCCGGGCGGGCGCGAGCCGTCGCTCCGTCCGGCGGGCGCAGACCGCGCTGACGAGCGGTACCCCGACACCGGCGGCCAGCAGCCCCGCGGCGAGGACCGCCCCGGCCCCGGGCAGCAGCCAGGCGGTGAACGCCACCGAGCCGGTGCCCACGAGCAGTGCGGTGCCGACGGGCAGCAGCCAGCGCAGCCAGTAGTCCTGGAGGGCGTCGGCGTCGGCCACCAGCCGGGTCAGCAGATCCCCGCGCCGGTGGCTGCGCAGCCCGGCGGGCGCGATCCGCTCCAGCCGCTGGAACACCGAGACGCGCAGGTCGGCGAGCATCCGCAGGACCGCGTCGTGGGAGACGAGGCGCTCGGCGTAGCGGAAGACGGCCCGTCCCATGCCGAAGGCCCGTGTCGCGGTGACGGCCACCATCAGGTAGAGCACGGGCGGCTGTTCGGAGGCGCGCGAGATCAGCCATCCGGAGACGGCCATCAGCCCGACGCTGCATCCGACGGCCAGCGCTCCGAGGAACAGCCCGAGCCTGAACCGTCCCTGCCAGGCCTTGGCCACACCGCGCACCCGCTTGAGCGGATCGCCGCCGCCGGCATCGCCGCCGCCCGGACCGGCCGCCCGCTCCGGGGCGTCTCCGAGGATCCATTCGCCGGGATCGCGCGGCGCCGGTCCCGGCGCCGGCTGCCCGGCCCGCGCGGCCGGGAGGGGTGCGGCCGGGGAGGGCCCGGCGGGGCCGGCCCCGACCCGTACGACCCGGTCGGCCAGCGCCAGCAGGGCCGGCCGGTGCACCACCAGCAGGACGGTCCGGCCGACCGCGAGGCGGCGTACCGCCTCCACCACGGCCGCCTCGGTCTCGCCGTCGAGGGCCGCCGTCGGCTCGTCGAGCAGGAGCACCGGCCGGTCCGCCAGGAACGCCCGGGCCAGCGCGAGCCGCTGTCGCTGTCCGGCGGACAGTCCGGCCCCGCCCTCACCGAGCAGGGTGTCCGCCCCCCGCGGCAGGGCCCGTACGAACTCCCAGGCCCCGGCGTCCACCAGCGCGGCGGTCACCTCGGCGGCGTCGGCGCCGGGCCGCGCCAGCCGTACGTTCTCCGCGATCGTCCCCGCGAACAGGTGCGGCCGCTGCGGCACCCACGCGATCCGCTCCCGCCACTGTTCGGGCGCCAGAGCGGCCAGGTCCGTACCCCCGACGCGGACCCGGCCCGCACTCGGCGTCACGAAGCCCAGCAGCACCTGCAGCAGCGTGGACTTGCCCGCGCCGCTCGGCCCGGTGAGGGCCACGCATTCGCCCGGTTCCACGGTCAGGGAGACGGGGCCGGGGGAGTCCTCGCCCCGGCCCTCGTACCGGACGGCCACCCCGTCGAGCTCGATCCGCAGTCCCGACACCGCCACGGCAGCGGATCCCGGCGATGCGGCGGCCGGGGTCTCCAGCACCTCGAAGATCTCTTCCGCGGCGGCCAGTCCCTCCGCCGCGGCGTGGTACTGCGCCCCGACCTGGCGCAGGGGCAGGTACGCCTCGGGCGCCAGGACCAGGATGACCAGCCCGGTGTAGAGGTCCAGTTCCCCGTGGACGAGCCGCATGCCGATGGTCACGGCGACCAGCGCCACCGACAGGGTCGCCAGCAGTTCCAGGGCGAACGAGGACAGGAACGCGATGCGCAGCGTGCGCATCGTGGCCTGCCGGTAGTCATCGGTGATCTTGCGGATGGACTCCGCCTGGGCCTTCGCGCGGCCGAAGACCTTCAGGGTCGGCAGGCCGGCCACCACGTCCAGGAAGTGTCCCGAGAGCCGGGACAGCAGCCGCCACTGGCGGTCCATCCGGGACTGGGTGGCCATGCCGATCAGGATCATGAACAGGGGGATCAGCGGGAGCGTGACCACGATGATCGCCGCCGACACCCAGTCCTCGGTCACGATCCGCGCGAGCACCGCCACGGGGACGACGATCGCGAGCCCCAGCTGGGGCAGGTACTTCGAGAAGTAGTCGTCGAGCGCGTCCACTCCCCGGGTGGCCAGGGCCACCAGGGAACCCGTCCGCTGTCCGCTCAGCCAGCCGGGTCCGAGGTCCGTCGCACGCTCCAGGAGCCGGCCGCGCAGTTCCGACTTGACCGCCGCGCTCGCCCGGTGTGCGGCCAGCTCGGTCAGCCAGGCGACCAGGCCCCGGCCGAGTGCCACTGCCGCGAGCAGCAGCAGGGGCGTGCGCAGGGCCCCGCCGTCCAGTCCGTCCTCGAAGGCACCGACGACGATCTCGGCGATCAGCATGGCCTGGCCGACGACCAGCCCCGCCCCGGCGAGCCCGAGGGCCACCACCGCTCCCAGGAAGAGTCGGGTGGACCGGGCGTACCGAAGCAGGCGCGGGTCGATCGGTTTCACGTGAAACATCCCCCAGGCAGGATCGGGCGGGGCGGGGCGGGCGAGTCGGCCGGGGCCGGGCTTCGGCTCAGTGCACGTCGACGATGTGCTGCGTGCCGATGCGCTTGCGGAACACCCAGTACGTCCAGCCCTGGTAGAGCAGGACGAGCGGGGTCGCCACCGCCGCGCACCAGGTCATGATCTTCAGGGTGTACGCGCTGGACGAGGCGTTGGTGACCGTGAGGTTCCAGGCGTCGTTCAGCGAGGACGGCATGACGTTCGGGAACAGCGTCAGGAAGAGCATCGCGACGGCCGCCGCGATGGTGACGCCCGACAGGCCGAACGACCAGCCCTCGCGGCCCGCGAGGTTGAAGCCGAGGGCTCCGACCAGGGCCAGTACCGCCACGATCATGGCGATCAGGCTCCAGCCGTCACCGCGCGAGACCTGGGTCCAGATCAGGAAGGCGAGCGCCAGGACGGCGGTCACCACCCCGAGCTGCGTGGCCAGCTTGCGCGAGCGGTCCCGGATGTCCCCGACCGTCTTGAGCGAGGTGAACACCGCGCCGTGGAAGGTGAACAGGGTCAGCGTGACCAGGCCGCCGAGGATCGAGTAGACGTTGAGCAGGTCGAAGAAGTTTCCGACGTACTCCATGTCCTGGTCGATCTTCACTCCGCGCACGATGTTGGCGAAGGCCACGCCCCACAGGAACGCGGGGATCAGCGAGGTCCAGAAGATCGCGTGTTCCCAGTTGGTCTGCCACTTGTCCTCGGGCCGCTTGTGCCGGTACTCGAAGGCGACCCCGCGGATGAT
This sequence comes from Streptomyces sp. NPDC002104, assembly GCF_053593795.1. Classification (NCBI taxonomy): domain Bacteria; kingdom Bacillati; phylum Actinomycetota; class Actinomycetes; order Kitasatosporales; family Streptomycetaceae; genus Streptomyces; species Streptomyces sp. NPDC002104. The sequence continues at coordinate 75,874 of NZ_JBSFDF010000002.1, read as the reverse complement.
GAGGCAGATCAGGATGATCAGGAGCGGCAGGTAGAAACCGGAGAAGAGGGTGGCGTACCACTCGGGGAAGGCGGCGAACGTGGCACCGCCGGCCGTGAGCAGCCAGACCTCGTTGCCGTCCCACACGGGCCCGATCGTGTTGATCAGGACCCGCTTCTCCGTACGGTTGCGGGCCAGCAGCTTGGTCAGGACGCCGACTCCGAAGTCGAAGCCCTCCAGGAAGAAGTAGCCGATCCACAGAACGGCGATGAGCACGAACCAGACGTCGTGGAGTTGCATGGTGTGGTCTCCTCAGCCTCAGTACGAGAAGGCCATCGGCCGGTCGGGGTTCTTGTCGTCCCCGCCGATCTTGGTCGGCGGGTTGAGGTCGGCCTCGGTGAGCTCGGGCGGGCCGGCCTTGACGTACTTCACGAGGAGCTTGACCTCGATCACGGCGAGCACGGCGTAGAGCAGCGTGAAGCCGATCATCGAGGTGAGCACCTCACCCTGGGAGACGTTCGGCGAGACCGCGTCCCGGGTGCGCAGGACCCCGTAGACCACCCAGGGCTGGCGGCCCATCTCGGTGAAGATCCAGCCCCAGGAGTTGGCGATCAGCGGGAAGCCCATGGTCCAGAGCGCGATGATCCAGTACCAGTTCGTGAACTTGGGGCTCAGCGCCTTCTTGTAGAGGACCAGGTGCGGGACCTCTTCCTCGCCGGTGCGCAGACCCGGCGGCAGCATGAACTTCCTGCGGGTCAGCCAGAGCCCCAGCATGCCGACGCCGAGGGAGGCCATCCCGAAGCCGATCATCCAGCGGAAGCCCCAGTAGGCGACGGGGATGTTGGGCCGGTAGTCGCCGGGCCCGAACTTCTCCTGCTCGGACTTGTTGACGTCGTTGATGCCCGGGACGAAGGAGCTGAAGTCGTCGTTGGCCAGGAAGGACAGCAGGCCCGGGATCTCTATGGCGACCTTGTTGTGGCCCTTTTCGACGTCGCCGTAGGCGAAGACGGAGAAGGGCGCCGGCGCCTCGCCGTCCCAGAGGGCCTCGGCGGCGGCCATCTTCATCGGCTGCTGCTTGAACATGACCTTGCCGAGCAGGTCACCGCTGATCGCGGTGCCCAGACCGGCGATGATCATGACGACCAGGCCGAGCCGCAGCGAGGTCCGCATGACGGGGATGTGCTTCTTGCGGGCGAGATGGAAGGCCGCGATGCCGACCATGAACGCGCCGCCGACCAGGAAGGCCGCCGTGATGGTGTGGAAGAACTGGGTCAGCGCGGTGTTCTGCGTGAGCACCAGCCAGAAGTCCGTGAGCTCGGCCCGGCCGCGCTCGGTGTTCATCCGGTAGCCGACCGGGTGCTGCATCCAGGAGTTCGCCGCGAGGATGAAGTACGCGGACAGGATGGTGCCGATCGAGACCATCCAGATGCAGGCCAGGTGGATCTTCTTCGGCAGCTTGTCCCAGCCGAAGATCCACAGGCCGATGAAGGTGGACTCGAAGAAGAAGGCGATGAGCGCCTCGAAGGCCAGCGGGGCTCCGAAGATGTCACCGACGAACCGCGAGTAGTCGGACCAGTTCATGCCGAACTGGAACTCCTGGACGATGCCGGTGACGACACCCATCGCGATGTTGATCAGGAAGAGCTTGCCCCAGAACTTGGTGGCCTTGAGGTACTTCTCCTTTTCCGAACGCACCCAGGCGGTCTGCAAGATCGCGACGAGCGCGGCCAGAGAGATCGTCAAGGGAACGAAGAGGAAGTGATAGACGGTCGTAATACCGAACTGCCATCGCGCCAGGGTCTCTGGCGCCAAAGCTAGGTCCACGTCGTCGTCTCCTTCGTTTCGCCGTGGTCACAGCCGCAGTTTGCCTCTTGTATCCCACTCAATCCGGGAGGAAGCAGGACACGCTTGTGAACGCGTTCACATTCACAAGCATTATGTCGTACTGCTGTCGGGATCTTTCAGGGGGGTACCCCCTAGCGGAGAAATTCAACAGATTGTTGAATGCGACCCATGAAGATTCGATTCCTCTGGCCCGCCGGCCAGCTCACCGCAACCCTCGACGAGACCCCGACCGCCAAGGCCCTGGCCGAGGCGCTCCCCCTTTCCGCATCCGCGAACACCTGGGGCGAGGAGGTCTACTTCGACACCGGCGTCTCCGTGGCCCTGGAGCACGACGCCCAGCAGGTCGTCGAGCCCGGCACGGTCGCGTTCTGGACCGAGGGCGACGCGCTCGCGCTGCCCTACGGCCCCACCCCGATCTCCCGCGGGGGCGAGAGCCGCCTCGCGAGCCCGTGCAACGTCCTCGGCTCGTTCGACGGCGACCCCCGCCTGCTGGCCACCGTCCGCGACGGCGACCCCATCCGCGTGGAACTGGCCTGACGCCGGTTCCGGGGAGCTCTGCGGCGCTGTGAAGCAGGAGCCCTACAGCTCCTTGAAGAACGCCTCCGCCGTGTGCAGGAAGAGGTCGTTCGCCTCGGGCTCACCGATCGTGACCCGCAGGCCCTCGCCAGCGAAGGGCCGGACCACCACGCCGGCCTTCTCGCAGGCAGCCGCGAAGTCGGCGGTGCGCTCCGCGAGCCGCATCCACACGAAGTTGGCCTGCGTCTCGGGCACCACGGTCCAGCCCTGGGCCAGCAGCGCGCCGTAGACCCGGGCGCGCTCGCTCACCAGCGACCCGACCCGGCCCATCAGCTCGTCCTCGGCCCGCAGCGAGGCGACCGCCGCGTCCTGGGCGAGCTGGCTGACGCCGAAGGGCACCGCGGTCTTGCGCAGCGCCGCGGCCACCGGCTCGTGCGCCACCGCGAAGCCGACGCGCAGGCCGGCGAGCCCGTACGCCTTGGAGAACGTACGCAGCACGGCGACGTTGGGGCGGCTGCGGTAGAGCTCGATGCCGTCCGGGACCTCCACGTCGCGGACGAACTCCTTGTAGGCCTCGTCGAGCACGACGAGGATGTCGGAGGGCACCCGGTCCAGGAAGCGCTCCAGCTCGGCACGGCGCACGGCGGTGCCGGTGGGGTTGTTGGGGTTGCAGACGAAGATCAGACGGGTCCGCTCCGTGATCGCGTCGAACATCGCGTCCAGGTCGTGCACGTCGCCCTCGGCCAGCGGGACCTGGACCGACGTCGCACCCGAGATCTGAACGATGATCGGATAAGCCTCGAAAGACCGCCAGGCGTAGATGACCTCGTCGCCCGGACCCGCCGTCGACTGGATCAGCGACTGGGCGACACCGACCGAGCCGGTGCCGGTGGCGATGTGCTCGACGGGGACCCCGAACCGCTCGGCGAGCTCGTTCACCAGGCCCGTGCACGCCATGTCCGGGTACCGGTTGAACTGGCCGGCCGCGGCGACCGCACTCTCCAGCACCCCAGGCAGGGGCGGGTACGGGTTCTCGTTCGAGGACAGCTTGAACGCGACCGGACCGCCCGCCGCGGCGGGCTTCCCGGGCTTGTAGGTGGGGATGCCGTCCAGCTCGGCGCGCAGCTTCGGGCTCTTCTCGCTCACCGCAGGTCCTCCTCGACCGTCCCGTACGACGTCGCCGTCGACTCAATACTCCTCACCTTATGAGGATTCCGCCCATCCGAGAACGGCGGGCGCCTGGAATGCGGGAGAGCGCACGCATATATGCGTGCGCCGGTGGCCTGCGCCGTGGCGCGCGTCCCTCGTACAGGTGAGTTGGGCAGGGCCCGAGAGCGCTCCGTTTTGGCATGCACGGTCCCGTCGACAAGGGCACCAGACAGCCTTCGCAACCAAAGGCCTTCATTTCCAAGGTCATTGGGGGTGGCGAACCGTGCAGAAACGTGCCTGTCAACGCGTGCATATGCATCCAGACCGCCCTGCCCACCGAGCCCTACTATCGGCTCGCCATGACAGCAGCAGGGAAGCATCAGGTGAGCCGGACCGAGACCACCCGGCGGGCCGCCGGCCGACAAGGCCGGGCGGGCATCAGGGACGTGGCCGCCGCGGCGGGCGTCTCGATCACGACCGTCTCCGACGCCCTCAACGGGAAGGGACGGCTGCCGGACGCCACCCGCCGCCACGTCCGCGAGGTCGCGGACCGGCTGGGCTACCGCCCTTCCGCGGCGGCCCGGACCCTCCGTACCGGCAAGTCGGGCCTCATCGGCCTGACCGTGACGACGTACGGGGATGAACCTTTCACCTTCACCGAATTCGCGTACTTCGCCGAGATGGCCAGGGCCGCCACCTCCGCCGCGCTCGCGCGCGGCTACGCCCTCGTCATCCTCCCCGCCACCTCCCGACACGACGTCTGGTCCAACGTGGCCCTCGACGGCACCGTCGTCATCGACCCCTCCGACCACGATCCCGTCGTCACCGAGCTGGTCCGCCAGGGTCTGCCCGTCGTCTCCGACGGACGCCCCGCCGGCTCACTCCCCGTCACCGCCTGGGTCGACAACGACCACGAGGCCGCCGTCCTCGGGCTCCTCGACCACCTCGCCGCCGCCGGAGCCCGCCGTATCGGCCTCCTGACCGGCACCACGACCGACACCTACACCCGCCTCTCGACCACGGCCTACCTGCGCTGGTGCGAGCGCGTGGGCCAGGACCCCGTCTACGAGTCCTACCCCGCCCACGATCCCTGCGCCGGCGCCGTCGCCGCCGACCGGCTGCTCGCCCGGCCCGACCGGCCCGACGCCGTCTACGGCCTGTTCGACCCCAACGGCACCGACCTGCTCGCCGCCGCCCGGCGCTACGGCCTGCGCGTTCCCGAGGATCTGCTGCTCGTGTGCTGCAGCGAATCCACCGTGTACGCCAACACCGAGCCGCCCATCACCACCCTGTCCCTCAAACCGCGCCGCATCGGCACCGCCGTCGTCCAGCTGCTCATCGACGCCATCGAGGGCGTCGACACGGGCGGACCCGTCGAACAGGTCATCCCGACCGAGCTGATCATCCGTACCTCGTCCCAGCGCAGGCAGCCCCGTACGACCGTCAGCCCGCCCCGATCCCCGGCACAGGACTGACCGCCACGCCGCCCAATGGCGGGGCCGCCGGCCCCGCCGAGGATTTCAGCAACACCCATATCGGGAGGAATCAGCAGGAAGTGCCAGCTCCGGCCAGGATTCACCACCCCTGGTGCGTCACAGAGCGCGAGCTGCATTCCTATGATGGGCGCACGACATCACGGACCCTCCGCCCAGGAGGCGGAAGGGTCCGCAGGTGTACGGCAGCGCGACGGTGGTGGAGGGGTCGATGACTCAGGGGGCCGGTCAGGGACCCGCGGTGCGGACGGACACCGAGCGGGACTTCCGGGTGCCGGTCGCCGAACCCGCCTCGCATACCGCTCTCCCGGGATTCGCAGAAGCCGCACCAGCGGCAGCGGCCGGCTCCGCGGGGCTCGGGCAGGACGCCCCCGTCTACGGCGCGTACCCGGCGTACTACGACGCGGGCCCGGCTCCCGTCCCCGCACAGCACGGGTACGGCCACGAGGCCCCGTACGCCTCCCCCGGCGTCCACGGCGAGCCCGTCGGCCGCCCCATGGGCCACGCCTCCGAGGAGAGCGACCCCGAGGGGTACACACCGACCCAGCGCGACCTCCCCGTCATCGGGCGCGGCGCGCTCGGCGGCCCCGGCGACACCGTCCAGATCCAGTACGTCCCCCAGGAGACGCCCGGAGAGGGCCCCGGCCCGCTCTACGTCGTCGGCGACGTGCACGGCTACATCGACGAACTGGTCGCCGAACTGCAGTTCCAGGGGCTCATCGACGCCGACCGCAACTGGTCCGCCGGCAACGCCCGGCTCTGGTTCCTCGGCGACTTCACCGACCGCGGCCCCGACGGCATCGGCGTCATCGACCTCGTCATGCGGCTCTCCGCCGAAGCCGCCGCCGCGGGCGGCTACTGCAAGGCCCTCATGGGCAACCACGAGCTGCTGCTCATCGGCGCCAAGCGGTTCGGGGACACCCCCGTCGTCTCCGGCGCCGGCACCGCCACCTTCCAGGCCGCCTGGCTCCTCAACGGCGGGCAGCGCACCGACATGGACCGGCTGCAGGACGTCCACCTCCAGTGGATGTCCCGGCTGGACGCGGCGGTCCTGGTGGAGGACCACCTGCTCCTCCACTCGGACACCACCGCCTACCTCGACTACGGCGACTCGGTCGAGGACGTCAACGACACCATCCACGAGCTCCTCAACCGCAACGACGCCGACATCACCTGGGACCTGTTCCGCAAGTTCACCAAGCGCTTCGCCTTCCGCGACGAAGAGACCGGCCCCCAGGCCGTGCGCGAGCTCATCGGCACCTACGGCGGCAGCCGCGTCGTTCACGGCCACAGCCCCATCCCGTACCTGCTGGGCGAGGTGGGCACCGAGGACGGTGACGGCGCGCACGGCCCCGAGGCCGTCGTCGGCCCGCACGTCTACGCGGAAGGGCTGGCCATCGCGATGGACGGTGGCGTGACGATGGCGGGCAAACTCCTCGTCGTACAACTCCCGCTGAACGACTGAGGCTTCCCGGAGCTGGGTATTTCCGGAAAGCCCCTGTCGACGTACGGCGTGGGCGCTCTACCATCGCTCTATCCGTAGCAGGCTCTCCTCCGTTTGTGCCGGCGCCCCGTTCAACACGGACATACCGGTCCCCACGGAGCATCGGGGGATGCACATGACCAGCGCTCCGCACCTGCTCACCGAAGACCGACCGGAGTTCGATCGGCTCCTCGACGAGGCGCTGCGCACGGCGAACGCCAGGCCCGAGCTCGCCGCCCTGGGCGAACGGCTGAACGCCGAACAGTTGCGCACCATGGCCATGGGGGCCACCGGGCTGCTGACGGCCGCGGCCGCAGCCGAGTACGACCATTACGTGAAGGTCCGCAAAGAGCGGCAGGACGAGATCCTGTCCACCCCCGGAAGCACGGGGGAGGAGGGCGACGGGCAGGACGGCGGCGCGGGCGTCAGCGCCGTGGTCGCGGTCCTCGCGCCGGTCCTGGCCGGCACGGCCATGCTGATCTTCCTGCTGGTCGGCTACATCCTGAAGATGATCGAACCCGAACCGGCCTTCGCCGACACCATGCTGACGGCGGGCTGGCTGTTCGGCGGTCTCACCGCCGCCGCACTGCTCTTCGCCGTGATCGGGCTGCTCGTCACGGCCGTCCGCAACAGTTCCACCGAGGTGGCGGCGGACGAGACCGAGGCGGTGCCCGACGAGGTGGCGCGGGCCCGCGAAGCCTGGCGCAACGCCCTGCTGGAGCGTGGCATCGTGCCGTTCCTCCGGGACGCGCTGGCGGATCCCAGCGCCGGCGCCGGACTCCCGGCGCCCCGAAAGCCGGGAGCCGGGCGCATCCCCAACCTGGGATACACCCGGCCCGACTTCACCAGCCCGGGAACCCCCGCGGAGGGGCCCCGTCCCGGTTACTCGTCTCCGGACTTCACCAGTCCGGACTTCGGCGGGCCGGAGCCCGCGCCGGAGTAGACCACCGCTACTTGATCGCCATGGGTTTGATGTTGCGGTCTTCCCTGCTCAGAGCCTTGTGCGCGAACTGGGCCAGGCCGTTCGCACCCGGGGCGGGCTGAGGGCTGGCGGCCGCCCACACGCCGGTGCAGTCGAGTGCGTCCGGGGTGCCGGGGTCGATGTCACAGGAGGTCTCGTAGACGAGGCCGCCCGTCGTCAGCACCTCGACGTTGACGATGTTGGCCTGCTCCGAGATCGACACCGCACAGGCGTCCTCGGGGTAGGTGTCCCCCGTGGTGGTCAGGTCGTACCAGCGCCAAGGGGTCACCGTGGGCTGCAGATCGCGGATGCCGGCGTAGGTGACGCCGGCCGAGAGCACTGCCTTCACCTCACGGGAGGCCGCGGGCCGGTGGGCGTCGACGTCGTAACACACGCCGCTGGCGCCCCGCGGACCCGTCGGACCGGTGGGGCCGGTGGGGCCGGTGGGGCCGGTCGCGCCCGTCGCCCCGGTGGCACCCGCACCCGTAGCACCCGTGGGGCCGGTGGCGCCCGTGGGGCCGGTGGGGCCGGTGGCGCCCGTCGCCCCCGGGTAGCCGCGCGGCCCGGTCGGGCCCGTCGCTCCGGTGGCGCCCCTGGGCCCGGTGGGACCCGTCGCACCCTTCTGACCCTTGGGTCCGCGCGGGCCCCGCGGGCCCACGTTGCAGTCGTCGCCGTGACCCGCCGCCGGCGCACCCGCCCTGTGGCGCTGGGCCTTGCAGTGGTCCGGACCGCCCGCCGCCTCGGCCAGCGCGACCGCCGGAGTCGTCAGGCCCGCCAGCAGCAGCGCCACCGAGGCGAGCGTGCCTCCCGCCAGCCAGCCGGCTCGTCGGGGCAACGGCCCCAGGTAGGCACGGGCCTTGTTCTCAGAACTCATGTACAGCTCCTCGCACACACCGGATCGAATCGATCTGCGAAGCCCGGACACAGAGCCGGTCTTCGCGGGTCATCCTGAAGACCCCGCCCCCGAGCGTCCGATCGGCGCGCCCATCCGTCAGCGGAACGGATCAGCCCGAACAGCCACTTGGCCGCCTGCCGCACGGCCACACGGGTCTGCGCATGCGCCATGTTTCACGTGAAACATCCGTCGCTGTTTCACGTGAAACATCGGAGCGTCCGCCCGGTCAGCCGGCGGAGCGGTCCCCCAGCACCCGCCTGCGCTGTGCGACATCCGCCAGCGCCGGCACGCGCCAGGCGCCGTCCGGGTGGTACAGGTTCCGGCCCGGCTCCACGATCTCGTCGATCCGGTCGAGGGTCGCGTCGTCAAGGACCAGGCCGGCGCCCTTCACCAGTGCTTCCAGCTGCTCCATGGTCCGCGGCCCGGTGATCACCGAGGTGACAGCGGGATGCGCCAGCGGGAAGGCCACCGCCAGCTCGGGCAGCGTGCAGCCAATGGAGTCGGCCAGCTCCACCAGCTGCTCCACCGCCTCCAGCTTCGCGACATTGCCCGGAATCGCGGGATCGAAGCGGGCCGGAGTCAGCGCCGGACGCCCCGAGGCCATGTCGACGGCCCTGCCGAGCCGGTACTTCCCCGTCAGGAATCCGGACGCGAGCGGGCTCCAGGTCAGGACGCCCATCCCGTATCTCCGGGCCACCGGCAGCACACCGCTCTCGATCCCGCGCGCGAGGATGGAGTACGGCGGCTGCTCGGTCCGGAACCTCGGCAGAGCCCGCCGCTCGGCGACGTGGTGCGCCTCGACGATCTCCTCGGCCGGGAAGGTGGAGCTGCCGAAGGCGCGTATCTTCCCAGCCCGGACCAGATCACCGAGAACGGACAGGGTCTCCTCGACGTCCGTGCCCTGGTCGGGGCGGTGCACCTGGTAGAGGTCGATCCAGTCCGTGTCCAGCCGGCGCAGGCTGTCCTCGACGGCCCGCACGATCCAGCGCCGGGAGTTTCCGCTGCGGTTGCGGCCCTCGCCCATCTGGAAGTGCACCTTCGTCGCGAGGACGACGTCGTCGCGCCGTCCCTTGAGTGCCTTGCCCACGATCGTCTCGGACTCCCCGGCGGAGTACATGTCCGCGGTGTCCACGAAGTTGATCCCGTGATCGAGCGCGGCGTGGATGATCCGCGCACACTCCTCGTGATCCGGATTGCCCACCGCACCGAACATCATCGTGCCGAGGCAGTGCGTGCTGACCTCGATGCCGGTCCCACCCAGAATTCGGTATCGCATGCTCATGCGTCCGGACTCTAGGAGTTGGAGCGCGCTCCAGCGCAAGCACCAAAAAAAGCCGGCCGCCCCATCGGGAGCGGCCGGGTGTTCGGTGTCAGGTCAGACGCCCCAGGTCACTTGCGCGGCTTGGCCGCGTGGTTGGACTTGGACTTGAGACCCGGCGGGATCCTGTGCGGGGACGCCGGCGCCGTGAACCCGCTCATGGACCCGCCTCGGACGAGCACGGCGGGGGTGGGCGTCGTCTGCTGGACCCAGGGCTCGTTCCAGATGAAGTTGTTGCCGTTGACGTCACCGTGCGTCTGCCACACTGTCCCGGACGACGTCACCACCTTGACGAACGCGTCATTGCCCTGGGCTTCGATCGCGACGCCGCAGACGTTGGCCGGATAGTTGGGGTTCGCGGGGTCGGTCATGGTCGCGACCGTGTTGGTGAGGTCCTGCCAGACGATCGTCCCGCCCGGCGTCGAGGCCTTGCCGACGTACGTCTTCCCGCCGGTGAGCACAGTCTGGAAGTCCTCGGTGTTCGAGGGACTGTAGGCGTCGATGTCGGAACACGGACCGGTCGCACCCGTGGCACCGGTGGCACCCGTCGCACCGGTGGCACCCGTCGCGCCGCTCGCACCTGTGGCACCCGTGGGGCCCGTCGCACCGCTCGCACCTGTGGCACCCGTGGGGCCCGTCGCACCGCTCGCACCCGTCGCACCCGTGGGGCCCGTCGCACCGCTCGCACCTGTGGCACCCGTGGGGCCCGTCGCGCCGCTCGCACCCGTCGCACCGGTGGGGCCCGTCGGACCGGTCGCGCCCGTGGCACCGTCAGTGCCCGGAGCACCCGTGGCGCCCGTCGCGCCGTCAGCACCTGTCGGACCGGTCGGACCGGTCGCGCCCGTGGGACCGTCAACGCCCGTGGCGCCCGTCGCACCATCGGCACCGGTGGGGCCGGTCGCGCCGGTCGGACCCGTGGCACCGTCAACGCCCGGAGCACCCGTTGCGCCCGTCGCGCCGTCAGCACCCGTCGGACCGGTCGGACCGGTCGCGCCCGTAGCACCGTCAACGCCCGTGGCACCTGTAGCGCCGTCAGCACCCGTCGGACCGGTCGGGCCAGTCGGACCCGTGGCACCGTCAACGCCCGTGGCGCCCGTCGCGCCATCGGCACCCGTCGGACCCGTCGGACCGGTCGGACCGGTCGCACCATCGGCACCCGTCGCGCCCGTCGCCCCGGTGGAGCCCGTGGCGCCCGTCGCCCCGGGGTAGCCTCGCGGCCCGGTCGGACCCGTCGCACCGGACGGACCCGTCGGACCTGTCGCACCTGTCGCACCGTCGGCGCCCGTCGCACCAGAGGGCCCCGTCGGTCCCGTGGGACCGGTTGGGCCCGTCGGGCCGACCGGCGGGCACCCGTGGCCGTGGTCGTCGTGGGGGTCGCGCCCTTCGTGAGGGTCTCGCCCTTCGTTCGGGTCGCGCCCTTCGTTCGGGTCGCGGCCCTCGTGCGGGTCCCGGCCCTCGTGCGGGTCTCGGCCCGCGTTCGGGTCGCGGCCCGCGTCGTCTCTCCAGTCGCCGTGTCCCTCGTCGTCCCCGCCGCCCCGGGTCCAGTCCTGTGGCGGTCCGTCGTGCGGCTCGCAGTCCTCGCCTCCGCCGCCGCCCGACGGCGCGGCGGATCTCACTGCCGCCACCGCGGGATTGACCGCCGCGGTGACCGGGGTGGACATGCCCACGAGTACGAGGGAAAGCGAGGCCAGGGCACCTCCCGCGATCCAGGCACGATTGCGGGGTACGGGACCAAGGCGGAGCTTGGTCTGGTGCTCACGACTCATCTGCAGCGCTCCTTCGGAACGGAATGCGAGCCGGAACGGGTGTCGCCCCGGCTACGGGTTCGAACGTCCTTGGGAGCTACGGATGGAGCCGCCCCGATCTTGAGACGGCCCGGATCTTTATCAGCACAACGGCTTATCGGACGCCCCCGAACGGCTCCGCCGAGGCCCATCGGGTGCCGACGCGACCGGCGTGCCGCCGACCCATCAGCGGCCGCACTCCCTAACGTCGCCCGCGATCCGTCCGACGAGAGGGTGCTGCGGTGAGGCCGACCATCTGCCTGAACATGATCGTCAAGAACGAGGCGCCGACGATCCGGAAGTGCCTGGAGTCGGTGCGCCCCCTGATCGACACCTGGGTGATCGTGGACACGGGCTCCACCGACGGCACCCAGGACGTCATCCGGGACTGCTTCGCCGACCTGCCCGGCACGCTCCACGAACGGACCTGGAAGGGTTTCGACGGCAGCCGCACCGAGGCGGTGGAACTCGCGCGCTCCAGCGCCGACTACCTGCTGTTCATCGACGGCGACGACGAGATGCAGATCCGGCCCGGGTTCCGCATGCCGGACCTCACGCTCAACGCGTACCAGGTCGCGCTGCACGACGGTCCGATCGTCCACTGGCGGCCGGCACTGGTCTCCACCCGGCTGCCGTGGCGGTACGTGGGCGTGCTCCACGAGTACATCGACTGCGGCACCGAATACGGCCGCGACGTGATCGAGGGCTTCAACATCCTCTCCGTCGGCGGCGGGGCGCGCTTCCGGGAGGAGGGGCAGCGGTCGAAGTACCTGCGCGACGCCCAGGTACTCACCGAAGGCCTCACGAAGGAGCCCGACAACACCCGTTACGCGTTCTACCTGGCCCAGAGCTGGCGCGACGCGGGCGAGCCGGAGAAGTCCCTCGACGCCTACGACCGCCGGGTCGCCATGGGCGGCTGGGCCGAGGAGACCTACTGCGCGCGGCTCTATGCCGCCCGGCTCGCGGTCACCCTCGACAGGCCGTGGGCCGAGGTGATGGACCGCTACCTGTGCGCGCACGAGAGCCGGCCCTCCCGCGTGGAGGCACTCGGCGACCTCGCCCGCCTCTGCCGACTCGAAAGCCGCTGGCCCCTCGCCCACCTGTTCGCCCGGCAGGCGGTCAGGGTCCCGCGCCCGGACGACATCCTCTTCGTCGAGTTCGCGTGGCACGACTGGCGCGCGCTCGACGAACTCGCGGTGGCCGCCTACTGGACGGGGGAGTACCAGGAGTCCGCGGACTCCTGCGAACTCCTGCTCCAGGACGGCAGACTGCCCGACGACCAGCAGGACCGGGTCCTCGCGAACCTCGAGTTCGCACGGCGCAAACTGGGCGTGGGCTCCCGGACGTTCGCCTGACCGTCCGCGACGGCGGCCCGCGACTCCCCCTCGGTGTCGCGGGCCGTCCTTGTGTGCCGGAGCGGGAGGTCAGTCCGCCAGCGGCAGGTACACGCGGTTGCCCGCGGCCGCGAACTCGGCGGACTTCTCCGCCATGCCGGCCTCGATCTCCTCGGCACCCAGGTCGCCACCGTGCTGGCGGCGGATGTCCTGGGAGATCTTCATCGAGCAGAACTTCGGACCGCACATGGAGCAGAAGTGCGCGGTCTTGGCCGGCTCGGCCGGGAGGGTCTCGTCGTGGAACTCACGGGCCGTGTCTGGGTCGAGGGCCAGGTTGAACTGGTCCTCCCACCGGAACTCGAACCGCGCGTCCGACAGCGCGTCGTCCCATTCCTGGGCACCGGGGTGACCCTTGGCCAGGTCCGCCGCGTGCGCCGCGATCTTGTACGTGATGACACCGGTCTTCACGTCGTCGCGGTTCGGCAGGCCCAGGTGCTCCTTGGGCGTGACGTAGCAGAGCATCGCGGTGCCCCACCAGGCGATCATGGCGGCACCGATGCCCGAGGTGATGTGGTCGTACGCGGGCGCGACGTCGGTGGTCAGCGGGCCGAGCGTGTAGAACGGCGCCTCTTCGCAGATCTCCTGCTGGAGGTCGATGTTCTCCTTGATCTTGTGCATCGGGACGTGCCCGGGGCCCTCGATCATCGTCTGAACGTTGTACCGCTTGGCGATCGTGTTCAGCTCGCCCAGCGTCTTCAGCTCCGCGAACTGCGCCGCGTCGTTCGCGTCCGCGATGGAACCGGGACGCAGGCCGTCGCCCAGCGAGTACGTCACGTCGTACGCCGCGAGGATCTCGCAGAGCTCCTCGAAGTTCGTGTAGAGGAAGTTCTCCTTGTGGTGCGCCAGGCACCAGGCGGCCATGATCGAGCCACCGCGCGAGACGATGCCGGTCTTGCGGCGGGCGGTCAGCGGGACGTACGACAACAGCACGCCGGCGTGGACCGTCATGTAGTCGACGCCCTGCTCGGCCTGCTCGATGACCGTGTCCTTGTAGATCTCCCAGGTCAGGTCCTCGGCCTTGCCGTCGACCTTCTCCAGCGCCTGGTACAGCGGCACGGTGCCGATCGGCACGGGGGAGTTGCGCAGCACCCACTCGCGGGTGGTGTGGATGTTGCGGCCGGTGGAGAGGTCCATGACCGTGTCGGCGCCCCACTTGGTCGCCCAGGTCATCTTGTCCACCTCCTCCTCGATCGAGGAGGTGACCGCGGAGTTGCCGATGTTGGCGTTGACCTTCACCAGGAACCGCTTGCCGATGATCATCGGCTCGATCTCGGGGTGGTTCACGTTGACCGGCATGACCGCGCGACCTGCGGCGATCTCCTCGCGGACGACCTCGGGGGAGACGTTCTCGCGGATCGCGACGTACTCCATCTCCGGGGTGATCTCGCCCCGGCGGGCGTACGCGAGCTGCGTGACGGCGGCGCCGCCACGGCCCCGGCGGGGCTGGCGCGGACGGCCCGGGAAGACCGCGTCGAGGTTCTTGAGGCCGCCGCGCGGCGAGGTGTGCTTGATGCCGTCGTCCTCGGGGCGCACGGGGCGGCCCGCGTACTCCTCGGTGTCACCGCGGCTGATGATCCAGTGCTCGCGCAGCGGCGGCAGGCCCCGGCGCACGTCGGTCTCGATCTGCGGGTCGGTGTACGGACCGGACGTGTCGTAGAGCGTCACGTCCTTGCCGTTGGTGAGGTGGACCTGGCGAACCGGCACCCGGATGTCGGGGCGGGAGCCCGCCACGTATCCCTTGTGCCAGCCGGGCTGGCGCTCGTTCTGGCCATCGGCGTCCTGGCTGACGGCAGGCGTGCGTGCGTCCTGAATGGTCATGAGACCTAATCTCCCTACGCCGGCATTACCCGGTAACAGGTTCGGCGGTCGACGCAGCCTCTTCCCGTACGCATTTTCGAATGCGACGGTGATCAGCGCCCTCTCAGCCCGGTGCTCCGAGCTCCCGCGTTGTGCAAAGTAGCCCCCACGCTAGCGTCATGTGTGGCGTGCTGAACAGTGGGCCCCCTCATCTGTTGCGATGATCAGCCAGTGACGTCCTCGCCGCAGCCCCCCACCGACCCCACGGATCCCACTGGTCACGCCGGCCACGCGGAGCACGCCGACCACGCGGGCCACGCGCACGCCGGCCCCGGTCAGCCGCCCGGCCACACGCCAGGCCACGCGCCCGGTCACTCCCACGGCCACACGCACAGCCATGGCCCGGCGGCCCCCGTCTCGAAGCACCTGCGCAAGGTGATCGCGGCCGTCCTGATCCCCTTCGCCGCCGCCGTCGTGATCGGCATGGCGGTGCTCTGGCCCGGCGGCGCGCCGGACCACGCACGCACGGGAGTCGGCTTCGACCGGCAGACCCAGCAGGGAACGGTCGTCGCGCTCCAGCAGGTCGACTGTAAATCCGTGAACGCCGCGCAGGTGCCCGCCACCGGCGACACCTCCACCCCCGAGGGGCGGGAAGCCCTCGCCTCGCAGACCGGCGAATGCAAGAAGGCCACCATCAGGGTCGGCAGCGGGCCGGACAAGGGCCGCGAGTTCTTCGAGATCCTCCAGCCGGGCGCACCGCGGCAGTTGACGGACGGCCAGGGCGTGGTGGTCGCGTACGCCCCGGACGCGCCCCGGGATCTCCAGTACTCCGTGATCGACGTGAACCGCAAGCTGCCGATGGCCCTGCTCGCCGGGATCTTCGCCGTCGCGGTCGTCCTCGTCGGGCGGATGCGCGGGCTGTTCGCGCTCATCGCCCTCGTGGTCAGCTTCGCGGTGCTGACGCTGTTCATCCTCCCTGCCATCCTGCAGGGGTCGAATCCGCTGGTCGTGGCCGTGGTCGGCGCGAGCGCGATCATGCTGATCGCGCTCTACATGTGCCACGGGCTGACGGCCCGCACCTCGGTCGCGGTCCTCGGCACCATCATCTCGCTGCTGCTGATCGGCCTGCTGGGTTCGCTGTTCATCGACTGGGCGTTCCTCAGCGGCAACACGGACGACAACACCGGGCTGATCCACGGGCTCTACCCGAACATCGACATGAGCGGTTTGCTGCTTGCGGGTGTCATCATCGGATCGCTCGGCGTACTGGACGACGTGACCGTCACTCAGACCTCCGCGGTCTGGGAACTCCACCAGGCCGACCCGTCGATGGGCCCGCGCGGTCTCTACCGGGCGGGCATCCGCATCGGGCGCGACCACATCGCCTCGGTGGTGAACACCCTGGTACTGGCGTACGCGGGCGCGGCGTTGCCCTTGCTTCTCCTGTTCTCGATCGCGAACAGCAGCATGGGTTCGGTGGCCAACAGCGAGCTGGTCGCGGAAGAGATCGTACGCACCCTCGTGGGCTCGATCGGACTGGTCGCCTCGGTACCCGTGACGACGGCACTGGCCGCACTGGTGGTGTCCGCCGACCGCGCGGAATCCCCGGCGGCCACAGCGGCCTCGGGGCCGCTCCGCGGCGGCCGGGGCCGGCGGCGCAAGCGCTGAAGAGGGGCGGACCGGCGGGCGCGACAGGTCGGTTCGCGCGCACGGCCGGCCGTGGGGAACGGCAGGGTGGAGCACTCAGCGCGTCGGCACGCTGAGCCGTGGTGCGTGGATGCGGTGATGCGGTGATGCCGCAGTCCTGCGGATGGTGCCTGTGATGCCGTACTGATCGCCGGTACGCCGTGGTCAGCAGGCGTCCGGCCGGGCTTCGGTCAGCCCGCGTTCTGCTCGTTCTGCTGCGACTCCGCGAGGATCTTGTCGAGCGCCTCGTCGAGGTTCTCCTCGAAGTCCCCGAGGTTGCGCTCCTGGCCGAGTGGAACGATCCGGTCGGTGCGGTCGAGGAACGCCACGAGTGGCGCCGCGCTCACACGGAAGAGAGCCCGGTCCGCGCCTACCTGCAGCCGGATGTGGACATCGGACAGTTCCTCCGGATCGGTCGGAGCGATGTGGACGTCTCCGTCACCGCACGGCTTGTTGATGCCGTCCAGAAGGAGTTCCCGGCCGAACGCCCACGTCACGGGCGCATCCCCGGGAAGGTGAAAGGTCAGGCGGACCGCGTAGGGGTCACGAGCGTCGTACCGGAGTTCCACCGGAATCCGGAACGAAAGCTCCTCGGAAACGAGGAAACTCATCATGACCTCTGCCTGTACCGACTCGCGCATTGCCTACCCCGCTGTAGTGGAAGTGGCCAGGAATGATCCCCCAAGGCCCTCTTGACAAGAGTGGTGGAAGGGCTAGCAGATCACAAGGAGTGAGTTTTCAGATACTGATAGAGAACGAGAGGGTGCTCAACAGCGCGCCTACTTCACTCCGTAGCCGATCGACCGCATACAGCAATCGCTGTTCCTGGTGCAGAGGGAGAGAAATCGCCATCGTCGCAGCGGTGTCGCCGGCCGTGATCGGGATGGCCGCGCACACGGTGCCCAGGGCGTATTCCTGCCGCTCGGTCACCGGCTGCATCCGCTCCATGGAGCCGATCCGCTGCTCCAGAGTCCCCAAGTCCCGCACGGTGTACTGGGTGATGGCCTCGACCGGGTGCCGGTCGTAGTAGTCCTTGCGCGTCTTCTCGTCGAGCTGGCCCAGCAGGCACTGCCCGATGGCGTGCGCGTGGCCGGTCTCGCGGAAATCGGCCCACTCCTCGCAGGCAGGGTTCGCCGGGGTGTCCGAGACACCCACGACCTCGATTTCACCCTCGCGGTAGACCGCGAAGTAGACGGGGGCCCCGACCGCGTCGCGGAAGTGCGCGAGGGAGTCGAGGATCATGCTGCGACGTTTCTGCTGAAGCCCCCCACCGGCCAGCCGGCCGGCGGCGTCCCCCAGGACGAAGACTCCGCTCTCCCGGCGCAGATAGCCCTCGTGCGTCAGGGTGCGCAGCAGGTGGTACGCGGTGGGAAGCGGGAGCCCGGCCTCGCGCGCCAGTTGTTTCGCCGGGGCTCCCTCGCTATGGGAACCCACCGCTTCGAGCAGCCTCAGTGCCCGCTGCACCGAACCGATCAGAGTCGGCACACCGGCATTGTGAACCGAAGACAAAGCTCACCCCCAGGCGTGGCGGCGGGCCTTGGGGGGGCCCGCCCTGCGGGGGCCGCCCCCGCGTGTGCCGTGACTCCTGGGGGTCGTGCTCGGTGGCTGTCAAAAAGAACCGCAGGTCAGAGCGGTACTACCGGCGTTCGGTGCCCAGGGAACGGCACAGATTGCCACTCTATCCGCCGATTCCCGGGCTGTGAGCGGTTTGGCGGTTCACGTTCCCTCAGCTGGGTTAATCCCGCTGTGCCCTGGTTGCGCCAGTTCTACCACTGTCCGGCGGAGGACTTCGACCCGGTGCCCTTGAACTTCCTGACGAGGAAGATCAGGCCTCCGACGAGGGCCGCGAGGAGCAGGGCCTTGAAGAGGAAGCCGATCAGCGCACCGATGATGCTGGTGATCACACCACCGAAGACGAACAGCACGAGCAGCGGAACGGCGACCCACTTGACCCACCAGGGCATGCCCTCGAATATCCCTCGGATGCCTTCCATGTCCTCGACCTCTTCTTCCTAGTCCGTCTTGCCGGTGAACTCCTGCTCTCGATGCTAGGAGCCCACGGCCCCGGGCGGGGCTCCGCGAGCCCCCGTACTCCCCTGATCCGCCCCCTAGGGGGACCGGGCCGCGGACCCTCAGTCCCGGGGTCCTTTCACCCTTCCGGCGGAGAGAAGACGACCATGATCTTCAGGTTCTCGGTGATGTGGTGGAACTTGTGCGGCACCCCGGCCGGCACGTAGACCACGCTGCCGTTGGCGACCGTCGTCGTCTCGTCTCCGACGGTGATCGAGGCCCGGCCGCTCACCACGAAGTACACCTCGTCCTGGGCGTGGGGCTGTTGGGGGTCGCTCTGCCCGGCGTCCAGCGCGTACAGCCCGACCGACATGTTCCGCTCGCGCAGGAACTGCAGGTAGGCGCCCTTGTTCGCGGCCCGCTCGGCCTCGAGCTCGTCCAGCCGGAAGGCCTTCATCGTCTTCGCACCCCTCGTGTTCTCTCGCCCGGTGAGCATGCGCAGATCAGCTGATGTTCCACCGGGGCCATCTCTGCAACGATCAGACACATGACGAATTTCGTAGTCAAGACCCTGGCCAACGCGGCAGCCCTGGGCGTCGCCATCTGGCTCGTCTCGGGCATCACACTGGAAGACGGCAGCAGCACGGGCCACCAAGCGCTCTCCCTGATCCTGGTCGCGCTGATCTTCGGCCTGGTCAACCTGATCGTCAAGCCCGTGGTGAAGCTGCTCTCGCTGCCCCTGTTCGTCCTCACCCTCGGCCTCTTCACCATCGTGGTGAACGCGGCGATGCTGCTGCTGACCTCCTGGCTGGCGAAGCAGTTCGACCTCAGCTTCCACGTCGACAACTTCTTCTGGTCGGCGATCGCCGGCGCCCTGATCGTCTCCATCGTCTCCTGGGCCCTGAACGTGGTCCTGCCCGACAAGAACTGAGGCCGGGCGCCCATGTACCGCGTGTGCTTCGTCTGCACCGGCAACATCTGCCGCTCGCCCATGGCCGAGTCGGTCTTCCGCTCCCACGTCGCCGACGCGGGCCTCTCGGGCCTGGTGGAGGTCGACAGCGCCGGCACCGGCGGCTGGCACGAGGGGGACGGGGCCGACCCGCGCACCGTGGCCGTACTGGAGGCCGCGGGGTACGAACCCGGCCACCGTGCCCGGCAGTTCCGGGCCTCCTGGTTCGCCGGCCTCGACCTCGTCATCGCACTCGACGCCGGGCACCTGCGTGACCTGAGGGCGCTCGCCCCCACCCCGCAGGACGCGGCCAAGGTCCGGCTGCTGCGGTCCTACGACCCGGCGGCCTCCGCCGCCGAGACCGACGTACCGGACCCTTACTACGGGCCCCTCGACGGATTCGAGGAGTGCCTGCACCTGGTCGAGGCGGCGAGCCCCGGCCTGCTGGCCGCCGTCAGCGAAGCCGTGAAGGAGCACACCCCATGAGCGCCCCCGACCCCGTGACCCCGCGCCAGGAGCGGCTCGGCGACGGCACCGTCGCCGTCCGCGCCGGTCTGCCGGAGCCCGTCAAGAACGAGCCTCCGCTGCCCGGCCCCGTCTTCGCCGCCCACTTCCACCTTCCCGGCGACGTCGACGGCCCCTACGCCTACGCCCGCGACTCCAACCCCACGTGGACCCTGCTGGAGCGGGCCATCGGGGAGCTGGAGGCCCCCGGCCTGGACGGGGTCGAGACGGTCGTCTTCGCCTCCGGCATGGCCGCGGTCTCCGCCGTACTGCTCTCCCAGGCACGCTCGGGCGACACGGTCGTCCTGCCGGACGACGGCTACCAGGTGCTGCCCCTCGTACGGGAACAGCTGGAGGCGTACGGGGTCCACGTGCGCACCGCCCCCACGGGCGAGGACGGCCAGCTCCCGGTCCTCGACGGAGCCCGGCTGCTGTGGCTGGAGACCCCGTCCAACCCCGGTCTCGACGTCTGCGACGTGCGCCGCCTCGTGGACGCGGCGCACGCCGGCGGCACCCTCGTCGCCGTCGACAACACCCTCGCGACCCCGCTCGGCCAGCGCCCCCTCGAACTGGGCGCCGACTTCTCGGTGGCCAGCGGCACCAAGGGGCTGACCGGCCACGGCGACCTGCTGCTCGGTTACGTCGTCTGCCGCGACGCCGAGCTCGCCGCGGGCATCCGCCGCTGGCGCAAGGTGGTCGGCGCGATCCCCGGCCCCATGGAGGCCTGGCTCGCGCACCGCTCCCTGTCCACCATCCAGCTGCGCGCCCAGCGCCAGTGGGCCAACGCGCTCGCCGTCGCGGAGGCCCTCGCCGACCGCGCCGACGTCACCGGGCTGCGCTACCCGGGCCTGCCGTCGGACCCGTCCCACAAGACGGCCGCGCGGCAGATGCGGGGCTTCGGCTCCGTGGTCTCCTTCACCCTGGCCGACCGCGCGCACGCGGAACGGTTCATGGCCGCCCTGCGGCTCGTCGAGGACGCCACCAGTTTCGGCGGGGTCCGGTCCACCGCGGAGCGCCGCCGGCGGTGGGGCGGCGACGCCGTTCCGGAGGGGTTCATCCGCTTCTCCGCGGGCGCCGAGGACACCGAGGACCTGGTCACGGACGTCCTGCGGGCGCTCGATCTGGCGGCCCGCACGAGCTGACCGGCCGGCCGGAGGCGGTCCGGGCACGCCCTGCGGCGGCTCGGTCCGCCCGGCTCCCGGAGCGGCGGGTTTCACCGGCACGCGTTTCAGAAGCGGAAGTCTGGGCCACTCTTCTCCCATGACCGAACGTCCAGTGGTCAAACGCACCGCCCGCGCGATCCTGCTCGACGGTGACGACCTGATCCTCATCAAGCGGACCAAACCCGGCATCGACCCGTACTGGCTCACTCCCGGCGGGGGCGTGGAGCCCTCGGACCTGACCGTGGTCGACGCCCTCCACCGAGAGCTCCACGAGGAACTCGGCGCCAAGATCACCGACGTCGTGCCCTGCTTCGTCGACACCGTCGAGCACATCGCCGACAGAGGCGTGACCGGCGTCAAGGTGCAGCACTTCTTCGTCTGCCATCTCGAATCCATGGACCTCAGCCAGCGGCACGGCCCCGAGATCGACGAGCCCGAGGGCGAGTACGAGATCGTCCGCGTGCCCTTCAGCCGCGTCGGCATCGCCGCGGTGCACCTCGTCCCGCTGTCCCTGCGTCACTACCTCGACGGCAACATCGAGGGCGTGCGCGCGATGCACGCCCCCGACCTGGGCTGACCCACCGCACGCGGGCGCCGCCGCCGACATCAGCCGGCGACGCCCGCCAGTTCCTCCACCTCGTCGTGCCGGATCCGCTCATCGGGGATCCCGATCCTCTTCAGCGCGTCCACCCCGCTGCGGATCATCGCGGCCGGCCCCGAGACGAACGCGTCGTACGAACTCCAGGGCCCGTGGGTGCCGACGGCCTGCGGCAGTTGCCCGGCGAGGCCCTCGTCGCAGACCACCGGGCGCACCGACAGCCAGGGGTGCGAGCGCTGCAGCCCCAGCAGCGTGTCCTTGTCGTACAGGTCGTCGTCGCTGCGCGCCCCGAAGAACACCTCCACCGGGCGCCGCTCCCCGTGCTCGGCCACGTCCTCGATCAGCGCCTTGATCGGGGCGATCCCCGTGCCGCCTCCCAGGCACAGCATTCCGTTGTCGGTGCTGTGGTCGACCACCATCGAACCCGCCGGGGGCCCGAGCCTCAGCACGTCACCGGGCCGGGCGTGCCGCACGAGCGCGTTGGAGACCCATCCCGCGGGAACGGCCTTGACGTGGAAGGACAGCAGCCCGTCCCCGCGCGGGGCCGAGGCGAAGGAGTAGTGCCTCCAGATCCGCGGCCACCAGGGGGTCTCCAGGGTCGTGTACTGGCCCGCGAGGAAGGGGTAGGGCTGGTCGGGACGGACCGTGATCACCGCGATGTCGGAGGTCCGCAGATCGTGGGAGACCACCTCCGCGTGCCACCACGGCGGCGCCTTGGGCTCGTCCTCGGCCGCCGCGTCGATCATGATCTGGGAGATGGCGGTGTAGGCCCGGACCCAGGCGGCCTCGGTCTCCGGCCCCCAGGCGTCGTGCGCGTACTTGGCCAGCGCCCCGATCAGGGCCTCACCCACCGGCGGATAGTGCTCGGGGCGGGTGCCGTACTTGCGGTGCCCCGTACCCAGCCGGCGCAGGTAGGCGGTGAGCACCTCGGGGTCGTCGATGTGCTCGGCGGCCGTCAGCAGCGCCTTCAGCAGCCGGTCGCGCTGCACGTCCATCGCGGCGGGGAACAGCCCCCGCAGATCCGGGTGTCCGGTGAACACGACGGCGTAGAAGTACGAGGTCACCCTGTCGGCGACGGGCGCGATCTCCGCGAGGGTCCGGCGGATGAGGACGGCATCGGGAGAGGGCTCGGGGGAGGGCTCGGGGGAGGGCTCGGGATCACCGTCCCCGGACGGTATCCGGGACGGCCCCCGTCTTGCCGATCTGGTGGGCGGAGCGTCCATGCGGTGCCTCGCTTCGAGCATCTCGGTAGGTCTGCACGCGCCACGGCCTTCGAATCCGTGGTTCCGGGTTTCACAGCGTGCCAGTCCGCCCAAGAGCCTGCGGGGAAATGCGGGAAATCCGCGTTTCGAACCCACTTTCCCCTTAAGATGCCTCAACTCCCGTGCGCGCCACCCCTGTCAGCTGGTATGCCTCGCGCAGGTCCCGCCCCTCATAGGCATACGTCGCCCGCTCCACCAGGCGGGGGTGGGCATTCACCGCGACCGAGAGCGGGACCACCTCGAACAGCGCCACGTCGGTGCTGGAGTCCGCGTACGCGACACAGTCGGCCCGGGTCACCCCGAACCGCGCGCACAACTGGTCGGCGACCGTGACCTTGCCCTCGGGTGTCAGGATCCCGGTGACGTCCACCGGCCGGGTGAAGGGCACCTCCGGGAAGACCGAGCCGTGCGCGGCGTGCGCTCCCCACTCCAGGAGGAGCTCCACGAAGAACGACGGCGACAGCGAGATCACGGCGCAGTAGTCCCCGCGCCCCCGGATCTCCTGCCAGACCTCCTGGATCCCCAGCAGCCACGGAGCCGCATCGAACGCCGCCCGCACGTGTGCCGGGGTCAGATCCGCCCAGAGCGCCTGGACCGCCCTCGCGAACTGGTACGGCTGGAGCTCCAGCGCGGCGAAGGACCGTTCCAGGGCAACGATCTCGTCGCTCAGTCCGAGCTGCCGGGAGATCTCGACGGGCGACGAGGTGCCGTACATCAGCGTTCCATCGAGGTCGAACAGGTGAAGACGGGTCATAGCCGTCGAGGCTAGTACGTATGTTTCACGTGAAACAGTGCCTCTCCTCGCGGAGGGACAGAGCGGGCGGGTGGATGTTTCACGTGAAACATCCACCCCGAAACATCCATCCCAAATCCTCTGGACCGGGTCCCGGTCCATGAACCACTCTGAGGCCGTGACACCACCCCATCTCACCGACCTCCCCATCCGCGCACTGACCGTGGACGACCTCCGCCACTGCGCCGATCTCTCCGAAGACCGCGGCTGGCCCCGCGAGGACCACAAGTGGGGGCTGCTCCTGGCGGCCGGACACGGCTACGGCATCGACGCCCCCGACGGCCTGGGACTCGCCACGGCCTGTGTGGTCACCCGGTACGGACCTCCGATGGCCGACCCCGAACTCGCCGCCATCGGCATGGTCCTGGTCGCCGAGCGCTACGCCCGCCAGGGTCTGGGCCGGCGCCTCATGACGCACGTCTGCGACGACGTCCTCAAGGGCGTTCCGCTCACGCTGCACGCCACCCCGTACGGCCGCCCCCTCTACGAGGAGCTCGGCTTCGAGACCACCGGCCGCGCCGAGATGCTCGTGGGCGCCTTCAGCCCGGATGCCGCCGCTCCCGCGCAGGACACCTTCCGCGTCCGGCCCGCCGGCGCCGGGGACATCCCCCGGATCCTCCGGCTGGACGCCGAGGTCTTCGGCGCCGACCGGACCCATCTGGTCACCCGCCTGCCCGCCTTCACGGACCGGTTGCTCGTCGCCGAGGACCTCTCCGGCGAGCTGATCGGCTACGGCGCCATCTGGCCCAACATGGACACCCATGTCATCGGACCGCTGGTGGCCCGGGACACCGGCACGGCCCAGGCCCTCGTCACCGCCCTCGCGGCGGCCACCGACCGGCACCTGCGCACCGATGTCGACGTACGCCACGAGGAACTGCTCGGCTGGCTCAAGGACTGCGGTCTCGGCTCGGTGGCCTTCAACGCCGTCATGACCAGGGACCTCCCCGGTCCGCCCGGTGACTGGACCCGCCGGTGGGCCCCGCTCACCGTCGCGGCCGGCTGAGCCGGGAGGACCCACATATGACCGACACCACCTCCGGCCTGCTCATCCGTCCGGCCACCGAGGAGGACCTGCCCGCGATCGTCGCGATGCTCGCGGACGACCCGCTCGGCGCCACCCGGGAGTCCCCGGACGACCTCGCCCCGTACGTGGCGGCGCTCAAGCGGCTGACGGACGATCCCCACCAGCACGTGGTCGTCGCCGTCCGGGCCGGCCGCGTCGTCGGCACCCTCCAGCTGACGATCGTCCCCGGACTCTCCCGCAAGGGGAGCACCCGTTCGATCATCGAGGGCGTACGCGTTCACGCCGACGAACGCGGCAGCGGACTGGGCACCCGGTTCATCGAGTGGGCGATCGAGCGGTCCCGTACCGAGAACTGCGCGCTCGTCCAGCTCACCTCCGACGTGACCCGCACCGACGCCCACCGCTTCTACGAGCGGCTCGGCTTCACCGCGTCCCACGTCGGGTTCAAGCTCCAGCTCTGAACCCGGGCGCAGGCCGGGCCGCTGTACGCGGCCCGGCCTACGATCGGGAGGATGAGCAGCCTTCCCCTCATCAGCACCGCGGAACGCCGGCGTCGCCTCGGCCGCCGGCACCGCCTCGCGCCGTCGGCCCACGCGACGAGCGTGCCCGAGGCCGCGGACGCCGTGATCGGTCTGCACGCCACCGACGCCTCGACGGTCTTCCTCTCGGCCCGGGCCCGGCTGCGCGAAGGCGGACCCGAGGATGTCGAACGGGCCCTGTACGAGGACGTGAGCCTCGTACGGCTGCTCAGCATGCGCCGCACGCTCTTCGCCGTCTCCACCGAACTCGCCCCGTACGTCGACTCCTCCACCGCGCGGGCCATCGCCGCGAAGGAGCGCCGGAACTTCCTCAAGCGGCTCGCCGAGGACGGTCAGGGCCTCGATGCCGACTGGCTCGCCGCGGCGGAGGGCGCCGCGCTCGACGCCCTGGACAGCCACGGCCCCTCCACCGGCAGCCAGCTCTCGGCGGCCGTACCGCTCCTGCGCCGGAAGGTCACCGTCGAGCGGGGCGGGAAGTACGAGGCGAAGGTGGGCGTCGCCACCCACGTCATCCGGCTGCTCGCCTGCGACGGCCGCATCCGCCGGGACCGGCCCCGGGGATCGTGGACCTCCAGCCAGTACCGCTGGGTCCACACCGAGCCCTGGCCCGCCCTGCCCCCGGCCGAGGCCCGCGCCGAGCTCGCCCGCCGCTGGCTGCGGTCCTACGGTCCGGCCACCGAGGCCGACTTGAAGTGGTGGACGGGGTGGACCCTCACCGATGCGCGCAAGGCCCTTGCCGCGGTCGGTCCCGACACGGTCCGGCTCGACGACGGCAGCACCGCGCTCGTCAGCCCCGGCGACACCGCGCCCGAACCCGGCCAGGAACCCTGGGCCGCCCTGCTGCCCGCCCTCGACCCGAGCGCCATGGGCTGGGCGGACCGGGGCTTCCACCTCGACCCCGGCCACCGCCCGGTCCTCTTCGACTACGCCGGCAACATCGGCCCCACCGTGTGGTGGAACGGCGAGATCGTCGGCGGCTGGGCCCAGCGCGGCGACGGCGAGATCGTCCACCGGCTGCTGGGCGACCCCGGCAGCGAGGCCCGGGCGGCCATCGAGGCCGAGGCCGCACGGCTCGCCGCCTGGGTGGGGGAGGCCCGCATCACCCCCCGCATGCGCACCCCGCTGGAGCGTGAACTCGTAGCGGGCTGAGGGCGCTCCGCTAGCCGATGCCCCGCCAGCCCTGCGGGTCGACCCCGCCGGGCACCGGGGACTGCGGGTCGTAGGGCTCGCGGGTGAACACGAACGAGCCGAGGTCGAGGTGGCTCACCGATCCGTCGGGCCGCCGAACGGCCCGCAGCGACTCGCCCGCGTAGTAGCCGCCCAGCCCGGTCCAGCTGCCGTCCGGTTCCGCCCGGAAACGGGCGGAGCGGCCGCTCCCGCCCACCGGACCGAGCTCCAGGAACCCGTCGTAGGTCAGCCGTACGGCCTGGGCCGAGGTGCCCCAGTACCAGGGGCCGCAGAGCTCCAGCGCGACGGGATCGGACTCCCGCAGCGGCCGCCAGGGCTCGGGGATCCGCGGCTCGGCCTCGGCGACGATGCCCACCAGGTCGGCCGCGAGCGTCGAAGCGGGCAGCCCCGAGGTGCAGTTGGCCAGGACCACCGCGGCCACGTCGTCCTCCTCGCTCAGCCACAGCCCGGCGACGAATCCCGGCAGCGAGCCGCTGTGACCCGCGAGCCGGCGCCCACCGCTCTGCGTCAGCTGCATCCCGAGCCCGTATCCGAGCTCGGCGAGACCCGGCTCCGGGGGAGTGGCCGACGTCCGCATCTCGCGCACCGACCCCGCGCTCAGCACGCGCGCGTCGCCCCGTACGAGGAACGCGGCGAACGCCGCCAGATCGCCGGTGGTGGACCACAGCTGGCCGGCCGGGGCCATGAGCCCGAGATCCTCCATGGGTTCCGGCATCATCACGTCCGCCCACGGGTGCACCGCCCAGCCACCGGCGTGCGGGGCCACCGGCTGCGCCGTCGTGCGTTCCAGCCCCAGCGGCTCCAGCACCTCGGCGCGGAGCACGTCCTCCCACGGCTTTCCGCGGACTGCCTCCACGAGCGAACCGAGCAGGGTGTAGCCGGGGTTGGAGTAGTGATGGCGCCGACCGGGCTCGAAGCGGAACGGGTGCGCGCCCAGGACGTCCGAGAGCTCCGGCCGCAGCGTGCCCGCCGTGCGCTCCCACCACTCGCCGGGCGTCTCCGCCGCCAGACCGGAGGTGTGGGACAGCAGTTGTCCCACCGTCACCTCGCCGACGCCCGTACCCGGAAGGAACTTCTCGACCGGGTCGCCCAGTTCCAGCAGGCCCTCGTCCCGGAGCCGCAGCACCAGCACGGCGGTGAACGTCTTGGTGATCGACCCGATCCGGTACTGCACGTTTGCGTCGGGGCCGTGCCCCTCGACCATGGTCCGGGACCCCTCCCAGACCACCTCACCGCCCCGCACCACGGCCGCCACCAGCGACGGAGACCGGCCTTCGCGCTGCGCGACCGCGATCCGGTGACTCAGCGCCCGCCGGGTCGCGGGCAGCAGGACAGAATCGTTCAATGCGGCATCCATGGTGCGGATGCTACGTGTTGGCCATGTCCACGAACCGCGAATAGTGGCCCTGGAAGGCCACGGTGATGGTGGCCGTCGGGCCGTTTCGGTGCTTCGCCACGATCAGGTCCGCCTCGCCCGCACGGGGGGACTCCTTCTCGTAGGCGTCCTCGCGGTGCAGCAGGATCACCATGTCGGCGTCCTGCTCGATCGAGCCGGACTCACGCAGGTCGGAGACCATCGGCTTCTTGTCGGTGCGCTGCTCGGGGCCACGGTTCAGCTGGGACAGCGCGATCACCGGGACCTCCAGTTCCTTCGCCAGGAGCTTGAGGTTTCGGGACATGTCGGAGACCTCCTGCTGGCGGCTCTCGGGCCGGCGCGAGCCGCCCGACTGCATCAGCTGGAGGTAGTCGATGACGACGAGCGACAGGTCGCTGCGCTGCTTGAGGCGGCGGCACTTCGCCCGGATCTCCATCATCGACAGGTTCGGGGAGTCGTCGATGTAGAGCGGGGCCGCGGAGACGTCCGGCATCCGGCGGGCCAGCCGGGTCCAGTCGTCGTCCGTCATCGTGCCGGAGCGCATGTGGTGCAGGGCCACCCGGGCCTCCGCCGACAGCAGGCGCATCGCGATCTCGTTGCGCCCCATTTCGAGGGAGAAGATGACGCTGGGCAGGTTGGCCTTGATGGAGCAGGCACGGGCGAAGTCCAGCGCGAGGGTGGACTTGCCCATGGCGGGGCGGGCGGCGATGACGATCATCTGTCCGGGGTGCAGACCGTTGGTCAGCGAGTCCAGGTCCGTGAAGCCGGTCGGGACGCCCGACATCTGGCCGCTGCGCGAACCGATCGCCTCGATCTCGTCGAGGGCGCCTTCCATGATGTCGCCGAGCGGCAGGTAGTCCTCGGAGGTCCGCTGCTCGGTGACGGCGTAGATCTCGGCCTGGGCGCTGTTGACGATCTCGTCGACGTCCCCGTCGGCGGCGTAGCCCATCTGCGTGATCTTCGTACCCGCGGCGACCAGCCGGCGCAGGACCGCCCGCTCGTGGACGATCTCCGCGTAGTACTCGGCGTTCGCCGCCGTGGGGACCGACTGCACCAGGGTGTGCAGGTAGGGGGCCCCGCCGACCTTGCTGATCTCGCCGCGCCGGGTCAGCTCGGCGCTGACGGTGATCGGGTCGGCCGGCTCTCCCTTGGCGTAGAGGTCGAGGATGGCCTGGTAGATCGTCTCGTGCGACGGCCGGTAGAAGTCGTGGCCCTTCAGCACCTCGACCACGTCGGCGATGGCGTCCTTGGACAGCAGCATGCCGCCCAGGACGGACTGCTCGGCGTCGAGGTCCTGGGGCGGGACCCGCTCGAAGCCGCCGCCACCGCCGTCCCAGGAGCCGCCCTCGCGGCCCCGGTCGCTCTGTTCGTCCCCGCGGCCACGGCCTTCGCCGCCGCGGCGCGGACGGGCGGGCAGACGGTCACCTGGACCGCTGTCGGCCCAGGGGTCGTCCATGGGCTCGGACATGCTCACCGGGCCGCCTCCTCCCGTCCGCAACGCGGACCTTGCCGTGTCACTCTTTCTACGACACGGCTCTGACATTTGGGGCACCCGAATCGGCTTTCGGCGAGTCGGACAACGCACCACGGTAGGGCCGGGAGCGACGTCAGCCAATCTTGTTATCCACAGGCTGTGTGGATGAGGTGTGGATGACGGCGCCAATGCTGTGGGTAACTCCCCGGAAGCTGTGCACGGACCGGGGGACGGTGCTGTGGACAAAATCACCTGCCCCACCCACTTACCCCATCTGACCTGCAATTTCCTCCTCCACCGGCTGTGGGGGAGAAAATTTTTCGCCACTGTCTCGAGATCGCCTCCAACGAGGTGGGACGAACGCTCGAATCGGCGTATCGGTAAGACTCCCAGGGGCCTTGCGTCTATTACCTGTGGAAGATTAGATTGAGCACATGAGACAGGCCCCCACCGCACCGAAGGCTGCCCCGAGACGGCACGACCGCGAGATCCTCGCACTCGCCGTCCCCGCCTTCGGCGCCCTCGTCGCCGAACCCCTCTTCGTGATGGCCGACAGCGCCATCGTGGGGCACCTCGGCACACCCCAGCTGGCCGGTCTCGGCATCGCCGCCGCACTGCTCACCACGGCCGTGAGCATCTTCGTCTTCCTCGCCTACGCCACCACCGCGGCCGTGGCCCGCCGCGTCGGCGCGGGCGACCTCCAGGCCGCCATCCGGCAGGGCATGGACGGCATCTGGCTCGCCCTGCTCCTCGGTGCGCTCGTCGTCGCCGTCGTGCTCCCCGCGGCGCCCACCCTGATCTCCTTCTTCGGAGCCTCCGACACCGTCGCCCCGTACGCGATCACCTATCTGCGGATCTCCACCCTCGGCATCCCCGCGATGCTCATCGTCCTCGCGGCCACCGGCGTCATCCGCGGCCTCCAGGACACCCGTACCCCGCTCTACGTGGCGATCGGCGGCTTCGCCCTCAACGGAGCCCTGAACGTCGCCCTCGTCTACGGGGCCGGCCTCGGCATCGCCGGCTCCGCCTGGGGAACGGTGATCGCCCAGTGCGCCATGGCCGCCGCCTACCTGGTCGTGGTCGTCCGGGGCGCCCGCAGGCACGGCGCCTCCCTGCGACCCGACACCGAGGGCATCCGGGCCTGCGCTCAGGCAGGCGCGCCCCTGCTGGTCCGCACCCTGTCCCTGCGGGCCGTCCTGCTGATCGCGACCGCCGTGGCCGCGCGCCTCGGGGACGCCGACATCGCCGCCCACCAGATCCTGCTCTCCCTGTGGAGCCTGCTCGCCTTCGCGCTCGACGCGATCGCGATCGCCGGGCAGGCCATCATCGGCCGCTACCTCGGCGCGGGCGACACCGAGGGGGCCAAGGCCGCCTGCCGGCGCATGGTGCAGTGGGGGATCGTCTCCGGCATCGTCCTGGGCCTCCTGGTGATCGCGGCCCGGCCGGTGTTCATCCCGCTCTTCA
Organism: Streptomyces sp. NPDC002104; assembly: GCF_053593795.1. Lineage (NCBI taxonomy): Bacteria > Bacillati > Actinomycetota > Actinomycetes > Kitasatosporales > Streptomycetaceae > Streptomyces > Streptomyces sp. NPDC002104. Next base: position 45,228 of record NZ_JBSFDF010000002.1, on the reverse strand, counting down.
CCAGCGACCCCGCCGTCGAGGACGCCCTGCTGCCGGCCCTGCTCGTGGTGGCCGTCTCCCAGCCCGTCTCGGGCATCGTCTTCATCCTCGACGGCGTCCTGATGGGTGCGGGCGACGGGCGCTACCTGGCCTGGGCCATGCTGCTGACCCTCGCGGTCTTCACCCCGGCCGCCCTGCTCGTACCGGCCCTGGGCGGCGGTCTGACGGCCCTCTGGTGCGCCATGACCCTGATGATGCTGGTCCGGATGGTCACCCTCCAGCTGCGGGCCCGCTCGGGCCGCTGGCTGGTCGCCGGAGCCACGCGGTAGGACCCTCCGGCCACCGCGGCCGGGCGATGTTTCACGTGAAACAACGAAGAAGGGCCGCACCCCACAGGGGTGCGGCCCTTCATGCGCAGCCCTTAGGCGGCGACGACCTCGATGCCGACGGTCGCGGCCACGTCCGCGTGCAGACGCACGGAGACCTGGTACGAGCCGAGGGTCTTGATCGGGGAGCCCAGCTCCACGCGGCGCTTGTCGACCTTCGGGCCGCCGGACGCCTCGATCGCCGTGGCGATGTCGGAGGGCGTGACGGAACCGAAGAGACGACCGGCGTCACCCGCGCGGGTGGCCAGACGGACCTTGACGTTCTCGAGCTTGGCCTTGAACTCGTTGGCCTGCTCGATCGTCGCGATCTCGTGGATCTTGCGGGCGCGGCGGATCTGCGCCACGTCCTTCTCGCCACCCTTGGTCCAGCGGATCGCGAAACCACGCGGGACCAGGTAGTTGCGAGCGTAGCCGTCCTTGACGTCGACGACGTCGCCAGCGGTGCCGAGGCCAGAGACCTCGTGGGTCAGGATGATCTTCATTATTCGGTCACCCTTTCCTTATCGCGCGGTGGACGTGTAGGGCAGCAGTGCCATCTCACGGCTGTTCTTCACAGCCGTGGCGACGTCACGCTGGTGCTGCGTGCAGTTGCCGGTGACGCGGCGGGCACGGATCTTGCCACGGTCGGAAATGAACTTCCGCAGCATGTTCGTGTCCTTGTAGTCCACGTACGCGGTCTTGTCCTTGCAGAACGCGCAGACCTTCTTCTTAGGCTTGCGCACAGGCGGCTTCGCCATGGTGTCTCTCCTGTGAAATCAAGAAGTGGGGGTGCGAGCTGCCCTAGAAGGGCGGCTCGTCCGAGTAGCCACCGCCGGAGCCGCCGGAGCTTCCGCCCCAACCGCCACCGCCGCCGCCCTGCTGCTGGCCGCCGGCCGGCGCACTGGACGCCCAGGGGTCGTCGGAAGGTGCTCCGCCGCCCTGAGGGGCGCCGCCACCGGGGGCTCCGCCCCAGTTGCCACCGCCGCCGCCCTGCTGCTGACCGCCGCCACCGCCGCCGTATCCACCCTGGCCACCGCGACCCGTGGTCTTGGTGACCTTGGACGTGGCGTTCTTCAGGCTGGGGCCGACTTCCTCGACGTCCAGCTCGTAGACCGTGCGCTTGACACCCTCACGGTCCTCGTACGACCGCTGCTTCAGCCGGCCCTGCACGATGACGCGCATGCCCCGGGTAAGGGACTCGGCGACGTTCTCGGCCGCCTGGCGCCAGACCGAGCAGGTGAGGAACAGGCTTTCGCCGTCCTTCCACTCATTGGTCTGCTTGTCGAAGGTGCGGGGAGTGGACGCGACACGGAACTTCGCGACCGCCGCACCCGAGGGGGTGAAGCGCAGCTCGGGGTCGTCGACGAGATTGCCGACGACCGTGATGACGGTCTCGCCTGCCATGGATGAACCTCTCGGCGGGGATTGCTGCTGGGCTGCTGTGCTACTCGGTCCCGATTACCGCTGAACCGAAGTTCAGTGGGTCTCGGGGCGAAGGACCTTGGTCCGGAGAACCGACTCGTTCAGGTTCAGCTGTCGGTCAAGCTCCTTGACGACCGCAGGCTCGGCCTGAAGGTCGATGACCGAGTAGATGCCCTCGGGCTTCTTCTTGATCTCGTAAGCGAGACGACGACGGCCCCAGGTGTCGACCTTCTCGACCTTTCCGTTGCCCTCACGGACGACAGAAAGGAAGTTCTCGATCAGCGGGGAGACAGCGCGCTCCTCGAGATCGGGGTCGAGGATGACCATCACTTCGTAGTGACGCATGTGGAACCCACCTCCTTTGGACTCAGCGGCCACGGTCGTTCCGTGGCAGGAGGGTCGTGATGCGTGCGCACGGCATCTGCAGAGCAGACACCGCGCAGCTGTACAGACTACCTCCTCGACTCCTTCCGGTTGAAATCCGGCGCCAGGAGGCCACAATCTGTATGCATCGGGTGTTCTCGGTGCTAAGCCCCCGGCCCCTGCCGGAGGCCGCCCGCAGCACCGCTCTGCTGCAGCCAGGAGGTGCCTCCCATGGCACAGGCAATGCAACGCCAGTCCATCTCGCTCTTCGCGACCGACGGCAAACCCCATCCGCTCCAGGACACCCTGGTGGCGGTCACCCTGGTCCTCGGCGCCGTGGCGTTCATCACGGCGTTCTTCCACCATCTGCACCTGCTCAGCTCGTGGGCCGGGCTGATCGGGATCGTCACCGGGCTCTACGGCCAGTTCATCTCCGTCACGACACGCGAGCGCACAGCACTGATCATCGGCCTCGGAGCCTCGGCCATCGGCTTCTTCCTCGGCATGGCGCACGGCGGTCTCTTCGGCGGCTGGCTGGGCTGACCGGGTGTCTCCGCGACCGGGCGCCGGCCTCCACCGGCCCAGGCACGGCCTGTCCCCCAGATGGGTGGCGCCCCCGTCGCAGTAGGCTTCGCGCCATAGCCAGCGAAGCCGCCGAGGAGACGCCCCGCATGAGCCTGTCCCTGAGGACCATCAGCCGAGAGCAGCACCTGGGCTACCTCCAGAGCCTGCCCTCGGCTAGCCACTGCCAGGTCCCGGCGTGGGCCGACGTGAAGAACGAATGGCGATCCGAGAACCTCGGATGGTTCGACCAGTCCGGCGAACTCGTCGGCGCCGCACTCGTGTTGTACCGCCAGCTGCCCAAGGTGAAGCGGTACCTCGCGTACCTCCCCGAGGGCCCCGTCATCAACTGGTACGCCCCCAATCTCGAGGAGTGGCTCCAGCCGATGCTGGCGCACCTCAAGCAGCAGGGCGCCTTCACCGTGAAGATGGGCCCGCCCGTCGTCATCCGCCGCTGGAACTCGACCGCCATCAAGGCCGGTATCCAGGACCCGGAGGTCAAGCGCCTGCGTGACGTGGAGGCCTCCGTCATCGAGCCCCGCGCCTTCGAAGTCTCCGACAAGCTGCGCCGGATGGGCTGGCAGCAGGCCGAGGACGGCGGCGCCGGCTTCGGCGACGTCCAGCCCCGGTACGTCTTCCAGGTACCGCTCGCCAACCGCTCGCTGGACGACGTCCTCAAGGGCTTCAACCAGCTGTGGCGCCGCAACATCAAGAAGGCCGAGAAGGCCGGCGTCGAGGTCGTCCAGGGCGGCTACGAGGACCTGCCGACCTGGCAGAAGCTGTACGAGGTCACGGCCGAGCGAGACAAGTTCCGCCCGCGCCCGCTCAGCTACTTCCAGCGCCAGTGGACGGCCCTCAACTCCGAGGACCCCAACCGGATGCGGCTGTACATCGCCACGCACGAGGGGGAGCCGCTGGCCGCCGCCACGATGCTCACCGTCGGCCAGCACGTCTGGTACTCGTACGGCGCCTCCGCCAACCACAAGCGCGAGGTCCGCCCCTCGAACGCGATGCAGTGGCGCATGCTGCGCGACTCCTACGCGCTCGGCGCAAGCGTCTACGACCTGCGCGGCATCAGTGACACCCTGGACGAGAACGACCACCTGTTCGGGCTGATCCAGTTCAAGGTCGGCACGGGCGGCGAGGCCGTCGAGTACGTCGGTGAGTGGGACTTCCCGCTCAACAAGCTGCTGCACAAGGCGCTCGACATCTACATGTCGCGTCGCTGACCGCGGCGCGATCCCCACCGCACCGCATCCACACACACCGCACCGCTGCACCACGCAGCTTTTCGAGAGAGGCTCCGGACGGGCATGGCGCTCACGCTCTACGTCGACACCGCGCGCTGGCGTGCGCACCAGAAGCAGATCCAGGACCAGTTCCCGGGGATGATCCCCGTCTGCAAGGGCAACGGCTACGGCTTCGGTCACGAGCGGCTCTGCGAGGAGGCCACCCGGATGGGTGCCGACGTCCTCGCGGTCGGCACGACGTACGAGGCCGCCAGCATCAAGGACTGGTTCGGGGGCGACCTGCTCGTCCTCACCCCGTTCCGGCGCGGTGAGGAGCCGGTGCCGCTGCCGGACCGGGTCATCCGCTCGGTTTCCTCGCTGGACGGGGTGCGCGGGCTGGTCGGCGCCCGTGTGGTCATCGAGTGCATGAGCTCGATGCGCCGGCACGGCATCTCCGAGCAGGAGCTCGGCCAGCTGCACTCGGCGATCGAGGACGTCCGGCTGGAGGGCTTCGCCCTGCACCTGCCGCTGGACCGCCCGGACGGCTCGGACGCCGTCGAGGAGGTCATCGCCTGGATGGACCGGCTGCGCGCGGCGCGGCTGCCGCTGCACACGATGTTCGTCAGCCACCTGAAGGCCTCGGAGCTCGGGCGGCTGCAGCAGCAGTTCCCGCAGACCCGCTTCCGGGCCCGCATCGGCACCCGGCTGTGGCTCGGCGACCACGAGGCGACCGAGTACCGCGGCGCGGTGCTCGACGTCACCCGCGTCGCCAAGGGCGACCGGTTCGGCTACCGGCAGCAGAAGGCCGCCTCCGACGGCTGGCTGGTCGTCGTGGCCGGCGGTACCTCGCACGGAGTCGGCCTGGAGGCCCCCAAGGCCCTGCACGGGGTGATGCCGCGCGCCAAGGGCGTCGCCCGCGCCGGTCTGGCCACCGTCAACCGGAACCTGTCGCCGTTCGTGTGGGCGGGCAAGCAGCGCTGGTTCGCCGAGCCGCCGCACATGCAGGTGTCGATCCTGTTCGTGCCGTCGGACTCTCCGGAGCCGAAGGTCGGCGACGAACTGGTGGCGCATCTGCGCCACACCACCACGCAGTTCGACCGGGTGCTCGACGCCTGAGTCACTCCCCGGGGCGTGCGCCCCAGTCGACCCGCAGACCTTCCGAAGGCGCCGCGTCCTGCGGCGCCTTCGGCGTCTGCACGAGCGTGAAGACGTCCTCGGCGCCGTCCAGGACGCCCCCCGAGGGGTCGTCCGAGCCGTCGCGCCGCACCACGTCCCGGTCGGGCAGCAGGATGTCGCGTACGACCACCGCGCACAGGTAGAGCGTGCACAGCAGGTGCGCCGCGATCGACAGCTGGTAGCCCTCCAGCGGCAGGCCCTGGTGCTTGTCGCCGCTGGTCGTGTAGGCGAGGTAGAACCAGATGCCCAGGAAGTAGATGACCTCGCCGGTCTGCCAGATCAGGATGTCCCGCCAGCGCGGCCGGGCCAGTGCGGCGAGCGGGATGAGCCACAGCACGTACTGGGGCGAGTAGACCTTGTTGACCAGGATGAAGGCGGCCACCAGCAGGAAGGCCAGCTGGGCGAAGCGGGGGCGGCGGGGCGCGGTGAGCGTGAGCAGGCCGATGGCCGCGCACAGCAGCAGTGTCAGGCCGGTCGCGTAGGTGTTGGCGTCCTCGAGCGGGTTCCCGGAGCGCTGGGAGATCAGCAGCCACACGGAGCCGAAGTCGATCGGCCGCTCCTGGCTGAAGGTGTAGAACTTCTGCCAGCCCTCCCAGGCGAAGAGCATGACGGGCAGGTTCACCACGAGCCAGGAGGCCACGGTGCCGCCGACGGCCGCGCCGAAGGCACGCCACTTCCCGGCCCGCCAGCAGAGCACGAACACGGCCCCGAGCAGCAGGAGGGGATAGAACTTGGCCGCGGTGGCCAGGCCGAGCAGCACGCCGAAGGCCAGCGGCCGGCTGCGTGACCACATGAGCATCGCGGCGGCGGTCAGGGCGATCGCCATCAGGTCCCAGTTGATGGTGGCGGTCAGCGCGAAACCGGGCGCGAGGGCGAAGAGCAGGGCGTCCCACGGCCGGCGGCGGTGGGTACGGGCCACGCACACCGCGATCACGGCGGCGCAGACCATGAGCATGCCGGCGTTGACCATCCAGTACATCTGCTCGCGGTGCTGCATGGAGCCGGAGCCGGGGGTCATCCAGGAGGCGACCTTCATGAAGAGCCCGGTGAGCACCGGGTACTCCAGGAACTGCATGTCGCCGGGGAGCCGGTCGAAGTACGGGACGAGGCCGTCGGCGAAGCCGCGTACGACGAAGAGGTGCGGGATGTCCGAGTAGCAGGCGTGGGTGTACTGGGAGCCCGCCCCGCGGAACCAGGCCCAGTTGTAGCAGGGCAGCTTCTGCGCCATGCCGAGCGCGAACATCCCCAGCGTCACGAGGACCACGACCCGTACCGGGTTCAGCCAATGGCCGCCCAGCCGGGCGTAGCGGCCCAGGGGGCCGCCGATGAGCTCGCTCCCCGCGGCGGCCACCTCGTCCTGCTGGGTGGGCAGTACGGGGCTTTCCTCGTGCACCTTCGTCATGCGCACATCCTGCCGTACGGCGCCGCCCTCGCCCATGGACAGCGTGCGAGAGGGCCGCCGCACTCGGTGCGACGGCCCTCTCGTGCCGTGTCGTGGGGCGTCCGGCCGGCCGCTCAGCCGCCCGTGGAGCCCCCTATCGGGAAGCCTCCGCTCCCGCCGTTCGTCGCTCCGCCCGGCCGGCCGCCGCCCGATTTGCTGGGCGAGGGCGAGGGCGACCGGGAGGAACTGGGGCTCGGGTCCGGGTTGCAGATGGCCCACGGCTTGCAGGTCGGCTTGCCACCGGTGCGCGACGGGCTCGGGCTGGGGGACGGGCTCGGGGAGGGCGAGCTCGACGGGGACGGCGAGGGGGACGGGGACGGCGAGGGGGAGGGCGTGGGCGAGGGGGCGCCGGAGGCGTCCGCGACGACCCCGATGTCCTCGGGCTCCGGGAACTTCTTCTCCGGGACGCCCGCCAGCGCCTCCTTCATGTACTTCGTCCAGATCTCGGCCGGGATGTCACCACCGTGGAGGGAGGGAATGCCCGCCACGCCCCTCATGGAGATCAGTTCCTTCTTCTTCGCGCTCGGGTCCGAGCGGAACAGCGCCACGGAGGTGGACAGCTGCGGGGTGTAGCCGACGAACCAGGCCGACATGTTCTTGTCGGTGGTACCGGTCTTGCCCGCGGCCGGCCGGCCCAGCTTCTTGGCCTTCGTACCGGTGCCGTTCTCGACGACGTTCTCCAGCACCTTGGTGACGTTGTCCGCGATCGAGTCGTCCATGGCCCGCTCGTCCTTGGGAGGACCGAAGTCGGGCAGGTCCTTGCCGGACTTCTGGACGCTGGTCACCGAGTACTGCTCGTGGTGGACGCCGGAGGAGGCGAAGGTGGCGTACGCACCGGCCATCCGGATGGCGCTGGGGGTCGAGGTGCCCAGGGCGAAGGAGGCGTTGTCGTTCGGGTCGAAGGAGTCCGGCAGGATGCCGGTGGCCTCGGCGACCTTCCGCACCTTGTCGTGGCCGACGTCGAAGACGAGCTGGGCGAAGGGGACGTTGATGGACTTCTCCATCGCCTCGTTCAGGGTCACGTAGCCGTAGGCGGTCGGGCTCTCGTTCTTCTGCCGGAAGGGCTTGCCTGAGCCGTCGCGCAGCGGATCGCCCGCCCGGTTGTTGATCACCGTGAGGTCGTTCGCCTGGTACTTGCTGTCGGCCGAGATGCCCCGGCCCTTGGAGTTCTGGGTGCCGTACTCCATGGCCGCGGCCAGTACGAACGGCTTCCAGGTCGAGCCGACCTGGACACCGGACGTGTTGGCGTTGTTGTTGAAGTGCTTCTTGTCGATGCCGGGACCGCCGTACAGGGCGACGAGGGCTCCGGTCTTCACGTCCACCGAGGCCGCGCCGAACTGGACGAAGGTGTCGGTCTCGGGCCGCTTCTTCTCGTCGAGCATCCCGTCGCGGGTGTTCTCGACGGCCTTGACCAGCGCGTCGACCCTCTTCTTGTTGAAGGTGGTGTGGATCCGGTAGCCGCCCTTGGCCAGGTCCTCGGCCTTGATGCCCTTCTTCGCCAGGTACAGGTTGGCGGTGTCGACGAGGTAGCCGATCTGCCCGGACATGCCGGCGGCCTGGGCGGATTCGACGAGGGTGGGGAAGGTCGTGTACTTCTCCCGCTCCGCCTTCTCCATGCGCCCGACGGTGACCTGGCGGTTCAGGACCCATTTCCAGCGCTCCTGGGCCCGCTGGGTGTTGAGCTCCGGCGTGGCCAGGGGGCCGATGCCGCCGTCGGGGTTGTAGAGGTTCGGGCCCTTGAGCACGGCGGCGAGGAAGGCGGTCTCGGAGGGGGTGAGCTTGTCGCAGTCCTTGCCGAAGTAGGCGCGCGCGGCCGCCTGGATCCCGTAGGCGTCGCGGCCGTAGTAGGCGGTGTTCAGGTAACCGGCGAGGACCGTGTTCTTCTCCTCGCTCACCCCCAGCTTTATTGCGATGAAGAGCTCGGTGACCTTTCGCTTGACCGTCTGGTCCGAGTCCAGGTACTGGTTCTTCACGTACTGCTGGGTGATCGTGGAGCCGCCCTGGGTGGATCCGCCCTTGGCCATGTTCCACACGGCGCGGGCGATGCCCATCGGGTCGACGCCCTTGTCCGAGTCGAAGGACTCGTTCTCCGCCGCGATCACGGCGTTCTGCATGGACTTGGGGATCTTGTCGATGGGGACGATCTGGCGGTTGACCGACCCGCCCGTCGCGACCATCTGGGTGTTGTCGTCCCAGTAGAAGACGTTGTTCTGCGCCTCGGCCGTCTTGTTCACGTCGGGCTTGTTCACCATGGCGATGCCGATGCCGGCGCCTGCCGTGATGATCGCGAAGAAGCCCAGCACGGTGCCGCACACGAGCTTCCAGGAGGGGACGAAGCGCTGCCAGCCGGTCTTTTCGCCGCGCGGGTAGTTGACGAACCGCTTGGGGCGGCCGGCGCCCGCGGCGCCCCGGCCCCGGCCCGCCGGGGCGCGGCCGGCGGCTCTGCGGGCGTCAGCCCGGCCTCCGGGCCCCGGCTGCTGTCCGTACGGCCCGCTGGACGACGCGGTGGGGACGTCGCGCCCGGCGCCCCTGGACGGGCGCTGCTGGGCAGCCCTACGGGCGGCGGCGCGGCCACCGCTCTGGGGCTGTTGCGGTTTGCGGCGGTGCTCGCTCATCGAACGACTACTCCTCGGGCAGGCGAGTGGCCTGGAAGCGGCAGGTGAGTTCCGGTCCCCCCGGTGTCATGGCGCACAGACTACGCAGGCACAAAAGCCAATCACTGCCGAAGTTCACCCCAAATCAGGCAACTTGCCCCGAGCAATTCGATGATGTGACGCCGGTCACCGTGTCACCACTTGTAGCTGACGGCCACCCGTTCTATCGTCTGGATGTATCGAGTCGATACATCAGCTCGACATAAAGACTCCGAGGCAGGGGAAGGGCAAGCGGATGAGCAGGCGCTCAGGCATCCTTGAGTTCGCTGTTCTCGGCCTGCTTCGCGAATCCCCCATGCACGGTTACGAGCTGCGCAAGCGGCTCAACACCTCGCTGGGGGTGTTCAGGGCGTTCAGCTACGGGACGCTCTACCCCTGCCTCAAGACGCTCGTCACCAACGGCTGGTTGATCGAAGAGCCGGGCAATGCCCCGGAAGACGCTCTCGCCGCTTCACTCGCAGGGCGCCGCGCCAAGATCGTCTACCGGTTGACGGCAGCAGGCAAGGAGCACTTCGAGGAGCTCCTCTCCCACACGGGCCCCGATGCCTGGGAGGACGAGTCCTTCGCCGCCCGCTTCGCCTTTTTCGGCCAGACCGAACGAGACGTACGCATGCGGGTGCTGGAGGGCCGCCGCAGCCGCCTTGAGGAGCGCCTGGAGAAGATGAGCGCCTCGCTGGCTCGCACACGCGAGCGGCTCGACGACTACACGCTCGAGCTGCAACGCCACGGCATGGAATCCGTGGAGCGCGAAGTGCGCTGGCTGAACGAGCTCATCGAGAGTGAGCGGGCGGGACGGGATCAGAGACGACCCGGTCCGTCCGACGAAACTGCAAAGTGAGGTCTGCATCTCGCAGGCCTCGTCCGAGAACAAACAGGGAGCAACCGGAATGGGTTCGGTTCGCGTAGCCATCGTCGGCGTAGGCAACTGCGCCGCCTCGCTGGTGCAGGGCGTCGAGTACTACAAGGACGCCGACCCGGCGGCCAAGGTCCCCGGTCTGATGCACGTCCAGTTCGGCGACTACCACGTGAGCGACATCGAGTTCGTCGCCGCGTTCGACGTCGACGCGAAGAAGGTCGGCCTCGACCTTTCGGACGCCATCGGCGCCAGCGAGAACAACACCATCAAGATCTGTGACGTCCCGAGCAAGGGCGTGACCGTCCAGCGCGGCCACACCCTGGACGGTCTGGGCAAGTACTACCGCGAGACCATCGAGGAGTCGGCCGAGACCCCGGTCGACATCGTCCAGATCCTCAAGGACCGCCAGGTCGACGTCCTGATCTGCTACCTGCCGGTCGGTTCCGAGGCTGCGGCGAAGTTCTACGCCCAGGCCGCCATCGACGCCAAGGTCGCGTTCGTCAACGCCCTCCCGGTCTTCATCGCCGGCACCAAGGAGTGGGCGGACAAGTTCACCGAGGCCGGTGTCCCGATCGTCGGCGACGACATCAAGTCGCAGGTCGGCGCCACCATCACGCACCGCGTGATGGCGAAGCTGTTCGAGGACCGCGGTGTCCGTCTTGAGCGCACCATGCAGCTCAACGTCGGCGGCAACATGGACTTCAAGAACATGCTGGAGCGCGACCGCCTGGAGTCGAAGAAGATCTCCAAGACCCAGGCCGTCACCTCGCAGATCCCCGACCGTGAGCTCGGCGAGAAGAACGTCCACATCGGCCCGTCCGACTACGTGGCGTGGCTCGACGACCGCAAGTGGGCCTACGTCCGCCTCGAAGGCCGCGCCTTCGGCGACGTCCCGCTGAACCTCGAGTACAAGCTCGAGGTGTGGGACTCCCCGAACTCCGCCGGTGTCATCATCGACGCCCTGCGTGCGGCGAAGATCGCCAAGGACCGCGGCATCGGTGGCCCGATCCTGTCGGCTTCGAGCTACTTCATGAAGTCCCCGCCGGTGCAGTACTTCGACGACGAGGCCTACGCGAACGTCGAGAAGTTCATCAAGGGCGAGGTCGAGCGCTAGTCGAACCCCGGCGTCCGCGAGGACACCTGGACTTCGGCAGTTCTTCCGCGGAGGGTCCCCGGGCAATATGCCCGGGGACCCTCCGCGTGTGTGACCCTTTCCCTCATGGCTGTCGTACGTGATCTGCGCGTACTCCTGCGTCTGCGGGACTTCCGCAACCTGCTCGCCGTACGGCTGCTGTCCCAGGCCGCCGACGGGGTCTACCAGGTCGCGCTGGCCGCCTTTGTCGTCTTCTCCCCGGAGAAGCAGGCCTCGCCCGCGGCCATCGCCTCGGCCATGGCGGTACTCCTGCTGCCCTATTCGGTGATCGGCCCCTTCGCGGGGGTCCTGCTGGACCGCTGGCGCCGCCGCCAGGTCTTCCTCTACGGCAACCTGCTGCGCGCCTTCCTCGCCTGCATCACCGGCATGCTGATCGTCGCGGACGTTCCCGACTGGCTCTTCTACGCCTCGGCCCTGTCCGTGACCGCGGTCAACCGCTTCGTCCTGGCCGGGCTCGCCGCCTCCCTGCCGCGGGTCGTCGCACCCGGCCAGCTCGTCACCGCGAACGCCCTCTCACCCACCGCGGGAACGCTCGCCGCCGTCGCCGGCGGGGGTCTGGCCTTCCTCGTCCGGGTACTGGCCGACGAGTCCGACGCCCTGGTCGTGCTCCTCGGAGCCGGCCTCTACCTCTGCGCGGCCCTGGCCTCCCTGCGCCTGGCCCTGGGCCTGCTGGGGCCCGACCATCCTCCCGGCCGGATCAACCCGACCGTGGCCCAGGGGATCGCCCTCACCGTGCGGGGCCTGGCCTCGGGACTGCGCCACCTGGCCTCCCGGCGCGAGGCGGCCCGGGCTCTCACCGCCATGACCGTCATGCGGTTCTGCTACGGGGCCCTGTTCGTGACGCTGCTCATGCTCTGCCGCTACGCCTGGTCGGACAACGAGGCCGACGGGCTCGCGCTGCTGGGCGTCACGGTCGGCGTGTCCGGGGCCGGGTTCTTCGCGGCCGCCGTCGTCACTCCCTGGCTGGTGGGCCGGCTGGGCGCACTCGGCTCCATCACCCTGTGCGCCGCGGGCGCCGCCGTGCTGGTGCCGGCGCTCGGCCTGTTCTTCGCGCCCGGACCGATGCTGGCGGCGGCCTTCGTGCTGGGCCTGGCCACCCAGGGCGCCAAGATCTCCACGGACACCGTCGTGCAGTCCCAGGTGGACGACGCCTTCCGCGGCCGCGTCTTCTCGCTCTACGACGTGCTCTTCAACGCCGCCTTCGTCGGCGCCGCCGGGGTGGCCGCTCTCGTGCTCCCCCTCGACGGGCACTCCGTCACCCTGATCCTCGGGGTGGCGCTGCTCTACGCCGCGACCGCGGCACTCCTCATGCGTCAGGGCGATGTTTCACGTGAAACATCGCCCTGACCGCCGCCCCGCACCGATGTTTCACGTGAAACATCGGGCCCCTTCGGCCCTCAGGCCTGTGCGGCCCACCACTCCTTGAGCGCCGCGACCGCCGCGTCGTGCTCCATGGGCCCGTTCTCCAGCCGCAGCTCCAGCAGGAACGCGTAGGCCTTGCCGATCACCGGACCGGGGCCCACGTCGAGGACCCGCATGATCTCGTTGCCGTCGAGGTCGGGCCGGATCGCGTCCAGCTCCTCCCTCTCCTGCAGCTGGGCGATGCGCTCCTCCAGCCCGTCGTAGGTCCGGGAGAGCGCGTTCGCCTTGCGCTTGTTGCGCGTGGTGCAGTCGGAGCGGGTCAGCTTGTGCAGCCGGTCCAGCAGCGGACCGGCGTCGCGGACGTAGCGCCGCACGGCGGAGTCGGTCCACTCGCCGTCCCCGTAGCCGTGGAAGCGCAGGTGCAGCTCCACCAGCCGGGACACGTCCCTGACCATGTCGTTGGAGTACTTGAGCGCGGTCATGCGCTTCTTGGTCATCTTCGCGCCCACCATCTCGTGGTGGTGGAAGGAGACCCGTCCGTCGCTCTCGAACCGGCGGGTCCGGGGCTTGCCGATGTCGTGCAGCAGGGCCGCGAGCCGCAGGACCAGGTCCGGGCCGTCGTCCTCCAGCGCGATCGCCTGCTCCAGCACGATCAGCGAGTGGTCGTAGACGTCCTTGTGCCGGTGGTGCTCATCGCTCTCCAGGCGCAGCGCCGGCAGCTCCGGGAGCACGTGCTCGGCCAGCCCCGTGTCCACGAGGAGGCCCAGGCCCTTGCGCGGGTGCGCGGACAGCAGGAGCTTGTTCAGCTCCCCCTGGACCCGCTCGGCCGAGACGATCTCGATGCGGCCGGACATCTCCGTCATCGCCGCCACCACGTCCGGGGCGACCTCGAAGTCGAGCTGGGCGGCGAACCGCGCCGCCCTCAGCATCCGCAGCGGGTCGTCGGAGAAGGAGTCCTCCGCGGTGCCCGGGGTGCGCAGCACGCCCGCGTGGAGGTCCTCCAGACCGCCGTGCGGGTCCACGAACTCCTTCTCGGGAAGCGCGACGGCCATCGCGTTCACCGTGAAGTCGCGGCGCACGAGGTCTTCCTCGATGGAGTCGCCGTAGGAGACCTCGGGCTTGCGCGAGGTCCGGTCGTAGGACTCCGAGCGGTACGTGGTCACCTCGATCTGGAAGCCATCCTTCTGCGCACCGACCGTGCCGAAGGCGATGCCGACGTCCCAGACCGAGTCGGCCCACGGCCTGACGATCTTCAGGACGTCCTCGGGACGGGCATCGGTGGTGAAGTCGAGGTCATTGCCGAGACGCCCGAGCAGCGCGTCGCGGACGGACCCGCCGACCAGGGCGAGACGGAAACCCGCCTCCTGGAAACGGCGGCCGAGCTCGTCGGCGACAGGGGCGATCCGCAGCAGTTCGCTCACTGCGCGGGCCTGCCCGTGATTCAGGACACTGGGGTTGTCTTCGTTGGCGTTCGGCACAACAGAAAAGGGTACGTGCCCGGCCCGCCCGGAGCGCCCGCGTTTTGCGGCCACCCCGCCCCTCGGCCGCTCCGGGGCGGACCCGATCATGTGGAGCAAGGCGCGGCACTCGCGCACAGCGGGCCTCGTTACCATGCGTGGACGCACAAACGACGACCACTGACACTCCGAGGGACGGGCGAGCGCGTTGGCCGAGGCGGCAGACATCCAGGGGGCGCCCGCTCCTGCCCGGCGACGCTGGCTGCGGCGCGCGGTCGTCCTGCTCGCCGGGACCCCGGTGCTCGCCGGCCTGGTCTACTCGCACGCCCCCGAAGCCCAGGCCGCCGACACGGCGGCCGCCGCCGTCGACGTCCAGCTCGACGGCCTGACGCCGAGCGCACCGGTCAAGGGCGACACGCTCACCATCTCGGGCACCGTGATCAACAACGGCTCCGAGAAGATCACCGACGCGCACGTGGGTCTGCGGGTCGGGCCGGCCCTGGGGGACCGCAGCTCCATCGACGAGGCCGCGGAGCGCGGAGCGTTCCGGGCGGGCACCGACCCGGCGGAGGTCGGCGCCGAATTCGCCGTGAAGATCGATGCGCTGCCCTCCAAGGTCAGCCGGCCCTTCACCCTGAAGGTGCCGGTGAACAAGCTGGACCTGGACGAGGACGGCGTCTACCAGCTCGGCGTCTCCCTGTCCGGGGAGACCGAGAGCCGCCAGTACGAGCAGGTCCTCGGCATCAAGCGGACCTTCCTGCCCTGGCAGCCGGAGACCGCCGCCAAGCGTTCCCAGCTCGCCTACGTCTGGCCGTTGATCTCCACCACGCACCTGACCTCGGAAACCGGCTCGGACGAGGTGCAGACCCCGGTGTTCCTCGACGACGGCCTCGCCGAGGAGCTCAGGCCCGGCGGCCGCCTGGAACAGATGGTCACCCTCGGGAAGGACCTTCCCATCACCTGGGTCATCGACCCGGACCTGCTCTACACCGTCGACGCCATGACCAAGGGCTACCGGGTCCGCACCCCCGACGGCAAGACCGTCCAGGGCAAGAACAAGGCCGTCGCCGAGCAGTGGCTGAGCGCGCTGGAAAGCGCCGTCCAGGGCAAGAAGGTCGTCGCCCTGCCCTTCGCGGACCCGGACATCGCCTCGCTCGCCCACCGCGGCAAGGACGTCTCCGGCACCCTGGGACAGCTGCGGCCCGCCACCGACAAGGCGAGGGACGCCGTCGAGACGGTCCTGCACGTCCCCGCGAGCACCGACTTCTCCTGGCCCGTGGACGGGGCGATCGACCCTTCGATCGTGAACGTCGCGACCTCGGCCGGCGCCCACAACGTCCTCACCCGCAGCGACAGCCTCCAGGAGACCGGCGCCCTGGGCTACACCCCGTCGGCCGCGCGGCCCATCGGCGCGGGCACCACGGCCGTCGTCGCCGACGCCGATCTCTCCACCGCCTTCCAGGGCGACATGCTCCGCGCCGGGACCTCCACCCTCGCGGTGCAGCAGTTCCTCGCCCAGACCCTCGCCCTGAACCTGCAGGAGACCGACAGCCAGCGCAGCTTCGTCGTCGCCCCGCAGCGGATGCCCAGCGCCAGCCAGGCCCAGACGATGGCCGCCGCCGTACGGGGCCTGCAGTCGGGCCGCTGGAGCCAGGCCGTGGACCTGGAGGCGGCGGCCGCCGCGACGCCCGACCCCCGCGCCGCCACCCAGGTCCCCGGGGCCGGCCAGTACCCGGAGTACCTGAGCAAGCAGGAACTGCCGGTCTCCGCCTTCGAGAAGATCCGCACGACCGAAACCACCCTGGACCACTTCAAGGTGATCCTGTCCGCGCCCGACCGCGTGGAGATCCCCTTCGGCAACACCACCAACCGGGAGATGTCCTCCTCGTGGCGCAGCCGCCCCGACGCGGCGCGGGAGTACCGGGACCAGGTGCAGGAGTACCTGATCCGGCTCACCGAGAAGGTCAAGATCATCCCCAAGTCCGACGCGACGCTCTCCGGACACAGCGCGACCATCCCCGTCACCGTCCAGAACAGCCTCGTCCAGGACACCCACAACCTGGTCCTGCGGCTCCGGTCGGCCAACCCGACCCGTCTGATGTTCGGCGACAGCGGCGAGGCCCAGCAGGAAGTCGCCATCCAGGGCGGCCACAGCCAGACCGTGAAGTTCCCCGCCAACGCCACCGCGAGCGGCCCCGTCGAGGTGACGGCGCAGCTCTTCACCACCGACGGCGTGCCCTACGGCAAGGCCCGCAAGTTCACCGTCGAAGCCACCGAGGTGACCCCGACCGTCATGCTCGTCATCGCGGGTGGTGTCCTTCTCCTCGTACTGGCCGGCATCAAGATGTACGCCAGCCGCAAGCGTGTCGCGGCACGTGCCGCCGCCGAGGAGAGCACGCAGCAGAGTGACGAGTCCCCGGACACCGGACCGCAAAGCGCGGACCCGTCCGGCACGGGTGAGACAGTGGACCGTTGAGCGATGCCGTGGCCGGTCGGCCTGGGGACGATGAGGTGGGGTTTCGATGAACGCGCCGTACGAAGGTGACCGTGCGCAGGGCGCTGGCGGGCCCGCGCCCTCCCAGGGCACTGCCCCCGGCGCCCCGGTGCCGGGACAGGCTCCCGCGCCCGAGCAAGCGCCGGACCACGACCCCTATGTCCAGGACGCCTACGCCTACGACCCGTACCGGGCGCAGGACCTCTCCGCCCAGGACCCGGTGGCGGAAGTCCTCTACGACCGGGCCTCGCACCCGCCGCCCCCGCCCGGCACCTTCCAGGAGCCCGGCCCGCTCTACGCGGCCCCGCCGACCCCCTCGTACGCCCCGGACCCCCGGGTGTGGGCCCAGACGCCGCCGCCCGAACCGGACGGCCCGTCCCGGCACCTGCCCTACGGCGACCACGCGACGACCACGCAGTTCGTCGGCGTGGACTCCCTCGTGACCAAGGCCGCCGACGAGGACCCCCGCCCCGACGCCTTCGCCCACCTGTACCGGGACCAGGACGCGGCGCCGCGCACCCCCGCCGAGGACGCCCCCGTGGCCGCCCCCGCACCCAGCAAGCCCGCCGGACGCGCCTCCAACCTGCTCAAGTCCAGCGCCCTGATGGCCGCCGGCACCATCGTCTCCCGCATCACCGGCTTCATGAAGACCCTCATGATCGCCGGGGCCATCGGCGTCGCCACCCTCAACGACAGCTACCAGGTCGCCAACACCCTGCCGACGATGATCTACGTCCTGGTCGGCGGCGGCGCCCTCAACGCCGTCTTCATCCCGCAGTTGGTACGCGCGATGAAGAACGACGAGGACGGGGGAGAGGCGTACGCCAACCGCCTGCTGACCCTCGTCATGGTCCTGCTGGGCGCCGTCACCGTCGTGTGTGTGCTCGCGGCCCCGCTGTTCATCGGCATGATGTCGCAGAAGATCGCCGACGACCCGGCCCGGCTGGACGTCGCCGTCGCCTTCGCCCACTACTGCCTGCCCACCATGTTCTTCATGGGCGTGCACGTGGTCCTCGGTCAGATCCTCAACGCCCGCGGCCGGTTCGGCGCGATGATGTGGACCCCGGTCCTCAACAACATCGTCGTCATCGCCACCTTCGGCGCCTTCATCTGGGCCTTCGGCGGCTTCACCACCACGGGTGTCACCGAGGCCGGCATCACCCCCGAGGGCGTGCGGCTGCTGGGTCTGGGCACCTTGCTCGGACTGGTCGTCCAGTCCCTGGCGATGATTCCCTACCTGCGCGACGCCGGCTTCAGGCCGCGCCTGCGGTTCGACTGGAGGGGCCACGGCCTCGGCAAGGCCGCGGGCCTGGCCAAGTGGACGTTCTTCTTCGTCCTCGCCAACCAGCTCGGCCTCATCGTCGTCACCCAGCTCGCCACCTGGGCGGGCGAGGTGGCCGACAAGCAGGGCCACGGCGGTACCGGCATCACCGGCTACAACTACGCCCTCCTGCTCTGGCAGATGCCCCAGGCCATCATCACCGTCTCCGTCATGACCGCCGTCCTGCCGCGCATCTCCCGGTCCGCCCACGACGGCGACGCCGCCGCCGTCCGTGACGACATCTCCTACGGACTGCGCACCTCGGCCGTCGCGATCGTGCCCTGCGCCTTCGCGTTCCTGGCCCTGGGCGTCCCCATGGCGGGCCTGCTCTACGCCGGTTCCGGCTCCCAGAGCGCCCAGAACATCGGTTTCATCCTGATGGCCTTCGGCCTCGGACTGATCCCCTACTCCGTCCAGTACGTGGTCCTGCGCGGCTTCTACGCCTACGAGGACACCCGGACCCCCTTCTACAACACGGTCATCGTGGCCGCCGTCAACGCGAGCATGTCCGCCGTGGCCTTCTTCGTGCTCCCCGCCCGCTGGGCCGTCGTCGGCATGGGCGCCGCCTACGGCCTCGGCTACGCCGTGGGCGTCGGTGTCGCCTGGCGCCGGCTGCGCACCCGCCTGGGCGGCGACCTCGACGGGGCGCACGTGATGCGCACCTACACCCGCCTCATCGGAGCCTGCGTGCCCGCCGCGGCGGTGGCCGGCGCCGTCGCCTTCGCCGCCCTGCACTACATCGGCAGCGGAGCGCTCGGTTCACTCACCGCCCTGGTGGCCGGCGGCATCGCCCTGGTGGCGGTGTTCCTCGTGGCCGCCAAGCGGATGCGCATCGAAGAACTCAACGCCATGGTCGGGATGGTCCGCGGACGTCTGGGTCGCTGATGCGTACAACCTTCCCCCCCTCTGGCGTGTCGTGCAGATCGGTGGACTGTGGGCACAATTGGCATGGCTTCGCAGACTGGCCGACAGCGCGCAACGGATGGGGAGGCGGGGACGACGGTGGCGGAACGTAGCACGGCTGCCGTCGACGTGGCCGACAACGGCGGCGACGAGCCGCTGGCCGCGGAGACGGCCCAGGCCACGGCCGACGGGGTGGACACCCAGAACGGACAAGCCGCGGACGGAACCATGCCCGAGAAGGACGGCGATCGCAGGAACGCGGCACCCGCTGCCGCGCCCGAGCTGCACAGCGGCCACAAACTGGCCAGACGCTACCGGCTCGAGGAGTGCGTCACCCGTCTGGACGGATTCAGCAGCTGGCGCGCGATGGACGAGAAACTGCGCCGGGCCGTGGGCGTCCACCTGCTGCCCGCCGACCACGCACGCGCCCGCGCCGTCCTGGCCGCCGCCCGCTCCTCGGCCCTGCTCGGCGACCCCCGGTTCGTCCAGGTGCTCGACGCCGTGGAGGAGAACGACCTCGTCTACGTCGTCCACGAGTGGCTCCCCGACGCCACGGAGCTCACCGCGGTCCTCGCCACGGGCCCCATGGAGCCGCACGAGGCCTACCAGCTCGTCAGCCAGGTCTCCCAGGCCATGGCCGCCGCACACCGCGAAGGACTCGCACACCTGCGCCTGACCCCCAGCGCGATACTGCGCACCTCCTCCGGCCAGTACCGCATCCGCGGCCTCGCCGTGAACGCCGCCCTGCGCGGCATCACCAGCGAGACCCCGCAGCGCGCGGACACCGAGGCCATCGGCGCCCTGCTGTACGCCTCGCTGACCCAGCGCTGGCCGTACGAGAGCGACGCCTACGGACTCACCGGCCTGCCCAAGGGCGTCGGCCTGATCGCCCCCGACCAGGTCCGCGCGGGCGTGCACCGGGGTCTGGGCGAGCTGGCCATGCGTGCCCTCGCCAACGACGGGGCCACCGCCTCGCGTCAGGAACCCGCCTGCACCACTCCGGAGGAACTCTCCAAGGCCGTGGCCGCGATGCCCCGCATCCGTCCCCCGGAGCCCACCTTCACCGCGCCCCCGGAGTACCAGCACACCACCTACCAGCAGGGCAGCTACGGCAGGCCCCAGGGCCCCGGCAGGCCCACCACGCAGGTCACCGTCGTCCCCCCGCCGCCGCCGCTGCAGAGCCGGACCGGCCGCGTCCTCAAGTGGGGCGTCGCGGCCCTGCTGATCGCCGCCCTCGGACTCGGCAGCTGGCAGCTCGCCGACACCCTGCTCAACCGGAACAACCAGGGCAGCACCAGCGGAAGCCAGACCACGCACGAGAAGAAGGCCGACGACACCCCGGAGAAGGTGACCCCCGGCCCCCTCACCATCTCCCGGGCCCGCGAGTACTCCCCGGACGGGAAGGACCAGGACGCCGACGGCGTCAAGAACACCTTCGACAGGGACTCCTCCACCTACTGGCGGACCAAGTTCTACGTCGACGGCCCCGACATCACGGACTACAAGGGCGGCGTCGGCATCGTCTACGACCTCGGCGCCGAACACGAGGTCACCAGCGCCTCCATAGCGCTGCGGTTCGCGGGCAACCACACCACCACCACGCTCTACGCGGCCGACTCCCTGAACCCCTCGGGCAAGATCTCCGCAATGCCGAAGATCGGCACGGCCACGACCTCGGACAGCAGCTTCAACCTGACCGCGGACAAGCCGGTCAAGACCCGGTACGTGCTGCTCTGGATCACAGCGATGCCCTGGGCACCCTCCGACACCTACACCGGAGCCGGGTACAAGCAGGCCATCACGGACGTGAAGTTCACGGGCTGACGGACAGCAGGGGAGGGGGCCCGCATTGAACGAAGCCACACCCGGCGGCCGCAGCGACCAGGAACTCCTGTCACTGCACGCCGCCGGAGACCCGGACGCCTTCGGTGAGCTCGTACGCAGGCACCGGGACAGGCTGTGGGCCGTGGCCCTGCGCACCCTCGGCGACCGTGAGGAAGCCGCCGACGCCGTGCAGGACGCCCTCGTCTCCGCCTACCGGGCCGCCCACACCTTCCGCGGCGAATCCGCCGTCACGACCTGGCTGCACCGCATCACCGTGAACGCCTGCCTGGACCGCGCCCGCAAGGCTGCCTCCCGCAAGACCTCCCCCCTCGACGACACGGACCGCCTGGAGCGCCTCCTGGAGCCCCACGAGTCCGCCGAGGCGCCCGCGGAGCGCCAGGACCTCCACCGGCAGCTCCTGGCCGCCCTGAGCACGCTCCCGGCCGATCAGCGGGCCGCCCTCGTCCTCGTCGACATGCAGGGCTACCCCGTCGCCGAGGCCGCCGCCGTCCTCGACGTCCCCGTCGGCACCGTGAAGAGCCGCTGCGCCCGCGGCAGGGCGAAACTCGTACCGCTCCTCACTCATCTGCGCACGCAGACCGGGGATAACACCGACATCGAGCGGGGAAGGAACCGGACACCGGGGACAACCGTCCCACCGGCGGCAGACCGCGGGGACCCGGCCCCGGACCCCAAGGCAGTGAAGGGCGGAGGTGGACGAGCGTGAACCCCACAACCGGCGCGACCGGCACGGTCGGGCACCCCGACGTCTCGGAGATCTCCGAGCTGGCGGAAGGCCTCCTCTCCCCGTCCCGCACGGCGGAGGTACGCAGCCATCTCTCCGGCTGCCCCCTGTGCGCGGACGTCCGTGCCTCCCTGGAGGAAATCCGGGCCCTGCTCGGCACCCTCCCCGGTCCCGCCCGGATGCCCGTCGACATCTCCGGCCGGATCGACGCGGCCCTCGCCGCCGAAGCCCTCCTCGACGCCACCACCCCGCACGGGGAACCCGGGCCCGCCGGCCCCGCCCCCGATGGCGAGGTGGGATCCGGGCCCGGTGTTTCACGTGAAACCACCCCCGACCCGCTCGGCCGCGGCGGAGCCCTGCGGCCCTCCGGTCACCCGACCGGCCCAACCGGCCCCGGACGCCGTCGCGCACGCCGCCGGATCGCCCTCGCGGGCGGACTGCTCGCGGCGTGCGCCGCCGGCGTCCTGGTGTTCGGCCTGATGTCCGGCGACCGCACCGGGCAGGACATGTCCGCGCGGAGCGACGCGGCCACCGGACAGTCCCGGTCCGGCTCGCCCGAGTACACGGCCCAGGGGCTCCCCGGCACGGTGCGCGAGCTCCTCGCGACCGCCGCCGGCGGAGACAGGACGGCGGGGGAGCGGAACAACACCTTCGGAGTGGAGAACAACCCCCCGTCCCGGCCGAGCCCCGCCCCGGCCGACGGCCTGGCGGCCCGCGCACCCGCCTGCGTCCAGCGGGCAACCGGCCGCACGGACGCCCCCCTGGGCCTCGAGTCCGGCACCTACCAGGGCAAGGACGTCTTCCTCCTCGTCCTGCCCCACCCCGGGGACCCCGCCTCCGTGGACGCCTATCTCATCGGCTCCGCCTGCGTCTCCGACCCCTCCGGCGCCCCCGGAAAGCCCCTGCTCACCAGCACCTACCCGAGGAGCTGAAAGGCCCGCGAGCTCTGGGGGACAACTCGGGAATGCAGGCGCCGTAGGATCCGTTGGGTGGGGTGAGAGTCCACACCGGCCCCCCGGTAGGCAGCAGGCAGTCCGCAGAGACGAGGAATCAACCCGTGAGCGACGTACGAAACGTGATCATCATCGGCTCCGGGCCGGCCGGTTACACGGCCGCCCTGTACACCGCACGCGCTTCGCTCAAGCCCCTGGTCTTCGAAGGCGCCGTCACCGCCGGCGGCGCGCTGATGAACACCACGGAGGTCGAGAACTTCCCCGGCTTCCAGGACGGCATCATGGGGCCGGACCTCATGGACAACATGCGTGGCCAGGCCGAGCGCTTCGGCGCCGAGCTGATTCCGGACGACGTCGTGTCCGTGGACCTCACCGGCGAGATCAAGACCGTCACCGACACCGCCGGCACCGTGCACCGCGCCAAGGCCGTGATCGTGACCACCGGTTCCCAGCACCGCAAGCTCGGCCTGCCCAACGAGGACGCCCTCTCCGGCCGCGGCGTCTCCTGGTGCGCGACCTGCGACGGCTTCTTCTTCAAGGACCACGACATCGCCGTGATCGGCGGCGGTGACACCGCGATCGAGGAAGCAACCTTCCTCTCCCGGTTCGCCAAGTCCGTCACGATCGTCCACCGCCGCGACTCCCTGCGCGCCTCCAAGGCCATGCAGGACCGCGCCTTCGCCGACCCGAAGATCTCCTTCGCCTGGGACAGCGAGGTCGCGGAGATCCACGGCGAGCAGAAGCTCACCGGCCTCACCCTGCGCAACACCAAGACCGGTGAGACCTCCGCGCTGCCCGTGACCGGCCTCTTCATCGCCGTCGGCCACGACCCGCGCACCGAACTGTTCAAGGACCAGCTCGACCTCGACTCCGAGGGCTACCTCAAGGTCGACGCCCCCTCCACCCGCACCAGCCTCACCGGTGTGTTCGGCGCGGGCGACGTGGTCGACCACACCTACCGTCAGGCCATCACCGCCGCGGGCACGGGCTGCTCCGCGGCCCTCGACGCCGAGCGCTTCCTCGCCGCCCTCGCGGACGCCGAGAAGGCGCACGCAACGGTCTGACACCCTCAAGCAGCACCACACCCCACTCCCCGCAGGAAGAGAAGGAGGCCGCTGTGGCCGGCACCCTCAAGGCCGTCACCGACGCAAGCTTCGATGACGACGTGCTCAAGAACGACAAGCCCGTCCTGGTGGACTTCTGGGCCGCCTGGTGCGGTCCGTGCCGCCAGATCGCTCCGTCCCTCGAGGCCATCGCCGCCGAGTACGGCGACGAGATCGAGATCGTCAAGCTCAACATCGACGAGAACCCGGAGACGGCGGCCAAGTACGGCGTCATGTCCATCCCGACCCTGAACGTCTACCAGGGCGGCGAGGTCGTCAAGACCATCGTCGGCGCCAAGCCGAAGGCCGCCATCCTGCGCGACCTCGACGGCTTCGTCACCGCCAAGGCCTGACGCACCCGCGTCCGGCCGGACGCGATCGCGTGACACGGGGCCGCTCCCTGCCAGGGGCGGCCCCGTCCCCGTGCCCGGCCGGTACGGGACCGGGCCGCACCCGCCCTACAGCGGACGGAGCGCCGGTTCCTTCCGGGCCCCGCCCAGCAACCGGTCCAGGGCCAGCTCCACGTCTTCCTTCCACGACAGCGTGGACCGCAGCTCCAGCCGCAGCCGGGGACGCGTCGGGTGCGGGCGTACCGTCTTGAAGCCCACGGCCAGCAGATGGTCCGCCGGCAGCAGACAGGCCGGCCCCTCCCACCGGGCGTCACCGAACGCCTCGATCGCCCGGAACCCCCTGCGCAGCAAGTCCTTCGCCACCGTCTGGACCATCACCCGCCCCAGCCCCTGGCCCTGATACCCCGGCATGATCCACGAAGTGATGAGCTGGACGGCGTCCGGAGACACCGGACTGGTCGGAAACGCGGTCGCACGCGGCACGTACGCCGGCGGCGCGTACAGAACGAACCCCACGGGAACCTCGTCCACATAGACCACCCGGCCGCACGAGCCCCACTCCAGGAGCACGGCGGAGATCCACGCCTCCTTCTCCTCGGCAGGGTTCCCCGCCTTCACGGCTGCCTCGCCGCTGACGGGGTCCAGCTCCCAGAAGACACAGGACCGGCAACGCCGGGGCAGGTCTTGAAGGTTGTCCAGCGTGAGCGGTACCAGCCGACGACCCATGACCGCATCGTATCCACAGCTCGAATCACCCGAAACCGCGACAAGGCAAAGGGGGCGGTCCGCCCCGGAGCACACCGGCACGACCCGCCCCCGGCCCGGGGGTTACTCCCCGGCAGCGCCCTGGTCCAGCACCCGGCCCTCACCCGGCGCCAGCGTCCCCAGAATCCGCTCCAGATCCTCCATCGACGCGAACTCGACGGTGATCTTGCCCTTCTTCTGACCCAGATCCACCTTCACCCGCGTCTCGAACCGGTCCGACAGCCGCGTCGCCAGCTCGTTGAGCGCGGGCGCGACCCGGGCCCCCGCCCGCGGACCCTTGGGCTTCACCGCACTCGGCGACTCCGAACCCATCAACGCCACGATCTCCTCGACCGCACGCACCGACAGCCCCTCGGCCACGATCCGGTGCGCCAGACGGTCCTGCTCCTCGGAGCTGACCACCGACAGCAGGGCCCGCGCGTGCCCCGCCGACAGCACACCCGCCGCCACCCGGCGCTGCACGGGCGGGGAGAGCTTCAGCAGCCGCAGCGTGTTCGAAACCTGCGGACGGGAACGCCCGATCCGGTCCGCCAGCTGGTCGTGCGTGCAGTTGAAGTCCTGGAGCAACTGGTCGTACGCGGCCGCCTCCTCCAAGGGGTTCAGCTGCGCCCGGTGCAGGTTCTCCAGGAGCGCGTCCAGCAGCAGCTTCTCGTCGTCCGTCGCCCGAATGATCGCCGGAATGCGCTCCAGGCCGGCCTCCCGGCACGCCCGCCAGCGCCGCTCACCCATGATCAGCTCGTAGCGGCCCGGACCGGACTGGCGCACCACCACCGGCTGGAGCAGACCCACCTCCTGAATGGAGGTCACCAGCTCGGCCAGCGCGTCCTCGTCGAACACCTCGCGCGGCTGGCGCGGGTTCGGCGTGATGGAGTCCATCGGGAGCTCCGCGAACGTGGCCCCCGCGACCTCACCGGCCGCCGGAGCGGCAACCGGCTCCGGCTCGCTCACGGACGCGGCCACCACCGGTGTTTCACGTGAAACATCGGCCTGCGCCAGAGCAGCCAGCTTCGCCGCCGCGACACCCCGCTCCGAGGGCAGCACCGGCACCGCCGACGGAGACGTCGACCCGGCACCGATCACCGGCGGCACCTTCTCCTGGGGAGCCGCGGGAATCAGCGCGCCGAGCCCCCGCCCCAGCCCCCTACGTCGCTCACTCACTGGATCCCCTCCGCCATGCTCTGCGTGTTGTTCATGCCCGCACCCAGATGGGGGTGCTGGGGGTCGTACTGGAATCCGGCCCCGCGCAGCGCGATCTCCCGCGCCGCCTCCAGGTAGGAGAGGGAACCGCTGGAACCCGGGTCGTAGGTCAGCACCGTCTGCCCGTAGCTCGGAGCCTCCGAGATGCGGACCGACCGCGGGATGCTCGTGCGCAGCACCTCCTTGCCGAAGTGGGTGCGCACCTCCTCCGCCACCTGCGAGGCCAGCCGGGTCCTGCCGTCGTACATCGTCAGCAGGATCGTGGACACGTGCAGCGTCGGGTTCAGGTGGGCCCGCACCAGGTCCACATTGCGCAGCAGCTGGCCCAGCCCCTCCAGCGCGTAGTACTCGCACTGGATCGGGATCAGCACCTCCGCGCCCGCGACCAGGGCGTTCACCGTCAGCAGGCCCAGCGAGGGCGGGCAGTCGATCAGGATGTAGTCGAGCGGCTGCTCGTACGCCTGAATGGCCCTCTGGAGCCGGCTCTCCCGTGCGACCAGGGACACCAGCTCGATCTCGGCACCCGCCAGGTCGATCGTGGCCGGCGCGCAGAAGAGGCCCTCCACGTCGGCCACCGGCTGGACGACCTCCATCAGCGGGCGGCTGTCCACGAGCACGTCGTAGATGGACGGCACGTCCGCGTGGTGGTCGATGCCCAGCGCCGTCGAGGCATTGCCCTGCGGGTCGAGGTCGACCACCAGGACCCGCGCACCGTGCAGGGCCAGGGAGGCCGCCAGGTTCACGGTCGACGTGGTCTTGCCCACGCCGCCCTTCTGGTTGGCCACCACCATGATCCGGGTCTTCGGGGGCCTGGGCAGGCCTTCACCCGCACGTCCCAGGGCCTCGACCGCGATCTGGGCGGCCCGGCCGATGGGCGTGTCCTCGTTGTCGACCAGGGGCGGGGCCGATGTTTCACGTGAAACATCGTCGCCCGGGGATTCAGAGCGGGGACCGGGGACCGGATCGGCCATCGGCCCCGCAAGGTTGGCGTCTGACCGCACGGTGTCACTCTCCTCGGCAGCTGGCTCGCGATGAACAGAGCCTGCCATGTCACCGGGGTCGCGAACCAGCGGGGCCCGTACTCCTGTGGATGAATCCACCGATGTGGACAACTCCGTCCCCCCTTCGCCCTTGAGGAGACGGGGGGACGTGGCCGCACGACCGCGGCTGATGATTCCGTGCAGCAGAGAGCGACGTTTCACGTGAAACACGATGCCCGGACGGAGTCATCCGGCCGCTACGACACTCCGAAATCCATACCTATAGGGCTCAAACCCCTGTGACGTGCCTGCGGAAGGGGCTCAGCGACGCCGGCGCGTACGGCTCGTACGGGCCGCCTTGGCCCGCTTCGCCGCGAACCGCACCCCGCCGGGGCTTTCCCCGACCTCGACCCGCACCACGGTGGACAGCGGGTCCACGACCCCCTCGCCGACGTGCAGCACCGAGGTCTTGACCACACCGAGCTTGGTCAGCGCGGCCTTCGCCGCCACCAGCTCCTCCTCGGCGGTGTCGCCCTTCAGCGCCAGCATCTCCCCATACGGGCGCAGCAGGGGCACGCCCCAGCCGGCCAGCCGGTCCAGCGGGGCCACCGCGCGCGCCGTCACCACGTGCACCGGCGGGAGCTTGCCGAGGACTTCCTCGGCCCGCCCGCGCACCACCGTCACATGGTCGAGCCCCAGCAGCTCCACGACCTCCTGAAGGAAGTTCGTACGGCGCAGCAGCGGCTCCAGCAGCGTGATCTTCAGGTCCCGCCGCACCAGGGCCAGCGGAATGCCGGGGAGGCCGGCGCCCGAACCCACGTCGCACACGGTGACGCCCTCGGGCACCACTTCCGAGAGCACCGCGCAGTTCAGCAGGTGCCGCTCCCAGAGCCGCGGCACCTCGCGCGGCCCGATCAGGCCACGCTTGACCCCCGCGTCCGCCAGCAGCTCCGCGTAGCGCACAGCTTCCGGGAAATGCTCACCGAACACCGTGCGCGCCTCTTCGGGTGCCACAGGTGCTTCTTCGGGCATCGGGGGAAGCTCAGCTGCCTCCGTCACGGGGACCGTCCTTCCGTACCGCATGGTTCTGAACCCACGTCGACACTGCCGTCACTGCCAGGCTGACAAAGATCGGCCCCGCCTGCGAGACAGACGGGGCCGGACACGCACGCTTCCGGTCAGGCCGGAAGCACGACGACGAAGCGCTGCGGCTCCTCGCCCTCGGACTCGCTCCGCAGACCGGCCGCGGCCACCGCGTCGTGGACGACCTTCCGCTCGAAGGGGGTCATCGGCTCCAGCTTCAGGGGCTCGCCGGACGTCCTCACGTCCTCCGCGGCCTTGGCGCCGAGCGCCGTCAGCTCCTCGCGCTTCTTCGCACGGAAACCGCCGATGTCCAGCATCAGCCGGCTGCGGTCCCCGGTCTCGCGGTGCACGGCGAGGCGGGTCAGCTCCTGCAGAGCCTCCAGCACCTCGCCGTCGCGGCCGACGAGCTTCTGCAGGTCGCGCGCGGACTCGCTGACGATGGAGACAGAGGCGCGGTCCGCCTCGACATCCATGTCGATGTCGCCGTCCAGGTCGGCGATGTCCAGCAGGCCCTCGAGGTAATCGGCCGCGATCTCACCCTCCTGCTCGAGGCGGGTCAGGGTGTCGCCACTCTCAGCGGCGGCGGTGGTGGTGCCTTCCGTCACGGGAGGGACTCCTTCTTACTTCTTGGGAGAGGGCTTGCTGGGGGGCGTCTGGCGCTGAGACTTCGACTGCCGCTTGGGCTGCTGCCGCTTCTGGGCACCACCACCGCCGGCCGCATCGGAGTCGACCGTCGCCTCGACGCTCTTCGCCACGGAACCGTCCGCCTGCGCGGCCAGGCCCTGCTTGCTGAGACCGGTGATGAACTTGCGCTCGTTGTCGTTGCGGTCCGGACCCTTGGCCACGATCGCCGCGACGATCTTCTTCTTGCCCCGGCTCTTGAGCTCGCCGTGCGTGGAGATCTGCTTCAGCAGGCGCGTCAGGTACTGGTCCTGGGCCAGGCTGCCCGGGGTGGGGTTCCGGTTGATCACGAACATCTGCTGGCCCATGGTCCACAGGTTCGTGGTCAGCCAGTAGACGAGGACACCGACGGGGAAGTTGATGCCCATGAACGCGAAGATCAGGGGGAAGACGTACATCAGCATCTTCTGCTGCTGCATGAACGGCGTCTTGACCGAGAGGTCGACGTTCTTCTGCATCAGCTGGCGCTGCGTGTAGAACTGCGACAGCGACATCATCACGATCATGATCGCGGTGACGATCCGGACGTCGGTGATCGAGGCGCCCAGAGCGGCGACCTTGTCCGCACTGTCCGTGAACTTGGACGCGAGCGGGGCACCGAAGATGTGCGCGTTGCGCGCGCTCTCCAGCAGCGGGCCGTCGATCTCGCCGATCGGCTTGCCGTTGGCGATGCCGGCGAGCACGTGGTAGAGCGCGAAGAAGAACGGAGACTGCGCCAGGATGGGAAGGCACGAGGAGAGCGGGTTGGTACCCGTCTCCTTGTACAGCTTCATCATCTCTTCGGACTGGCGCTGCTTGTCGTTCTTGTAGCGCTCCTGGATCGCCTTCATCTTCGGCTGGATCGCCTGCATGCCGCGCGTCGCCTTGATCTGCTTCACGAAGAGCGGGATCAGGCAGATACGGATCAAGACCACCAAGGAGACGATGGACAGGCCCCAGGCCCAGCCACTGTCCGCGCCGAACATGGCGCCGTACACCTTGTGGAACTGGACGATGATCCACGAGACAGGCGTGGTAATAAAGCTGAACAGACTGGCAATCGTGTCCACTAATCAGGCTCCTTGAGCATTGCGAGATCTACGCAACGCACTGCGCAGCTGCTCGTGCCAACGCGGGCGTTTCCGGGGTGGGACGTGGTCCACGCCGCCCGGGGACCACGGATTGCACCGCAGGATCCGCCAGGCGGTCAGAGCCGTCCCCTTCACCGCACCATGCCGGTCGATGGCCGTGTACCCATAGTGCGAGCACGAGGGGTAGTAGCGGCACACCGGCCCGAGCAGCGGACTGATCGTCCACTGGTACAGCTTGATCAATGCGAGCAGCGGGTACTTCATCGAGCCACGCCTCCCAAGAGCCGCAGCAGTGCGGCGTCGAGGTCCCGGGCCAGCTCGTCGAGACCGGCATCACCCGCTCCGGGCAGAGCCCGTACCACCATCAGGCTACCTTCGGGCAGCTGAGACAGCCGCTCGCGGACGAGATGGCGCAAACGGCGCTTGACCCGGTTGCGTACCACGGCGATGCCGACAGCCTTGCTGACGACGAAACCCGCACGCGTCGAGGGATCGATCTCCCCCGACTCGTGCGGGTCCGTTGCACCGCTTGTACGTAGGTGGACGACGAGGAGCGGGCGACCAGCCCGACGACCTCGACGTACCGCGCTCGCGAAGTCCTCGCGCCGCCTCAGCCGATTTTCGGGAGACAGCACGACGTCACGATCCGCCCGTCAGTTACGCGGAGAGGGCGGCGCGGCCCTTGCCACGACGGTTCGCGAGGATCGCGCGACCGGCACGGGTACGCATCCGCAGGCGGAAGCCGTGGGTCTTGGCACGACGGCGGTTGTTCGGCTGGAAGGTGCGCTTGCTCACTCGGGGGCTCCAGAGAATAAATCGTTTAGGCGGGACATCGCCTGGCTGTCACCGTGCGCCCACGAGGAGAAAACTCGCGTGTTCGCCCGAGTGGCACCGCAAAACGATCACAACCAGTGATCTTCGCCCATCGGTAGGCAGGCGGCAGCAGCCATCGACAACTCGACCTCGTTACGGTACGCGCGGCTACGCCATCCGGTCAAACCGAGGCGGCGGTGCCCCACACTGTGCACAGGCTGTGGACAACGACTTGAACCGTACCCGCTGGCCTGACTACCGTTGCCTGACCCTGGATTTTTTGTCCCGACCGTCCCAAAGAACCACACATTCGTGGGACGGGACCCCCTCTGAGAGAGCGTGCTCTGTGGCTGACGTACCTGCCGATCTTGCCGCAGTGTGGCCAAGGGTGCTCGAAGGCCTCCTCGGGGAGGGACAGAACAGCATCGAGCCCAAGGACAAGCAGTGGGTCGAGCGCTGTCAGCCCCTGGCCCTGGTGGCGGACACCGCGCTGCTCGCCGTCCCCAATGAGTACGGCAAGCGCATCCTCGAGGGCCGGCTCGCCCCGCTGATCAGCGACGCCCTCAGCCGCGAGTGCGGCCGGCCCATCCGGATCGCGATCACCGTCGACGACTCCGCCGGCGAACCCTCGCCCCCGGCCCCCTCCGCGTCTTCCTCACGCGAGGGCTACGAACCGTACGGCGGTCAGCGCCCCGGCGGTCACACCGGGCCCATGGGCCACACGGGCCCCGGCGGTCACACCGGCCCGGCCGACGACCAGCTCCCCAATGCCCGTCCCGCCTACCCGGACTACCAGCAGCAGCGCTCCGAGCCCGGCGCCTGGCCCCGCGGCGGCCAGCAGGACGACTACGGCTGGCAGCAGCCCCGCCTCGGCGGCTTCCCTGAGCGCGATCCGTACGCCTCCCCGCAGCCCGGCTACATGCAGCAGTCGGAGCCCTCCTCCTACGACCAGGGCTCCTACGAACAGCAGAAGTACGAGGACCAGGGGTACAACGGTCAGCAGCAGCGCTCCGCCCGCCCGTACGAGCAGCAGGGTTACGAGCAGCAGTCCGCCCCGCGGCCGGCGCCCAGCCGGCCCGCGCCCTCGGCGCCGTCCGGCGGTTCCACCTCGGGCCCGCTGGAGCCGACCGCCCGGCTGAACCCCAAGTACCTCTTCGACACCTTCGTCATCGGCGCCTCCAACCGCTTCGCGCACGCCGCCGCAGTGGCCGTCGCCGAGGCGCCGGCGAAGGCGTACAACCCCCTCTTCATCTACGGGGAGTCGGGCCTCGGCAAGACGCACCTGCTGCACGCCATCGGGCACTACGCGCGGAGCCTCTACCCCGGCACCCGGGTGCGGTACGTGAGCTCCGAGGAGTTCACCAACGAGTTCATCAACTCGATCCGCGACGGCAAGGGCGACGCGTTCCGCAAGCGCTACCGCGAGATGGACATCCTGCTCGTCGACGACATCCAGTTCCTCGCGAGCAAGGAGTCGACGCAGGAGGAGTTCTTCCACACCTTCAATACGCTCCACAACGCCAACAAGCAGATCGTGCTCTCCTCCGACCGGCCGCCCAAGCAGCTCGTCACCCTGGAGGACCGGCTCCGCAACCGCTTCGAGTGGGGTCTGATCACCGACGTCCAGCCGCCCGAGCTGGAGACCCGCATCGCGATCCTGCGCAAGAAGGCCGTGCAGGAGCAGCTCAACGCCCCGCCGGAGGTGCTGGAGTTCATCGCCTCCCGGATCTCGCGCAACATCCGCGAGCTGGAGGGGGCGCTGATCCGGGTCACGGCCTTCGCGAGCCTGAACCGGCAGCCGGTGGACCTCGGCCTGACCGAGGACGTGCTGAAGAACCTGATCCCCGGCGGCGAGGACAGCGCACCCGAGATCACGGCGACGGACATCATGGCCGCCACCGCCGACTACTTCGGCCTGACCGTGGACGACCTGTGCGGCTCCTCGCGCAGCCGCGTGCTGGTCACCGCCCGGCAGATCGCCATGTACCTGTGCCGGGAGCTCACGGACCTCTCGCTGCCCAAGATCGGCGCGCAGTTCGGCGGCCGCGACCACACCACCGTCATGCACGCGGACCGCAAGATCCGCGCCCTGATGGCGGAACGCCGGTCCATCTACAACCAGGTGACCGAGCTCACCAACCGCATCAAGAACGGCTGACGCCGGCTCCGTGGACGTGCCGTACGGGCGCCGCCGAGCCCTTCGCCGAGCCCTTCCAAACGCTTTAAGAGGGCGCTCCCGGGTCACTTCGGGGGCGCCCTTCTTCATGTGCGCGCCCCCAACCTGTTCGAATACGCCCCCTGGGAGGCAACTCATCCACAGATTGGGCGACTTTCTTCCGTCCACACCCTGGGGACGGGGTCCGCTACCCACAAGACTGTCCACAGGCCCCAGGTGTGAGGCACCATCAGGGCTGGTCAGACCCCTGTGGATTTGTGCGCAACGACTGTCCACAGCCTGTGGACGAAATATTCATCCACAGGCCTGTCCACCGCGTTGTCCACCGCCGGTCCACAGCTTCCCGGGTCCTGTGCACAGGATCAGACGACTTCCCCACACCGTTGTCCACTGTTCGGCAACGGGGAACCCTCCATCACCGCCCCGAGTGAAAGCCGTCACACCGAAGTCGACGTTTGGGTTGTGGAGTACTCGGGAAAACCTGGGGACACACCTGTGGAGTAGTCGGGGTCATCTGGGGATGGCCTGTGCAGAAGTTTTCGTTCTCCACAGAGACACGAGGTTGTCCACCGGTGTCGCCCACAGGGTGTGTGCATAAAAAACCGGGGCTGACCTGTGGAAACACTGTTATCCACCGTTTCCACAGGCCCTACTACTACCCCCATAGAGAGTTAGCCCGGTTTCGGTTTTCAAGCAGGACCTGTGCACAACTCGGTGGATCGCCCTCCCCGACACCTCGCTCCCGACTTGACCGCCAGCAGCCACGACTGTCGGCGCCGTACGTCAGACTGGTCCCCGGCATCGGTCGAGGCATCGACGAGCCGACGACGAAGGCCGGCAGGACGAGCGAGCAACAGCAGGAGGCGGTTTCCGGTGAAGATCCGGGTGGAGCGCGACGTACTCGCGGAGGCGGTGGCCTGGGCTGCCCGTAGCCTCCCGGCCCGGCCGCCGGTGCCCGTTCTCGCGGGCCTGCTGCTGAAGGCCGAGGAGGGCAAGCTGTCCCTCTCCGGCTTCGACTACGAGGTCTCGGCCCGCGTCTCCGTCGAGGCGGACGTCGAGGAGGACGGCACGGTCCTGGTCTCCGGCCGGCTGCTCGCCGACATCTGCCGCGCCCTCCCCAACCGCCCAGTGGAGATTTCCACAGACGGTGTACGGGCGACCGTGGTCTGCGGCTCCTCGCGCTTCACCCTCCACACGCTGCCCGTGGAGGAGTACCCGGCGCTGCCGACGATGCCCACCGCGACCGGCACCGTGCCCGGTGAGGTCTTCGCCTCCGCCGCCGCCCAGGTCGCCATCGCCGCGGGCCGCGACGACACGCTGCCCGTGCTGACCGGTGTGCGCATCGAGATCGAGGGCGACAAGGTCACGCTGGCCTCCACCGACCGCTACCGCTTCGCGGTCCGCGAGTTCCTGTGGAAGCCCGAGGACCCGGAGGCCTCGGCCGTGGCCCTGGTGCCCGCCAAGACCCTCCTGGACACCGCCAAGTCGCTCACCAGCGGCGACACGGTCACCATCGCGCTGTCGGGCTCCGGCCAGGGCGAGGGCCTCATCGGCTTCGAGGGCGCCGGCCGCCGCACCACCACCCGCCTCCTCGAGGGCGACCTGCCGAAGTACCGCACGCTCTTCCCGACGGAGTTCAACTCGGTCGCCGTGATCGAGACCGCCCCGTTCGTCGAGGCCGTCAAGCGCGTGGCCCTCGTCGCCGAGCGCAACACCCCGGTCCGCCTCAGCTTCGAGCAGGGCGTGCTGATCCTGGAGGCCGGCTCCTCCGACGACGCACAGGCTGTGGAGCGCGTCGACGCGAAGCTGGAG
This sequence comes from Streptomyces sp. NPDC002104, assembly GCF_053593795.1. Lineage (NCBI taxonomy): Bacteria > Bacillati > Actinomycetota > Actinomycetes > Kitasatosporales > Streptomycetaceae > Streptomyces > Streptomyces sp. NPDC002104. The sequence continues at coordinate 10,940 of NZ_JBSFDF010000002.1, read as the reverse complement.
GGCGACGACATCTCGATCGCCTTCAACCCGACCTTCCTGCTGGACGGCCTGAGCGCGATCGACTCCCCGGCCGCGCAGCTGAGCTTCACCACGTCCACCAAGCCGGCGCTGCTCAGCGGCCGCCCGGCGGTCGACGCCGAGGCCGACGAGGCGTACAAGTACCTGATCATGCCGGTCCGCCTCTCCGGCTGAGCCCGGACACGACGCGGCAAGCCCCCTCGGGCCCGTCCCCGCTCCCCGCGGGACCGGGCCCGAGGGCGTTCCGCCTCCCGCCCGCGAAGCCCCGTAAAGGCCTTGCAGCGGCCTCGCAGCGGGCTCGCAGCGGGCTCGCAGCGGCTCCTGGCGGCCGCGCGGGAGCCCGTACGGAGCCTCGTGCGCGGCCCGCCGCGCACCCCGGAGCCGACACCCGGAGTGCCCGTGGCGCCGGGCGCCGCGGCCCGGCGTAGGCTCGGCACGGGGGGATGTCCCCGGGCAGGGGAGCACCCCGGCACAGACGGCCACAACGGTTAAGGAACCACCTGATGGAGCTTGGTCTCGTCGGTCTCGGCAAGATGGGTGGCAACATGCGCGAGCGCATCCGCCGCGCCGGCCACACCGTCATCGGATACGACCGCAACCCGGACCTCGCCGACGTCCACAGCCTGTCGGAACTTGTGGACAGCCTGCAGGCCCCCCGCGTGGTGTGGGTGATGGTCCCCGCCGGCGCGGCGACGCAGTCCACCGTCGACGAGCTCGCGGGGCTGCTCTCGCCCGGCGACATCGTCGTCGACGGCGGGAACTCCCGCTGGACCGACGACGAGAAGCACGGCGCCGAGCTGGCGGCCAAGGGCATCGGCTTCGTGGACTGCGGAGTCTCCGGCGGCGTATGGGGCCTGGAGAACGGCTACGCGCTGATGTACGGCGGCGACAAGGAGCACGTCGCGGCCGTCCAGCCGGTCTTCGACGCACTGAAGCCCGAGGGCGAGTTCGGCGCGGTGCACGCGGGCAAGATCGGCGCGGGGCACTTCGCGAAGATGGTCCACAACGGCATCGAGTACGCCATGATGCAGGCCTACGCCGAGGGCTGGGAGCTCCTGGAGAAGGTCGACTCGGTCACCGACGTCCGCGAGGTCTTCCGGTCCTGGCAGGAGGGCACGGTCATCCGTTCCTGGCTGCTGGACCTGGCCGTGAACGCGCTGGACGAGGACGAGCACCTGGAGCAGCTGCGCGGTTTCGCGCAGGACTCTGGCGAGGGCCGCTGGACGGTCGAGGCCGCGATCGACAACGCCGTGCCGCTGCCCGCGATCACGGCCTCGCTCTTCGCGCGCTTCGCCTCGCGCCAGGAGGACTCCCCGCAGATGAAGATGATCGCCGCGCTGCGCAACCAGTTCGGCGGCCACGCGGTCGAGAAGAAGTAATCCACAACCGCTCCACAGGCTCCACGGTCCACCGGTGCACAGTCCGCCGGATCACGGTCCGCCGGTGCACAGCCTGTGGAGCGGAGCACGGCAGAGCAGCAGGAAGCCGGGGGAGGTCGGCGCCACATGCACGTTTCCCATCTCTCGTTGGCCGACTTCCGCTCGTACGCCCGGGCCGAGGTTCCGCTCGACCCGGGCGTCACCGCTTTCGTGGGCCCCAACGGCCAGGGCAAGACCAATCTCGTCGAGGCGATCGGCTACCTCGCGACGCTCGGCAGCCACCGCGTCTCCGCGGACGCCCCGCTCGTGCGGATGGGGGCCGAGCGGGCCGTCATCCGGGCCGCCGTCACCCAGGGCGAGCGGCAGCAGCTCGTGGAGCTGGAGCTGAACCCGGGCCGCGCCAACCGGGCCCGGATCAACAGGTCCTCGCAGGTCAGGCCGCGGGACGTGCTGGGGATCGTGCGCACGGTGCTGTTCGCCCCCGAGGACCTGGCTCTGGTCAAGGGCGATCCGGGGGAGCGGCGCCGCTTCCTCGACGAGCTCGTCACGGCCCGCTCGCCGCGCATGGCGGCCGTCCGCTCGGACTACGAACGGGTGCTCAAGCAGCGCAACACCCTGCTGAAGTCGGCGGCGATGGCCCGCCGGCACGGCGGCCGCTCGCTGGACCTGTCCACCCTCGACGTGTGGGACCAGCACCTGGCGCGCACGGGCGCGGAGCTGCTGGCCCACCGGCTCGACCTGCTCGCGACGCTGCTGCCGCTGGCGGACAAGGCGTACGAGCAGCTCGCGCCCGGCGGCGGCCCGCTCGGGGTGGCCTACAAGTCCTCCGCGGGCGAGCAGGTGGACCGCGGGGAGGCGCGCACCCGCGAGGCGCTGTACGAGGTCCTCCTCGGCTCCCTGGCCGAGGTGCGCAAGGGCGAGATCGAGCGCGGGGTGACCCTGGTCGGCCCGCACCGCGACGACGTGGTGCTGCGGCTCGGGGAGCTGCCGGCCAAGGGGTACGCGAGCCACGGCGAGTCCTGGTCGTACGCGCTGGCGCTGCGGCTGGCCTCCTACGAGCTGCTGCGCGCGGAGGGCAGCGAGCCGGTGCTGATCCTCGACGACGTGTTCGCGGAGCTGGACGCGCGGCGCCGGGAGCGGCTGGCGGAGCTGGTGGCGCCGGGCGAGCAGGTGCTGGTGACGGCGGCGGTGGACGACGACGTGCCCGGGGTGCTGGTCGGGACCCGGTTCGCGGTGTCGGGCGGGGAGGTGACCCGGCTGTGAGCGGCAAGAAGCAGGAGCCGGCCGCGCAGGAGCCGCCGCGCAAGGTGCCCGAGCCCTCGGGCGTGGACCTGGCGCGCCAGGCGCTGGCGGCGGCGCGCGAGCAGGCGCGGGCCCGCGGCAACGCGGCGCAGAACAAGAAGGGCCGCTACCAGCCGGGTCTGCGCTCGGGCGCCCGCGCGGACGGCCGGGACCCGATGCCGCTGATGGCGGCGCTGGACCGGCTGCGCACGGAGCGCGGCTGGGAGATGCCGATGGCGGTGGCGGGCGTGATGGAGCGCTGGCCGGAGATCGTCGGCCAGGACATCGCGACGCACTGCGTGCCGGACCGGTACGAGGACCGCGAGCTGGTGGTGCGCTGTGATTCCTCGGCGTGGGCGGCGCAGCTGAAGCTGCTGGCCCCGCAGCTGGTGGCGCGGCTCAACGCGGACCTGGGGCAGGGCACCGTCAGGCTGATCAAGGTGCACGGTCCGGGCGGCGGGCCGAAGCGGTACGGGCCCTGGCGGGCGCCGGGGAGCACCGGCCCGGGGGACACCTACGGGTGATCGGGGGGAGTCCGGCCCGGCGTGGTGCGACCGCGCGCGGGGGACTTCGTACGCCTGCCCGCGCGCACACCCGTACGGGTGAGTAGGGGTCGGGCGGTCACCCGTACGGACGCGGTCGCGGGTGGTGTCCCTCACGGTAGCGGGAGGTTGACAGCCCGAAGCTCTCAATGCCCGTGTGAGCCTCTTTGGGCCCCTGCCCGTATATGGGGAGTCGGAGAGAGGAGTTTCCGGGCGGCACATGCGGACTCAGGTACCGGCAAACGCCCATTCATGGGGGTGATACCGGTAGACTGAACGAGAATCCCGCGCACGCGCGGGATCCAGTCGAGTAAAGCTGACCACCGCTGACAACGCAGATCGACGCAGCCGCTCCCGCTTGCATGCATGCCGGCCCGGAGTACGGCCTGTGCTGTGCCAGAAAGGGCGCTTCGTGGCCGATTCCGGCAACCCCAACGACAACCAGTCCACAGTCGGCCAGAACGGCGAGGTCACGTCCTCGTACGACGCCAGTGCCATCCAGGTCCTCGAGGGCCTGGACGCGGTCCGCAAGCGGCCCGGCATGTACATCGGCTCGACCGGTGAGCGCGGGCTCCACCACCTCGTGTACGAGGTCGTCGACAACTCGGTCGACGAGGCCCTGGCCGGGCACGCGGACACCATCGACGTGACGATCCTCGCCGACGGCGGCGTACGCGTGGTCGACAACGGCCGCGGTATCCCGGTCGGCATCGTGCCGTCCGAGGGGAAGCCGGCCGTCGAGGTCGTGCTGACGGTGCTGCACGCGGGCGGCAAGTTCGGCGGTGGCGGCTACGCCGTTTCCGGCGGTCTGCACGGCGTCGGCGTCTCCGTCGTGAACGCCCTGTCCACCAAGGTGGCCGTCGAGGTCAAGACCGACGGTTTCCGCTGGACCCAGGACTACAAGCTCGGTGTCCCCACCGCGGCCCTGCTGAAGAACGAGGAGACGTCCGAGACGGGCACCTCGGTGACCTTCTGGGCCGACGGCGACATCTTCGAGACCACCGAGTACTCCTTCGAGACGCTCTCGCGCCGCTTCCAGGAGATGGCCTTCCTCAACAAGGGCCTGACCCTCTCGCTGACGGACGAGCGCGAGTCGGCGAAGGCCACGATGGGCGCGGACACCGCCGAGGAGACCGACGACCAGCAGGCGCGGACGGTCAAGTACCACTACGAGGGCGGCATCGTCGACTTCGTGAAGTACCTGAACGCGCGCAAGGGCGAGCTGATCCACCCGACCGTCATCGACGTCGAGGCCGAGGACAAGGAGCGCATGCTCTCGGTCGAGATCGCGATGCAGTGGAACTCGCAGTACACCGAGGGCGTCTACTCCTTCGCGAACACGATCCACACGCACGAGGGCGGTACCCACGAAGAGGGCTTCCGCGCGGCGATGACGGGTCTGGTGAACCGCTACGCGCGCGAGAAGAAGTTCCTGCGCGAGAAGGACGACAACCTCGCCGGTGAGGACATCCGCGAGGGTCTGACGGCGATCATCTCGGTGAAGCTGGGCGAGCCGCAGTTCGAGGGCCAGACGAAGACCAAGCTGGGCAACACGGAGGCGAAGACCTTCGTGCAGAAGGTCGTGCACGAGCACCTCAACGACTGGTTCGACCGCAACCCGAACGAGGCCGCGGACATCATCCGCAAGTCGATCCAGGCGGCCACGGCGCGCGTCGCGGCCCGCAAGGCCCGTGACCTCACCCGTCGCAAGGGTCTGCTGGAGTCGGCCTCGCTGCCGGGCAAGCTGTCGGACTGCCAGTCCAACGACCCGACCAAGTGCGAGATCTTCATCGTCGAGGGCGACTCGGCCGGCGGCTCGGCGAAGTCCGGCCGCAACCCGATGTACCAGGCCATCCTGCCGATCCGCGGCAAGATCCTGAACGTCGAGAAGGCGCGCATCGACAAGATCCTCCAGAACACCGAGGTCCAGGCGCTGATCAGCGCCTTCGGCACGGGTGTGCACGAGGACTTCGACATCGAGAAGCTCCGCTATCACAAGATCATCCTGATGGCGGACGCCGACGTCGACGGCCAGCACATCAACACCCTGCTGCTGACCTTCCTGTTCCGCTTCATGCGGCCGCTGGTCGAGGCCGGGCACGTGTACCTGTCGCGTCCGCCGCTGTACAAGATCAAGTGGGGCCGCGACGACTTCGAGTACGCGTACTCGGACCGCGAGCGCGACGCCCTGGTCGAGCTCGGCAAGCAGAACGGCAAGCGGATCAAGGAAGACTCGATCCAGCGCTTCAAGGGTCTGGGCGAGATGAACGCCGAGGAACTGCGCATCACCACCATGGACGTGGACCACCGCGTGCTCGGCCAGGTCACCCTGGACGACGCCGCGCAGGCCGACGACCTGTTCTCGGTGCTGATGGGTGAGGACGTCGAAGCCCGGCGCTCCTTCATCCAGCGCAACGCCAAGGACGTTCGCTTCCTCGACATCTGAGTCGGCTCAGCTGACCGCCTGAAAGGACCTTTGACCAGCAATGGCCGACGAAACCACGCCCACCGCCGCTGAATCCGCCGAGGAGCAGCCCGTCGTGCGCATCGAGCCCGTCGGGCTCGAGACGGAGATGCAGCGCTCCTACCTCGACTACGCGATGTCCGTCATCGTCTCGCGCGCGCTGCCCGACGTACGGGACGGCCTCAAGCCGGTCCACCGTCGTGTGCTGTACGCGATGTACGACGGCGGTTACCGGCCCGAGAAGGGCTTCTACAAGTGCGCCCGCGTCGTCGGTGACGTCATGGGCACGTACCACCCGCACGGTGACTCCTCGATCTACGACGCCCTGGTCCGTCTGGCCCAGCCGTGGTCGCTGCGCATGCCGCTGGTGGACTCCAACGGCAACTTCGGCTCCCCGGGCAACGACCCGGCGGCCGCGATGCGGTACACCGAGTGCAAGCTCATGCCGCTGGCCATGGAGATGCTCCGGGACATCGACGAGGAGACCGTCGACTTCACGGACAACTACGACGGCCGCAACCAGGAGCCGACCGTCCTTCCGGCGCGGTTCCCGAACCTGCTGATCAACGGCTCCGCCGGTATCGCGGTCGGCATGGCCACCAACATCCCGCCGCACAACCTGCGCGAGGTCGCGGCCGGCGCCCAGTGGGCGCTGGAGCACCCGGAGGCCTCGCACGAGGAGCTCCAGGACGCGCTCATCGAGCGGATCAAGGGCCCGGACTTCCCGTCGGGCGCCCTGGTCGTGGGCCGCAAGGGCATCGAGGAGGCGTACCGGACCGGTCGCGGCTCCATCACGATGCGCGCGGTGGTCGAGGTCGAGGAGATCCAGAACCGCCAGTGCCTGGTGGTCACGGAGCTTCCGTACCAGACCAACCCCGACAACCTGGCGCAGAAGATCGCCGACCTGGTGAAGGACGGCAAGGTCGGCGGCATCGCCGACGTCCGCGACGAGACCTCGTCCCGGACCGGCCAGCGCCTGGTGATCGTCCTCAAGCGCGACGCCGTCGCCAAGGTCGTGCTGAACAACCTGTACAAGCACACCGACCTGCAGACGAACTTCGGCGCGAACATGCTGGCGCTGGTGGACGGCGTGCCGCGCACGCTGTCGATCGACGCGTTCATCCGCCACTGGGTGACGCACCAGATCGAGGTCATCGTCCGGCGCACGCGCTTCCGCCTGCGCAAGGCGGAGGAGCGCGCCCACATCCTGCGCGGTCTGCTCAAGGCGCTGGACGCGATCGACGAGGTCATCGCGCTGATCCGGCGCAGCAACACGGTCGAGATCGCCCGCGAGGGCCTGATGGGCCTGCTGTCGATCGACGAGATCCAGGCGAACGCGATCCTGGAGATGCAGCTGCGCCGCCTGGCGGCCCTGGAGCGGCAGAAGATCGTCGCCGAGCACGACGAGCTCCAGGCCAAGATCAACGAGTACAACGCGATCCTGGCCTCCGAGGAGCGCCAGCGTCAGATCGTCAGCGAGGAACTGGCGGCCATCGTCGAGAAGTTCGGCGACGACCGGCGTTCCAAGCTGGTGCCCTTCGACGGCGACATGTCCATGGAGGACCTGATCGCCGAAGAGGACATCGTCGTCACGATCACCCACGGCGGGTACGTCAAGCGCACCAAGACCGAGGACTACCGCTCGCAGAAGCGCGGCGGCAAGGGCGTGCGCGGCACGAAGCTGAAGCAGGACGACCTCGTCGACCACTTCTTCGTGTCCACCACGCACCACTGGCTGCTGTTCTTCACGAACAAGGGCCGGGTCTACCGGTCCAAGGCGTACGAGCTGCCGGACGCCGGCCGCGACGCCCGCGGGCAGCACGTGGCGAACCTGCTGGCCTTCCAGCCGGACGAGAAGATCGCCCAGATCCTCGCGATCCGCGACTACGAGGCCGCCCCGTACCTGATCCTGGCCACCAAGGGCGGCCTGGTGAAGAAGACGGCGCTCAAGGACTACGACTCGCCCCGTTCGGGTGGCGTCATCGCCATCAACCTGCGGGAGACCGAGGACGGCAGCGACGACGAGCTGATCGGCGCCGAGCTGGTGTCCGCCGAGGACGACCTGCTGCTCATCAGCAAGAAGGCGCAGTCGATCCGCTTCACGGCGACCGACGACGCGCTGCGCCCGATGGGCCGCGCCACCTCGGGCGTGAAGGGCATGAGTTTCCGCGGAGGGGACGAACTGCTGTCCATGAGCGTGGTCCGGCCCGGTACGTTCGTCTTCACCGCGACCGACGGCGGCTACGCCAAGCGGACGCCGGTGGACGAGTACCGCGTCCAGGGCCGTGGTGGCCTGGGCATCAAGGCGGCGAAGATCGTGGAGGACCGCGGCTCGCTCGTCGGGGCGCTCGTGGTCGACGAAACGGACGAAATCCTCGCCATCACGCTCAGCGGTGGTGTGATTCGTACGCGCGTCAACGAAGTACGGGAGACCGGCCGTGACACCATGGGCGTCCAGCTGATCAACCTGGGCAAGCGCGATGCCGTCGTCGGCATCGCCCGCAACGCGGAGGCCGGTCAGGAAACTGACGAGGCCGACGACAGCGAGAACGAGATCGGGACCGAGGCGGCCGCCGAAGGGCTGACCGCCGAGGCTGCCGGGGGCACGGAGCCCTCGGCTGGGGAGCACGAGGAGTAAGCGTGAGCGGAGCCACGGGCGCCGGACCGGCCCACACTGGAGCGAACGGTGCCCGTGGCCCCGCCGCGGACGCGCAGGGGGGAACCGTGACGGACACCCGAGGACCGCAGCCGCCCCAGCCTCAGGCGGGGGCCGGCCCTCAGCAGCCCTACCACCCGCCGCAGGCGTACTCGGCGCCCCAGGGCCCCGGGGCGCCGCGCGGGGCCGGCGACGCCGGTGCGCAGCGCAAGCCGCGCACGGGGGCCCGTACGGCGCCCAGGACGCGCAAGGCGCGGCTGCGGGTGGCCAAGGCGGACCCCTGGTCGGTGATGAAGGTCAGCTTCCTGCTGTCGATCGCGCTGGGCGTGTGCACGATCGTCGCGGCGGTGGTGCTGTGGATGGTCATGGACGCCATGGGCATCTTCTCCAGCGTCGGCGGCACGATCAGTGAGGCCACCGGCTCGAACGAGAGCAACGGCTTCGACCTCCAGACCTTCCTGTCGCTGCCGCGCGTTCTGATCTTCACGACGGTGATCTCGGTCATCGACGTGGTGCTCATGACGGCGCTGGCGACCCTGGGCGCGTTCATCTACAACCTGTCGGCGGGCTTCGTCGGCGGTGTGGAGCTGACGCTCGCCGAGGACGAGTAGAGCTTCCGGGAACGGGGCTGGTGACCTGCGCAGACGGGTCACGGGAACCGATTTTGGAGTCACCGGGTCTGTGCGCTAACCTTCAGAAGTCAGCGCGCAGCGCGGATGGGGCTATAGCTCAGTTGGTTAGAGCGCATCCCTGATAAGGATGAGGCCACAGGTTCAAATCCTGTTAGCCCCACAGTGTCGAAGACCCCCAGGCCCATGGCCTGGGGGTCTTTGCCGTTGGGCCAGTTGGTGGGGTGACAGGTCACCGATCGGTATCGGTCGGTGTGTATTGTTGGGCGCCAGAAGTCCCCTACGTCAACGAAAGACGAGGTCGCGCGGTGAAGAAGCTGCTCCTGGTCGCACTGGCCGCCATCGGCGGGCTCCTCGTGTACCGCCAGATCCAGGCGGACCGTGCGGAGCAGGACCTGTGGACGGAGGCAACCGACTCCGTGCCTTCTGGTTCCGGTGTGTGAGACCCGAGGTTGATCCCAGAGCCCCGACTGCCGCTGCGGTCGGGGCTTTGTGCTGCTCTGTGACGAATTATTGCGGTATGCAAAGAAGTTGCTTGCGTTGGCAAACTCGGGGTGGGTGCGTGTGATGGGTGGGGTACGTCGGGTACGGACGGCCGCCGCGGCGGCGCTGGCCGCCCTCGGGCTGGCCCTGGCCCTGCCGGGAGCGGCGGGCGCGGCCGGGACCCCGCAGCCGGTGCCCGCCTACCGGGGCGCGGACGGTGCGCTCGCGGTGGCGGGGAAGTCCTCCACGGCCGGTGCGCCGGAGCTGAAGGCCGGCTCGGTCTACAAGGACACGCTCGCCCCCGGGGAGCGGTACTACCGGCTCAACCTCGACGACCGGTCGAGCGTGTACGTCTCCGCGGTGCTGCAGCCCCCGCACGGTGCCAAGGTGAGCTACGGCGACGGCCTGGAGGTGGACGTCCTCAGCATCGAGAACCGCTCCTGCCAGAGCGGTCCGGGACGGGCCTCCTTCGGGTACGACGCCGTCCCCATCAGCGCGGTGGGCGGCCGGATCATGCAGGAGGACGCCGCCTGCCAGGGGACCGGCACCTACTACGTCAAGGTCGCGCGCGAGACGGCCAAGGACGGGGACCCGGCGCCCTGGCCCCTGGAACTGCGGGTCCAGCGCGAGCCGAAGCTCGGCGGCAGCAACGCACCCACCGCCGCCCCCAGCGTCTGGCCCTCCGCCTCCCCGACCCTGCCGGGCAGCGACGCGGCCGCGCGGGCCGGCGGGACCGGCTTCAACGACGCGCGGGCCCTGGACAGCGGGGTGTGGAGCGACGAGCTGCGGCCCGGGCAGACCCGGTACTACCGGGTGCCGCTCGACTGGGGGCAGCAGCTGGGCCTCGCGGCGGAACTCTCGGCGGCGACGATGACGAAGGACTCCGGGTACGCCTCGCCCGGGCTCTCCGTCGCGCTGTACAGCCCGTACCGGTCCCTGATCGACAGCGAGGACGCCTCGTACGACGGGAAGCAGGCGGGGCTCATGCTGCCGCGGACACCGCCGGTGGCCTACGAGAACCGCTTTGCGTCCGACCGCAAGCTCGGGGCGGTCCGGGTGGCCGGCTGGTACTACGTCGCGGTGACCATGGCGGGGAAGGCCGGGGAGTTCACCCAGGACGCGGTGCCCGTCCCGCTGACCCTGCGCACGCAGATCATCGGGGCCCCGGGCAAGGCTCCGGCGTACGCGGAGGACCTCGCGGCGGCCGGGTTCGGGGTGGGGGCCGAGGACCGTACGGCCGCCAAGGAGGGCACCACGGCGGTGGAGGCCGGCGTTGCCGCGGAGAACCGGTCGGTGATGCGGATGGTCGCGGGCGCCGGCTTCGGCACGGGGACGCTGCTGCTGCTCGTGCTCGGCGGCTGGACCCTGCTGGCCCGGCGGCGCACGGCCTAGGTGTGTTGTCCGGGCAGGTTGGTGACGCGGCTGGCGGGTGTTTGGCTTTGGATGCCGGTGTGGGGTCGGTGGTAGTTGTACCAGTCGATCCAGTCG